>JBILYE010000001.1:0-46459 GCA_044377925.1 Caulobacter sp. | reverse complement strand
CGAGCTTTGGCTGGGTCTGCTGGACCGCTCCGGCGGGCCGTTCCTGCTGGGCGGCTGGTCGATCGCCGACGCCTTCTTCACCCCGGTCGCCACGCGCTTTGAAAGCTATGGCATCGACCTGAAAATCTGCGGCGACGACGGCCGGGCCCAGCGTTACGTCGAAGCCCTGCTGCAAACGCCCGAATACCTGGCCTGGCTGGCCGAAGCCTGAAACAAGACACCATCACGGGAGAGACGATGATGACCACGGGTCTGGAACTGCGCTCGAAGATTACCTCGGACGGCAAGCTGGAGCTGTCGCTGGAGGAGGTGTCGGTTCCCCAACCGGAGGCCGGTCAGGTGCTGATCCGCGTCGAGGGCTCGCCGATCAATCCGTCGGACCTCGGACTGCTGACGGGTCCGGCCGATCTTTCGACCCTGGTGGCCGGCGGAACCGCCGACCGCCCGACCCTGACCGTCAGCATACCGCCCGAGCGGATGGCGATGGTCGCCGCCCGTCTCGACGAGTCGATGGCGGTCGGCAACGAGGGCGCCGGCACGGTGATCGCGGCCGGGGCAGGGGCGGAAGCCCTGCTCGGCAAGAAGGTCGCGGCGCTCGGCGGCTCGATGTACGCCACCCACAAGATCGCCCCGGCCGCCGCCTGCCTGCCGCTGCCGGACGATGCGACGGCCGCCGACGGCGCCTCCTGCTTCGTCAATCCGCTGACAGCGCTGTCCTTCCCCGAGACCATGCGGATGGAAGGCCACAAGGCCCTGGTCCACACCGCCGCGGCCTCCAACCTCGGCCAGATGCTGGTCAAGATCTGTCAGGCTGACGGTGTTCCGCTGGTCAACATCGTGCGCAGCGCCGAACAGGTGAAAATCCTCAAGGATCTCGGCGCCAAGTACGTCCTGGACAGCACCACGCCCAGCTTCAAGGCGGACCTCGTCGACGCCCTGGCCGAGACCGGCGCCACCCTCGGCTTCGACGCCATCGGCGGCGGCCCGCTGGCCGGCGACATTCTGGCGGCCATGGAAGTGGCGCTGAACCGCACGGCCACCACCTACAGCCGCTATGGCAGCGCCACCCACAAGCAGGTCTATGTCTACGGCGGCCTGGACCTGCGTCCGACCGAGATTCCCCGCAACGTCGGCCTGTCCTGGGGCATGGGCGGCTATCTGTTGACCTACTTCCTGCAGAAGGCCGGCCCCGAGGTCATGGGCCGCCTGCGGGCCCGTGTCGCCGCCGAGCTGAAGACCACCTTCGCCAGCCACTACACGGCCGAACTGTCCCTGGCCGAGGCGCTGAACCCCGACACCCTGAAGGCCTACAGCCGCAAGGCGACGGGCGAGAAGTACCTGATCAACCCGGCGAAGTAGCCGGGTTCAGAGGCTGGCCTCGCGGAAGGCCTGGATCGCCCTGATCCGGGCCAGGGCCTCCGGCGCCTTCTCATAGCGTTTGAGAAGGCGTGGGAGCGCCCGGGCCGACCCATCGCAATGGCGCCGGATCGCCACTTCGATCTGGCGCCGGCGGGCGGCGTCATAGGGCTCTTCGCCGGCGAAGTGGACGCAGGTCTCGACGTCGTCCTGGAAGCCCTGGATATCGACCGGCCAGACCTTGGGCAGGCCGGTGGCGGGGTCGATGATCGGGCAGACCTGCAGATTGGCGTCGCAGGCGGCTGGCGGCGCATCGGAGGTATGCTGGCCATAGAGCAGGGTGGCCGCGAGTAGGGCGAGGATCATGGTGGTGTGCTCCCGATGCGAGCCTAACGGTCCTCACGACCGTGCCAGATGCGAACGACGATGATCTCATCCGGTCGTAGCTCATAGCGAATTTCATAGTCTCCAACGATCAAGCTGCGAACCTCGCGGTCGGCGTAGCGTCGTAGGCGACGTCCCATGCGGGGGTGATCGAGAAGAACCGTCGGCGCCTCGGAGAGTCTTTCGAGAACAGCAAGCGCTGCTCGCGGGTTCACGGGCGCAAGAAAGCGATGGAGCCGCGCAAGATCGGCGAGAGCGCTAGCGGTCCACCGAAGCCTCAAGACGCCGGGCGACCGCCCATGGAGGCGATCCAGACCCCGATGTCCTCATGATCCAACAGTCGGCCGGCGTCCACATCCGCCAGGCCCTCAAGCGTCAGTGTGTGATCCCGTTCCTGCCGGTCCACCCATTCGGCCAAGGCCTCCGCGACGATTCCTTCTGCCGACCGGTCCAGGCTGGTGGCCAGTTTGGCGATTTTGTCCGCCAGTTCCGACGGTAGATCTGTCGAAAGCGTTCGCATCGCCATAGCCGTTTCCATCACATCAGTCCCAATGACCGGAAGCTTGCCACACCTTCGCGGCCCACCACCAGATGATCATGCACGCCGATCCGCAGGGTGCGTCCCGCCTCGACGATCTGGCGGGTCATGTCGATGTCGGCGTGGCTGGGGGTCGGGTCGCCGCTGGGGTGGTTGTGGACCAGGATGACATTGCTGGACGACAGCTCCAGCGCCCGGCGCATGACCTCGCGCGGATAGACGGGGGCGTGATCGACGGTGCCGTGGTTCTGCACTTCGTCGGCGATCAGCTGGTTCTTCTTGTCGAGGAACAGCACCCGGAACTGCTCGCGCGGCTCATGCGCCAGGGCCAGCTTCACGTAGGCCAGCAGGGCGGTCCAGGACGAGATGACCGTGCGCCTGACCACCGGTTCGCGGTGAACCCGCAGGGTCGCTTCGTGCATCGCCGCAAGGTCCAGCGCGACGGCCGGACCGATGCCCTTGACCGTGCAGAGGTCCTCGACCGAGGCGGCAAGGACAGCCGCAAGACTGCCGAACCGTGTCAGCAGCGCCTTGGCGCGTGGCTTCACATCCCCCTGCGGGATCGACCGGAAGAGGAAGAATTCCAGCAGCTCATAGTCCGGCAGGGCGGCCAGACCGCCCTTTCGAGCGCGCGTGCGCAGGCGTTCGCGATGGCCTGCGTTGAGGCTGACCTCGGGCTCTGGCGTCGGGGCGTCCGATGGCGTGAAATCCGCCCAAAGCAGCGGGGCGGCGGCTATGTCTTCGAGGCGGGCGGCGGGACGCATGCGAAACAATGTTCCGCAATTGTTCCGGTTTGGCAAGCCTCAACCTGGTTGACAGCGGCGTAGCCGCTACGCCCCATGGCCGCATGCGGTTCGTGCTCCCAATTCTGTTGCTGGTCCTGGGCTGGCCATTGATGGCTTCGGCCCAGCCGTTCACGGCGGACGAGCAACGGCAGGCCGACGCCCTGGTGGAGGCGGCGCTCGCAAGGTCGAAGGTTCCGTCCGTCTCGGTCGCTGTCGTGCGCGGCGGCGAGCTGGCCTACGTGAAGGCCTATGGCCAGGCTGAACTGGAGCCGACGCGGGCGGCGGATACGAAGGCCCGGTACGATATCGGTTCGGTCTCCAAGCAGTTCACCGCCACCCTGTTGCTCAAGCTGGTCGACGAGGGGCGGGTCGGGCTTGACGATCCGGTGGGCCGGTACCTGCCCGGGGTCACCGCCGGCGACCGGATTACGGTGCGCCAGCTCCTGTCGCAGATCAGCGGTTACGTGAACTACTGGCGCGTAGATTTCCTGCCACCATCGATGCGCCAGGACACCGCACCGCAGGCCATCGTCGATCGTTGGGGCCGCGCCCCGCTCGGCTTCGAGCCCGGCGCGCAGTGGCAGTACAGCAATACCAACTACGTCCTGGCCGGCCGGATTGTGGAGGTGGTCGAGGGGCGGCCCCTGGGCGCCTTGCTGGAGGAGCGACTGTTCCGCCCGCTGGGCATGACCTCGGCCCGCTTCGGACCGCCCCGGCCTGAAGGGGGCGATGCGGCTGGCTACACCCGCGTGCTCCTGGGGCCGAACCGGCGGGCGGAAGTTGTTCCGCAGGGCTGGACCTTCGGGGCCGGCGGGCTGTCGATGACGGCCGAGGACCTGGCCCGCTGGGACCTGGGCATGTTGCGGAAGCGGCTGCTTTCGCCGGGCGGATATGCCGCCCAGCAGGCCGAAGCCAGGCTCACGGACGGCTCGGGCTCAGGCTACGGCCTGGGGGTCTATGTCGGCGACGCCAATGGCCACCGGGTGATTTCGCACGACGGCGCCTCGATGGGGTTTGTCGCCCAGAACCGGGTTTACCCGGACGACGGCCTGGCCATCGTCGTGCTGGTCAATGCCGACTACGGCGGGGCCTCCAACGAGGTTGCCGAGGGCCTGCAGACGATGCTCCTCGGCCCGATACCCGCGCCGGTCACACCGGCTGCCGCCGTTCCTCCGCGGGCCAGGCCGGTGCATGCCGAGACCACGGAGCTGGCGCGGCGAATCTTCGATGATCTGGCGGCGGGGCGTCTGGAGGAGGCGCGCTTTACCCCTGACGGGTTGAGCTATTTCACGGCCCGGACGCGCGCCGACCTGACGTCGAGCCTGACCGCCTTGGGCCCGCCGGCGCGATTCGACCTGATGACGCACGGGCCCTGGGCCGGCTTCGACGGCAGCATCCATGAAATCGGCTGGGCGGACCGGACGTTGGTCCTGATCATGTTCCGCGCCGACGATGGTCGGCTTGAGGAATATTACCTCTTCTCGCCGGACTGACGGTCAGTCGCCCTGGATCTCCGGCTTGAACTGGTCGGTCGGCGAGGCGGTGAAGATCTCGATCGTGCCGTCGTCCTTGACGCCGCAGCTGTGCTCGCACTGGGCGGACAGCGACTTGTCGCGGGTCACGGCGGTCCAGCCGTCGCTCAGCACCTTAACCTGCGGTTTGCCGAGGTTCACCATCGGCTCGATGGTGAAGAACATGCCGGGCTTCAGAAGCGGCCCAGTGCCGGGCCGGCCGAAGTGCACGACGTTGGGGCTGTCGTGGAAGACGCGGCCCAGGCCATGGCCGCAGAAATCGCGGACCACCGAGCAGCGCTGGCCCTCGACGTACTTCTGGATGGCGTGGCCGACGTCGCCGAGCGTGGCGCCCGGCTTGATGGCCTCAAGGCCCAGGCGCAGGCCTTCATAGGTGATATCGACCAGGCGCCGCGCCCGGGCCGGTACACTGCCGACGCCGTACATGCGGCTGGTGTCGCCGTGCCAGCCGTCGACGATAACGGTGACGTCGATGTTGACGATGTCGCCCTCGCGCAGGGCCCAGTCGCCGGGGATGCCGTGACAGACCACATGGTTGCGCGAGATACAGACCGTGTGGCCATAGCCCCTGTAGAACAGGCAGGCGGGCAGGCCGCCGCGCTCGAGGACAAAGTTCCGGGCCAGGTCGTCCAGATGCGAGGTCAGCACGCCCGGCACGACGTGCGGGATCAGCATGTCCAAGCATTCGGCGGCCAGCAGGCCGGCCTTGCGCATGCCCTCGAAGCCCTCGGCCCCGTGGATCTTGATCTCGCCCGTGCGGGTCTCGTATTGGATGTCGTCGTCGACGGAATAGGTCATGGCAGTCCGGTCCGGGGCCGCCAGCTGGCGACAAATCAGGCGAGCGTTGAGAGCCCTATGTCGCAATCATAGCACGGAAGTTCAATGCGCGGGGCGCCAGGCGGCGGGTTTACCGGCTGGCCGTCGGATCGGCCACGTAAGGCTGCGGCCCGTCCGGCACGTAGGGTTGCGGCCCCTTGGGCAGGTTTGGCGTCGGCTTGACCCCCCGGCGGATGTCGCTGGCCAGGGTCAGGGGCGCGTGGCCGTGGTTCAACCGGGCCCGGTAGACCTGAACGTTGGACAGCACGTTCATCACGTAGGTGCGGGTCTCGGCGAACGGGATGCATTCGAGGAAGTCGAGCGGATCACCGGCCGGGTCGCGCGGATCGCCGCAGAACTGCACCCAGGCCACCGGCCGGCCCGGCCCGGCGTTGTAGCCGGCCGCCGCCATCACGTAGCTGCCGCCGAGGTTGGAGACCATCTGGCCCAGGTACCCCGAGCCCAGCTGCATATTGTAGTTCGGCTCCCACAGGCGTTCGGGCTGCCAGGTGAGGCCCACGCGGCTGGCCGTGGCGCGGGCGGTGCTGGGCAGCAGCTGCATCATGCCCCGGGCGTCGGCGTGGCTGCGAACGCGGGGGTCGAACTGGCTTTCCTGGCGCACGATGGCCAGCACGAAGGCGTCCTCCGCGCCGCCATAGACTGGCGGAGGGGTCAGCAGGGGATAGCCCCGTTCATGCAGGATCAGGCCCCGTTGGGCGCCCCGGCGATAGGCGATCAGCGACACTTCCTGTTCGCCCAGCCCGCGCAGTGTGTCGACCAGCATGGCCAGCTCGACCTGCGTCTCGACCGTCTCGCCCATGTAGAGGCCGAACACCCGCACCAGGCTGCGCTCACCGGCCGCCGACAGCAGGCGCAGGGCCCGCACCAGCTCGCCCGTCTCGAAGTCGGCCAGATCGCCGGCCGCCGGCCGTGGATCGGGGGTCAGCACCAGGGTGGTGCGGCCGGCCTTCTCGGCCGACAGCTGGCCGTAGAAGGTCGTCGTGTGCTCCGCGCCCTGCTCATAGAAGGCCCGGGCCCGGGCGGAATCGCCCATGGCTTCGGCCGACCGCCCGCGCCAGTAGGCGGCGCGCGCCTTGCTGACCGGACTTTTGACGTTCTGCTCCAGGCGCAGGAAATGCATGTCGGCCAGGCGCGGGTCACGCAGCTTGTTGAGCGCCAGCCAGCCGGCGTAGGACTCGGCCTCGGCATAGTCGACGCTGCCCGGCCGCAGGCTGTGACCGCTGATGATGCGATAGGCGGACGCCCCGTCCCGACTCTTGAGGGCGTCGTTCATCCGCAGGCGAAGGGCGTTGAAGCCGCCGCCGCCGCCCGTCGTTCCGGCAACCGCGCTGTAGGGCACCGGGCCGGCCGGCGTGGCCGCGTCCTGGGCTGCCCGAAGGGCCTCCAGACGCCCCTCCGGACGTGGCCAGCCAGCGAAATCATTGACCGCCCGTGACAGCTCCGCCTCGCCCAGGGCCTTGCCGAGAACATCGATGATCGCCCAGTCGATCACCCGCCGCGCCACCGGATCGCTCAGCGTGGCCTGGAGCGCGCGCGCGCCGTTCAGGTCCTTGCGGCGCACCGCTTCGAGGGCGGAAGACAGGGTCTGGGCCGGGGTCGACGCCGAAGCGTAAGGGATCGGCATCGCGGAGGTGGCGGCCGGCGGCGCGACAGCCGGAACCGGCCGGTGCTGTCCTTCGGCGAAGCTCAGCAGCAGGGCGACGGCCAGCGCCGACGGCAACAGTTCGATCAACTCGGACGCCTCCCTAGGACCCGCGGTCACGGCCTTGAGGCATCGGCGATTCGCCAAGGCCCTCAGCCGGTCTGTTTCAACTCATTTCCCCAATAACTTCAAATTGTAGCAAGAGTGGGCCGCGCACGAAAAGTTCAGATTGTCGTCAAGGGGGGCATCGACCTGTTCCACAAGGGCGAGGCCTGGTCGACGGAGCGGCGCCCGCGGGTGATCGCTCGACCCGAGCAAACGCCTTGGCCGGCTCCAGCCGTTCAGCAAACACGCCCCGCCTGTTCATCGACCATCCGCACTTTTCCATCTTCCCCGGCGAGGGCGGCGAGGTGATGGCGATCATGCCGGTCCCGACGCTCTAACGCCGGCTGACGGCCCGGATCAGCGCCAGGGCTTCAGCTGGCGGGCGTCTTTCATTGCGGCGATAGACGCTGCCGTCGTCGGTGCGGCTCAGCATGTCCTGCCCGACCATGTCGCGGCGCAGGATGGCCGGGTCGCCGAACAGGTGCTCGGCCTTCAGCCGCTCGCTGATCTGGCGCTCGTTCAGTGGCGTCTCGGCCGGCAGCCGCGACCACATCACCCACAGGCACAGGCGCTGCTGGCTGACCTTCGAGGGCCAGCTGGCCAGCTTGCCGTCGGCGTTGAAGTAGCGCGCCGTCCGCTCGACCACGCGGTTGTCGACCGGCTCGGCGGTCACCGGCGTGGCGAGCCTCCGGCCGGCGTCATGCTGGGCCTTCAGGGCCTGGTAGTTCCTGTGACCGGCGGCGCGGGCCAGGATATTGAGAAGTTGGACATGGCCGGGCGGGGTATTGAGCGCGCTGATCTCGCGGCTCAGGGTCCTGGCCAGCGCCGAAATGTCGGGCGCCGAAAAGGGAAGCACGTCTCTCATCACTCATCCTCGTCGTGCCGAGGCGATCCGCGGGGGATCGGTCGTGGTCGCTGACTTACGACTTCGGCACGGGACAAGCGGGTGACGAAGAGAGGCGAAGTGGCAGGTTTAGCTTCCCGGATGGGACAGCGACGCCTTGGTGAACTGCCGACCGGGGCGGGCGATAGCACGGCCGGCGTTCGGTGAAAACCGTCAGCGGGCCGGCGCGAACCAGTCCAGCAGGATGCGACGGCCCTCGACCTCGATGCCGAGCAGTCTCGCCCGGCCATCGCGGCCGACCGAGACCAGGGCGAAGGCGGTCGGCGTTTCGGAGCGTGAGGCGCGCAGCGCCGCCTCGATCGCCTCTGCCTCTTTCTGTGAGGCGTGGAAGCGGTCGAGGCCGATGTCCAGCCAAACAACGGCCCGGTCGCCGTTGAGGTCGAAGCAGCGGGCCGTTCCGCGCACGGCAATCGGCGCCAGGCGCCTGGCGGCGTCAAGGCTGTCGGTCGCCCCGACCACACGGCCCCGCCCGTTCTCGCTTTTCAGGGCCACCCAGCGTCCTGGGCCGACGGCAGGTGGATCAAGGTTCTTCGGACATGGGGCGCCGGTCGGCAGCGTGTCCCGCATCTCAAGCTGCACGTAGTGCCCGCTGAGCAAGCTGCGCGGGTCCACGCCCTCCAGCACCAGGGCCACTTGCGTCCCCTCCGCTCGGGCGCGGTGCTCGGAGAGGATCAGCCAGACCAGGGCGCCGGCCATCAGCACGGCCGCGCCGACGATCAGCCAGGGGCGAAGGCGGCTCATGGCGTGCTCCTCCGGCGAAGCAACCAGCCGGCGCCGAGCACCAGCACGGCCGCGGCCCCGAACACCACGGCCGCGTAGACCAGGTCCAGCCCAAGATCGAAGAGCACCGCAGCCACCGCCGCCATAAGCGACACGACCCCGGCCGCTGTAACCAGGGCATGGCGGTCGTGGCGGCCCAGCGCCAGCACCGCCCCACTGATCAGCAACCAGGCGATGCGGTGGATGACCTTGACGGTATCGCCTGCATTCCAGACCGCGACACTCGCGAAGGCGGCCAGCGCTGCCCACACCCACCAGCCGTAAAGAATGGTCGCCTCCTGCCGGCCCTCATCCCGCCGGGTGCTGGCGATGAAGGCGGCAGCGGCCAGTACGGCGCTGGCCGCCAGGCCGGGCACGGCCTGGTTGATGCCGTCCGGTGTCAGGCGGTCGGCGGCCAGCCAGACTCCGACGGCGAACGCCAGCCCGGCTGCGTGCGCGGCGGGAACCGAGCGCCACAGCCAGGCCACCGCGACCCCGACGACAGCCGCCGGCGCCAGCCAGTAGCTCTGGGGGGGCAAGAAATCGGCCATGCCGACGAAGAGCAGGGCGGCGATCAACGCGCCGCTGGACCGTCCGACCAGAGCCAGCAGCACCGCACCGGCGGCCGCGCCGAGCAGGGCGGTCTTTGGATCGCCGGCGATGTCAAAGATCTGCCCGGTCAGGCCGATGGAGGCGGCGAACAACGCCGCAGCCAGGGTCAGCAGTCCATTGGCGGCGTTCGGCCGCCCCCTGGAGCCGGTCCAGGCCCCGGCCCCGGCCGCGCCCAGGAAGGCGGTGATCAGGATGGCGAACCGGCCGATGCGTGGAATTCCATCCCAGTTGGCGGCCACGAAGGCGATCACCGCCGCACCCATGAACACCACCCCGACCAGCGCCAGCGCCGTCGCCGCGTCCAGCCGCCGCGGCTCGACGGCCATGTCCAGCATCGCCTGGCGGTTCTCGGCGGGGGTCAGGCCGGCGGCGATCCACCGGTCCAGATCGGCCGTCAGGCGCTCGCGGTAACTGGCCATGCTCACCCCGGTGTCGGTGTCGTCGGGTGGCGAGCCTAACCGATGATCGAGAGCCGGGCGAGGGTGTCAGCGCCGCCAGGCGATCCGGCGGGCGATCTCGATGGCGTCGGTCCCCATGTCGCAGGCATAGACCAGCACCTCGACCCCTGCGTCGGCGGCATGGTCCAGGGCGGCGGCGAACACCGGGTCGAGGTCATGGCAGGCGCTGAAGGCGTCGCAATCGGTACGCTGGACCGCGAACAGCACCACCGCCCGGTCGCCCTTGGCGACCATGGCCTCAAGCTCACGCAGATGCCTGGCGCTGCGGGCCGCCACGCAGTCGGGGAACTCGGCCAGCGTCCCCTCGCGCCGATAGTGGCAGTTCTTGACCTCCAGCCAGCAGGCCGGGCGCTCAGGATCCGTCAGCAGGAAGTCGATGCGGCTGGCTTCGCCGTACTTCACCTCGGGGCGCAGCTGGGCATAGCCGGCCAGTTCCGGGATCGCACCCTTGGCCAGCGCCTCGGCGACCAGCCGGTTGGGGTTCATGGTGTTGACGCCGACCAGCCCGCCGTCCGCCTCCACCAGCTGCAGGGTCCAGGGCAGCTTGCGCTTTGGATCGCCGCTCCACGACAGCCAGACTCCCATGCCTTCGTCCTTCAGGCCCAGCATGGCGCCCGGGTTCGGGACGTGCGCCGTCACCGCCCGTCCGTCATCGAGAATGACGTCGGCGAAGAAGCGTTTGTAGCGGCTGACCAATCGGCCGCGGCTTAAGGGTTGAGGCAGGTGCATGGGCGCTCTAGATCGACGGGATCAGCGATGTAGGGAAGGACGGCCTCTATGGCGAGCCAGGAACGGGTGACGGCGGCGGTCCTCATCATCGGAGACGAAATTCTGTCGGGGCGGACCCAGGACACAAACCTCAATTCAATCGCCCGCTACATCGCCCAGTACGGCGTCGACCTGGCCGAGGCGCGGGTCGTGGCCGACGACGAGGCCGAGATCGTGGCGGCGGTGAATCATCTGCGCGGGCGCTACGACTATCTGATCACCACCGGCGGCATCGGCCCGACACACGATGACATCACCGCCGACTGCGTCGCCAAGGCCTTCGGCGTCGCCCTCTACGAACATCCCGAGATCATCGCCATGATGAGCAGCCGCTGGGGCGGCGAGCTGAACGCGGCCCGCCGGCGCATGGCGCGGGTGCCCGAGGGCGGCAGCCTGGTGAAGAACCCGGTGCAGGGCCCGCCCGGCTTCCAGATCGGCAACGTCTTCGTCCTGGCCGGGGTGCCGTCGATCATGCGCGGCATGCTGGAGGATGTGGGTCCGCGCCTGCGGGTCGGGGCCGTGGTGATTTCCCAGACGTTGCGCGTCGAAGGCACGGGGGAGGGGGCCATGGCCGCCCCTCTGGAAGCCGTGGCCAGGGCCCATCCGGACCTGTCGCTGGGCAGCTATCCCTTCTTCTCGCCGGCCGGCTATGGCAGCCAGCTTGTCATCCGCGGCCGCGATCTTGCGCAGGTCGAGGCGGCGCGGCGCGATCTCGAGGCAGCCCTTGCGGCCGAGGGCATCGGCAACATTACGTTTCTTGACAGCGCGGGCGCCTGACGGCCAGTCTGGACGCCACCACTTTAAGCAGTCCTGTGAGTTTCTATGCGCACCGCGTTGATCGCCGCCGCCCTCGTCCTCGTTGCGTCGCCCGCCCTGGCCCAGGCCGGCTCCAGCGCGCCGCTCGTCGACCCCGCAGCCAGTAAGAAGGCGTTGGACGATCCGAACCGCATCGTCTGCACGCGGGAACATGTTGTCGGCTCCAACCGGCCTCAGAAGGTCTGCATGACCATCGCCCAACGCCAGCGGCTCAAGGACGATGCTGACAGGCTGACCGACCCGGGCAACCGGAGCGCCGGCAGCGCCGATGATTTCAAAGGGCAACAACCCGGCGGCTGAGGCATCGGCTCCGCGGGTCGCGACTTTACCGATATCGGCGTTCGGCCTAAACTCTGCGTCTGATCCAGGGTGAAGGGAGGCCGTGATGAGTCTTCTTGTGACCGCGTTTGTCACCGCGATGGTCGGGGCCGTGGCTCCCGTCGCAATTGAATCCAGCGCTACCAGAGCTTCCGCCGGCGCAAGGGCAGACGTGCTGATCGGCGCGCCGGGCAAGCCTGACGCCGACCGCATTGTCTGTCGCAAGACCATGGTCCTCGGCGCGATCCGTCCGAAGAAGGTCTGCCTGACCGCGTTCGACTGGTCGGCCCGCGAGGACGCCGCCCAACGGACCATGGACAGCACCCTCTACGGCCAGGGCGCGACCAAGCCGCCGATCGTCGCCAAGCAGTAGTCTGCTTGCCATCCCCTTCCGCTCCTCTAGACAGGGCCGGGCGGGGACGTGGCGGAATGGTAGACGCAGCGGCCTTAAAAGCCGCAGCCGCAAGGCGTGTGGGTTCGAGTCCCACCGTCCCTACGATTGACGTTCGACAGGCCGGCCTGGCCAGGGCCCGGAACGGTGGTGAAGAATGAGATCAACGGGACCTCTGGACCTGAGCGTCGTCGCGGCCACGGCGTTGCTGGAAGATTGTGCGCGTTCGACGATGGCTCTCAGCGACATCGCGCGAACGGCGGCCGGCCATTTGTCAGAGGCTGACCAGCGGTCTGTTCGGGGAGCGGTCCATGACGCGATCACGATCGTGAATGAGCAGATTGCCGAGAAGATCTATCAGGCTCATCCGCAACTGCGACCCGGATGGACGTCGCCGGCTGCGCCACAGGCCTGATCGCCACCCTTAACCCCGGTGGCGAACCGGCCTAGGGTCGCTTCGATGACCATCTCCCGATGAGGACTTCGGATGCGGCTTTCCCGGCGTGACTTCGGCTTGGGCGTCAGCCTGGCCGCCCTTCTTCCCACCACCGTCCTTGCCCGCCAGGCGTCAGGTCTCGACGCCGAGCTGACCCTCTTTCTCGACAAGGCTTTCGAGGAAGAGCTGGCCATGGACCCCGAGCAGCTGTCGCAGCTGGGCCGCAAGCAGCGGTACGACCAGCTGACCGACCGCTCCGAAGCCGCCCAGAAAAAGCGCCTCGACTGGCGCCGCGCCAGCGTCAAGGCGATGAAGCGCAGGTTCGACCCGGCCAGGCTGGGCGAGGACGCCCGGACCTCCTACGACATGTGGCTGCTGGAGCTGGAACGGGCCGAGGAATACTGGCGCTGGCGCGATCACGGCTACACCTTCGCCCGCGGCGGCGTCCACACCGGTCTGCCGAACTTCATGATCAACATGCATCCGGTCGACACCTCGTCGGACGCCGAGGCCTATGTCGCCCGCGTCGCCGCCATCGGCGGGGTGCTGGACGTTCAGCTGGACCAGGCCAGGCGCGCCGCCGCCAGGGGCGTGCGCATGCCGCGCTTCTCCTATGAGCAGGCTAGCCTCGATGTTCGCCGTGTCACCACCGGCGCGCCGTTCGACACCGGTCCCGACTGCGCCCTGTTCGCCGACGCCCGGGCGAAGTTTGCGGCGCTCAAGGCCAGGGGGGTGATCGACGGGGCCGGTGAGGCCACGCTGACCAAGGCCGTCGCCGACGCCATGACCGGCTCGATGAAACCGGCCTACGACCGTCTCGCCGCCTGGCTGGCCGCCGACCGCGAACAGTCGGCCGCCGATCCCAGGGGGGCCGGTTCGTTGCCCGACGGGGCAGCCTACTACAACGCCATGCTGCGCCTGCAGACCACGACCGACATGACCGCCGACCAGATCCACGAGCTGGGCCTGGCGGAAGTTGCCCGCATCCGCGCCGAGATGGAGACCCTCAAGGGCAGGATCGGCTTCGCCGGCAAGCTCGAGGACTTCTTCGCCTACCTGAAGACCGATGACCGCTTCTACGTCACGCCCGACGACGCCGGCCGGGCTCGCTACCTTAAGCTGGCCGACGACTATCTGGCCGCCATGAAGGCCCGGCTGCCCGAGCAGTTCGGTCGCCTGCCGCGCTCGCCGCTGGTGGTGAAACGGGTCGAACCCTATCGCGAGGAGCCGGGCGGCGCCGCCCACTACAACACCGGCTCCCTCGACGGCTCACGGCCGGGCGTGTTCTACGTCCACCTGTCGGACGTCCGCGCCACGCCGCTCTACGAGATCGAGGGCACCGCCTACCATGAGGGCTGGCCCGGCCATCACATGCAGATCTCCATCGCCCAGGAGCTGACCGGCCTGCCGGTCTTCCGCACCCAGTCGGGCTACGGCGCCTACATCGAGGGCTGGGGGCTCTACGTCGAGCGGCTGGCCAAGGAGATGGGCTTCTACACGGACCCCTACAGCGACTTTGGCCGCCTGGGCCGCGAGATCTGGCGGGCCATCCGCCTGGTGGTCGACACCGGCATCCACGCCAAGGGCTGGAGCGAGGCGCAGGCGACGGAATTCTACACCGCCAACTCGCCGCAGCCCGCCGCCAAGATCAAGTCCGAGATCCGCCGCTACTTCGTCAGCCCCGGCCAGGCGACCTCCTACAAGGTCGGCATGGTCAGGATCCTCGCCCTTCGCGACGAGGCCCGGGCCGCCATGGGCGCGAGGTACGACCAGCGCGCCTTCCACGACCTCGTGATCTCCGGCGGCTCCCTGCCGCTCGGCGTGCTGGACACGCGGGTGAAGCGGTGGGTGGCGAGCGGCTAGAGCCGCCCCTCAGGATTGACGGAGGTGCGGAGCCTTAGCTCCGCGCCTTCTTTTCCCGCCGGCGGCGGTGCAGGATGTGCTCGGTGTAGCCGTTCGGCTGCGCGCGGCCCGAGAAGACCAGCTCGAGCGCCGCCTGCCAGGCCACGCTTCCCTCATTTCCCGCCATCGGCTCATACAGCGGGTCGTCGGCGTTCTGCGCATCGACCACTCGGGCCATGCGCGCGAACGTCTCCCGGACCTGCGCTTCGGTGCAGACGCCGTGATGCAGCCAGTTGGCCAGGTGCTGGCTGGAGATGCGCAGGGTGGCGCGGTCTTCCATCAGCCCGACATCGTGGATATCCGGCACCTTGGAGCAGCCGACGCCCTGGTCGATCCAGCGGACGACGTAGCCCAGCAGGCCCTGGATGTTGTTGTCCAGTTCCTGCTGGATGTCGGCATCGTTCCAGTTCGACTTCGCCAGCGGCGGCGTCAGAAGCGCGTCGGTTCCCGTCGGCGAAGACAGGTCGAGGCTGGCCCGCACCGCGGCCACATCGACCCGATGATAGTGCAGCGCGTGAAGGGTGGCGGCGGTCGGGGAGGGCACCCAGGCGGTGCTGGCCCCGGTCTTCGGATGAGCGACCTTGGCCTCCAGCATGGCGGCCATCATGTCGGGCGCGGCCCACATGCCCTTGCCGATCTGGGCCTTGCCGGTGAAGCCGGCGGCCAGGCCGATCTCGACGTTGCGCTTCTCGTAGGCGCTGAGCCAGGCCTCGCCCTTCATGGCTTCCTTGCGGATCATCGGGCCCGCTTCCATGGCGGTGTGGATCTCGTCGCCGGTGCGATCCAGGAAGCCGGTGTTGATGAAGACGATCCGCTCCCGGGCGGCGTGGATACAGGCCGCCAGGTTGGCGCTGGTGCGCCGCTCCTCGTCCATGACCCCGATCTTGACGGTGTTGCGGGGCAGGCCCAGCACCGTCTCGACCTCGTCGAACAGCGCCACGGCCAGGGCCGTCTCCTCCGGCCCGTGCAGCTTGGGCTTGACCACATAGACGGAGCCGGCGGGGCTGTTACGCCGCGCGCCCTTCAGGTCATGCAGCGCCGCCGTCACCGTGATCAGCGCATCCAGCACCGTTTCAAACACCGGGGCGCCGTCCAGCAGCACGGCGTCGCTGGTCATGTGATGGCCGACGTTGCGCACCAGCATCAGGCTGCGGCCGGGCAGGGTGACCGTGCCCTCGCCGGCGGTGGTGAAAACGCGGTCGTCCTCAAGACGGCGGGTCTCCGTCCGGCCGCCCTTCTGGAAGCTGGCGGCCAGGTCGCCCTTCATCAGTCCCAGCCAGTTGCGCCAGACCTGGACCTTCTCCTCCGCGTCAACGGCCGCGACGCTGTCCTCACAGTCCTGGATGGCGGTCAGGGCCGATTCCATGACCACATCGGCGACCCCGGCCGGATCGTCCCGCCCGATGCTGTGGTCGCGGTCGATGACGATCTCAAGGTGCAGGCCGTTGTGGACCAGCACCACGCCGGTGGGGTCCGCCGCCTCGCCGCGCCAACCGACAAGCTGCGCCGGGTCCGCGAGGCCGCTCTCGCCGCCGGCCGTTGTGACCACGAGGCGCCCGTCTTCGATCCGGTAGCACGTCGATGCGGTGTGAGCGCCTTCGGCGAGGGGCGCGACCTCGTCGAGCAGCCGGCGGGCATAGCCGATGACCTCGGCCCCGCGGGCTGCATCATAACCCTTGGTCGCCAGCGGCGGCGCCAGCGCATCGGTGCCGTAGAGGGCGTCATAGAGGCTGCCCCAGCGGGCGTTGGCGGCGTTGAGGGCGTAGCGGGCGTTGGACACCGGCACCACCAGCTGCGGACCGGCCAGGGCGGCGATCTCCGGATCGACGTTGGCGGTAACGATCTCGAAGGCGCCCGGTTCAGGAACCAGATAGCCGATCTTCGTCAGGAACTCCCGTTCCTGAGCCACGTCGAACGGCTGGCCGCGCCGCTCGCGCCAGCGCGCATCAATGGCCTCCTGCAGGGCGTCCCGCCTGGCCAGAAGGGCGGCGTTGCGCGGGCTGAAGCTCGCCAGGATGCCAGCCAGTCCGGCCCAGAATTCCGCCGGCGCCACGCCGGTCCCGGGCAACAGCTCGGTCTCCACGAAGGCTTGCAGGCTGGGGTCGAGCGTGAGCGAGCTGGCGGAGGTCATGCTTGAGACGTTTCCTTGAGGCGGCGAAACCCGCATGGAAGCCAAGTCGCCCGTCCCGTCAATGCGGTTGAGCGGCGCCTTGACCTTGCCACGCTGCGATGGTTGCTTCCGCCACCTTGATCCTGTGAGGCATATGCCGTGCTTGTCCTGATGTCCGCCCTTGCCCTGCTGGCCGCCGAACCGGCCACGTCGGCCGCCGTTTCCCCCGTCGACGTCAAGGCGCCGCAGCGCAGCAGCATCCCGGTCGGCGAGATCGGCGTGAAGGACCCCGACCGCCTGTCCTGCAAGCGCGAGGCCGTGGTCGGCTCCCGCCGAAAGAGCAAGATCTGCGACACCAAGGACGGCTGGCAGAAGCGCGAAGACCAGGCTCAGCGGATCATGGACGGCGCCCGCAGCACCGGTGACGCCAAGCCGCGCTGATTGCCGTGATCGTGGGGGCTTAAGCCCTCCGTCGCACCATGCCGGCCGCCGTCAGGCGCTCCAGCAGACGCCTCAGCGCCGCCTCGTCCGCCTGCGGATGCCAGGCGGCCATTTCCTGCAGGGTGAAGGCCGGTCGGCCGAGGATCCAGCTCATCGGCTTGTGCAGCCCCTCCAGCGGAATCAGTCCGGCCTGGGTGCGCAACATCCAGCCCTCGGCCGTCCGCGTCACCTCCGCCGGCCGCGGCGCCGTCTCATAGGCCTCCAGCGGACCGACGGCGGGCAGCGCATACTCGCTGAGCTCGCCGAAGATCGATCGCTGCAGATCCGCCACCTCGCTGACCGCCACATCGCTGGTGGCGATGGCCTTCAGCCGGTCGGCCAGCTCGCCGATCCGGGCCTTCAGCGCCGCCGCCCCATCTTCGCGCGGATCGGGTAGCCAGGCGCGGAAGGCGCTATCCTTCATCGCCTCCTGCTCCAGCACCCTGAACAGGATGCGGGCGGTGCGGGGCTCGACCGAGAAGGTCACATGCAGGGACGCCTCGCTGCTGGCCAGGGCGTCATGGAACTGGCCGCGCGGGATGTAGAGCAGGTCGCCCGGCCGCATGGTCACCTCGCGCAGCAACCGGCCCTTCTGGCGGTCCATCTGCGCCTGGATTTCGGGATGGTCGGGCGGCCCGGTCAGGGGGTTGTCGGCCCGGCCCTCGTAGATGCGCCAGACCTTCTCGCCCTCGGCGTGGAAGGCGAACACCTCATGGCTGTCGTAGTGGCTGTTGAAGGCCCGCTTGCCGCCGAACGAGGAGTAGACGTTGGCGCTGGTCAGGCCGAGCAGGGCGGTTTCCAGCGACCGCGCCACGGCCCGCAGCTCCGGCGACATGGTTTCCACCGCATTGGCCACCAGGCTGGCGCCCATCGACAGGAAGACCCGGACCTTGCGCGGGTTCACCCGCAGCTGCTGGCCGTCCAGGGTGTTGATGCTGTCGCAATAGTGCTCGGCGGCGATCCGCCGGCCCTCGATGTAGAGTTTCAGCCTCGGTTCGGTCCAGCTGGAGGCCACCGACAGCATCTCGTTCCAGCGATCCCAGCTCAGGATGCCCTGACGGGCTCCCGGTTGCGCCGGAATGTGCAGGGGCGCCTTGCCGTAGGCCTGGTTGAGGAACTGGTCCGGCGTGATGGGCGCAAGCAGGCGGGCGAAACTGTGCATGCCCTTCGATAGCGCCCAACCTTCCTCAGGAAAAGCGACGCTCGGAAAAGGAAAAGGCCGCCGCCACCCCCAGGGGTCGCGACGGCCAATCCTGACCGGTCCAGGGAGGAGCGGACCGGTCCCTTGTTGATCGCCCTACGGGAGGGTGGTCTTTAGGGTGAGAACAACCTTTTCACCGCAGAAGGTGACGCAGTTCAGGTCGCTGTCGTGGTAGCGCAGGTCGAGGGCCAGCTTGTCGAAGGCCGCCCAGCCGACACCGAAGTTCCAGGTGGTGTAGTCGGTGGCGTTCTCGACTTCCTGCTTGCCGATGGCGCCGCCGACCGACCACTTGTCGTTGATCGCGTAGCTGCCGTTGGCTTCATAGTAGAGAGCCTGGCCGGTGCCGCCGAAGAATTCCGGCGAATAGTAGAAGGCCGTGCCGACGGTGGCCGAGCCGATCGGAACCGAGCCGGCAACCTTGAATTCGGCGAACTCGTAGTCCGAGCCCGAGGCCTCGCCGATGTAGGCGTAGTAGATGGCGGCGATGTCCATGGTCACCGGGCCGAGTTCCGGCTTCACGCCGACGTAGAGGTCGATTTCGGCATCGGTGTCGTCGCCGAAGTCAACGTTCGACGCCCAGACGCCCGCGTAGAGCGCGCCGCTCGAAATGTCAGCGCCGCCGAAGATCTGCGGGCCGTCCGTCTGGCTCACACCACGGAACACGTAGTCGCTCGCCACGCCGGCGTTGTAGCTGAACGAGAAGTCGCTCGCCGGCGCTTCGTCCTGCGCGAAGGCCGCGCCGCCGAGGGCCAGGGAGGCGGCAGCGCCGACCAGGGCCAGTTTCAAGAATTTCATCGTCTATCCCCTTTATGTTTGGCGCGAAGTGCGCCAGAGCGCCCACGCGTCGCCCCCGTCTCTTCGATCGGAAGTCATGCTAAGAATGAGCGAAGGGTTTCCGGGCGGCTAACCCCGGCAGCGGTCTTGATGACGTGCTGACGCGGCCTGTCGCCGATTTGAGCGATGCTCGGGCCCTTCGCCCAACTTTTAGGCAACTCGGCTTGTGCCACGACTCGATTTGACGCGCCATTAAGGACACGCCCCTGTGGCATAAAGGTCGGATGCGTGGCTTCAGCGCATCGACAGCGAGGCGAATCCCAGGTGGGTCCCGGCGTCGACCAGCAGGGTTTCGCCCGTCACATGGCGCGAGGCGGGGGAGGCGAGGAACACCGTCGAGGCGGCGATGTCCTCGGCGGTCGAGGCGGCCTGCAGCGGCGTTGACCGAATGACGCCCTGACGCATGCGGTCGACCGTGTCGTCCGGCATCGACTTGCCGAACCAGGGCGTGTCGATGAAGCCGGGGCAGACGGCGTTGACCCGGATCTTCGGGGCCAGGGCCCGGGCCAGGGACAGGGTCATGGTCGTCATCGCCCCCTTGGAGGCGGCGTAGGCCACCGAGCTGCCGATGCCGGTCACGGCGGCGATGGAGCTGGTGTTGACCACCGCGCCCGGCTGCGGGGCCGATT
The DNA here is from genome assembly GCA_044377925.1 of Caulobacter sp. Lineage (GTDB taxonomy): Bacteria > Pseudomonadota > Alphaproteobacteria > Caulobacterales > Caulobacteraceae > Caulobacter. The sequence goes on along the minus strand of JBILYE010000001.1, from coordinate 26,662 downwards.
CCAGCAGGCTGCGGGCGGCGCGAACCATCTGGAAGGCGCCGACCACGTTGACCGAATAGAGCCGGGTGAAGTCTTCCGCCTGCAGGGCGTCCAGGTCGCTGTGGTTGGGGGCGAACTTGGTCATGCCGGCGTTGTTGAACAGGGCGTCGATCTTCCCGAACGGCGCGGCGTGGGCGACGATGGCCTTGCAGGCCGCGTCGTCGGCGACATCGCCCTGGGCCAGGATGCCCTGCGCACCCAGCGCCTCGACCAGCCGCACCGTCTCGGCCGCCTCGTCCTTGCTGGAGGCATAGTTGACGATCACGGCTTTTGCGCCCCGTTCCGCCACCTCGACGGCGATGGCCCGGCCCAATCCCGTCGAGCCGCCCGTCACCACGACTACGAAGCCGTCAAAGTCCTTGCCCGCCATGGTCTCTCTCCCAACGATTGTTTGAGCGGTAGATAGCGCGCCGTCGCGGCCTTGTCCCTAGGCCAGGCGAGGTCTACATCGCGCCGATGCAAGAGACCCATCTCACCCAGCTCGGCCAGCAGACCGAAACACCCGGCCGTCCCGAGGACGCGGTGCTCGAGCGCGTGCCCAATCCCCAGCCCGGCATCACCTACCTGACCCGCTTCGTGGCCCCGGAGTTCACCTCCCTGTGCCCGGTCACCGGCCAGCCGGACTTCGCCCACATCGTCATCGACTATGTGCCCGGCGACTGGCTGATCGAGAGCAAGTCCCTGAAGCTCTATCTGGCCAGCTTCCGCAACCACGGCGCCTTCCATGAGGACTGCACCATCGCCATCGGCCGACGCTTCTTCGAGACGGCGGAGGCGAAATGGCTGCGCATCGGCGGCTACTGGTACCCCCGCGGCGGCATTCCGATCGACGTCTTCTGGCAGAGCGGCGCCCCGCCGGAGGGCCTGTGGCTGCCGGACCAGGGTGTGCCGCCGTATCGCGGGCGCGGTTAGTCCGCCGGCAGGTCGCCCCATGTCGGGCGCCTGCCCGGACCATGAATATGTCTAGACATATCAAAATCGGCCCGAATTGGCCGATCTGCGCGCGCCGCACAGCTGTAGCCTGAGGCGGGCTCAGGCCCGGCTACATCCGGTGACCTTGGACCTAGAGGTCGACCCACGCCGCAGGCTACATGCCGCCGCATCGGACCTACGGCCCGACCACGGAATTTCAAGCGCTTGGCCGAAAACCAACGCCTCGACCCCGCGTGCTCGGGTTATACTGTAGTCCGCTTCGATAAGGGCCTAGCGGACCTGAACCTGGCTCGGGAAGCAGCGGCCGATCTGGCCGGGGGTTTCGCTGTCCTGGAAGATTTCTTCCCGGCCCGGCGAGCACCAGTTCTGGCGCTGAACCGAGACCGACCAGGTGAAGCGCTGGCCCTCGACTGGACCGCCGTTGGCGCTCATCACCTTGGCCTTGGCCATGGCCTCGCTGGCCGCTGCCTGGAACTTGCCCGGTCCGACGCCGCCGGTCGGGGTGCAGGTCAGGCGGCCGCTGGCGCGGGCGACGCAGTCGAAGTCGGCGGTGAGGGTTTCATACCTGTCCTGGCCGGACATGCTCCACTTGCCCATGGTCGGGAAGCGCGCCCAGTGCAGGCCGGGGCCCGGCTGGAAGCTGGCCGGCAGGTCGGCGCCGCCCCAGGTCCCGAACTTCAGGCGGAAGCCGAAGGTGCGCCCCTTGGCGTCGCCGCCGTCAACCGCCTCGACCTTGGCGCGGCTCATCACCGCCAGCGCCGAGGCGCCGAAGCCGGCCTTGGCCGGCGACTCGCCGACCACCTGGCAGTCGAGCTGTCCGGCGTCGTTCCTGGCGGCGCAGGCCACGTCGACCGAGCCGCGCTCGATCTTCAGCGCCTTGGCGCGGACCGGATAGTGGCGGGCCATGTCGACCACCGTCGGCGGCGTCTTCCACTTCAGCCCGACCTTGTCATAGGTCGGCAGCGGCTGGGAGGCGGCGGCGGGCAGGCAGAGCGCCAGGGCGGTGAGCGGCGCGGCGATGGCGAGAAGGCGCATTTGAATATCCTGAAGGCCTTGCAACTGTGCAGGAGACCTAACGGCTCCGCGGACGGCCGGCCAGTTAAACTGCTGTCATGCGTGCGGGGACCAGACGCTGGTCAGGGCCACGGAGTCAGGCCGCACGCGCTCGGCCGGGGGCTCGGACTGCGTGCCGATGAACACATAGCCGGCGACCTTCTCGTCCGCCGTCAGGCCAAGCAGGGCCCGGGCCTCGTTGTCATAGGCGTACCAGTCGGTGATCCAGTTGGCGCCATAGCCCATGGCCGTGGCCGCATGCAGCAGGTTGCTGCAGACCGCACCGGCCGACAGCAACTGTTCCCACTCCGGGATGTCGCCGGGCCTGGGGCTGGAGACAACGGCGATGCCCATCGGCGGGGCTTTCAGCTTGCCGAGCTTGACGGTCAGCTTGACCGCGTCCGCCCGTCCCGCCGCGATGGCCTCGAGCCCGGCCGCATAGGCAGCCTTGCCCTCGCCGGCCAGGATGATGAACCGCCAGGGGGCCAGCTTGCCATGGTCCGGCGCCCGGGCCGCGAGGCGTATCAGGTCGGCCAGCTCGGCGTCCGTCGGACCGGGCGCGGCCAGGCTGAGGGCAGACGCCGAACGCCGGCGGGCCAGGAAATCCAGCATCGGCTGGGACGCCGACTGGGGAAGGCTTTCGCCGAACGCGGGGGAGGGGGGAGCCGTGGTCACGATGGGGTCAGACGTCCTGGCGCATGGGGTCAGCGGATTCGTCCATCTCACGCAGATGGATGCGGTCGTCCTTGGTCAGGATGCGATAGTTGGATTCCAGCCCGGGATCGCGGATCCCGTCGATGGTCACCACCGTGCTCAGCTCGCCCGTCGCGGGGTCGCGGAAGTAGCTTTCACAGATTTCCTTGCCCTCGTACTCGGCCAGGGCGCTCTCGAACATGGCGCTGATGGCCATCGACTGTTCGGTCGAGGCCGCGCCGCCATCGGTCAGTACCCGGACCTTCAGGTTGTCTGTCGAATAGGTGCTGCACAGGGCGCCATCCTCGATGGTGGCCGTCTCCTGCATGACAACCTCAAAGTCGGGCTCGAAGCTGATGCGGAAGCGATAGGTATGCAGCACCTGGTCCTGCGGCAGCAGCTCCAGAAAGCCGACGTCCTCACAGCTCTGGTCGCGGCCGCGCCAGCCGCCGCACAGGGGATCGCCGCTTTTGGCCAGGCTGCGCAGGGCCTCGCGGTCCAGCGGCGCCTCGCCCGCGAAGGCGGCCGGGGCGATCAGCACACCGGCGGTCAGGGCCAGGCTCAGCAGCATGGTCTTCATGGGTCTCACCCTTCCGTCGCGGACCTTCAGAGGGATAGGGCCAGCGTCCGGCCGACGCAACGGGGATGGCATTAACACTGGAAACCGTCCGGGCGCGTTACCATATCGACGCAAAGGGCAGGGCCGGCGCGCGCTCCCCGGTGTTTTGTGTTAGAGCGACGCCGGAATTGAGGGAGGCCAAGCATGGCCAAGCATCTTGAAGTGGTCGAGCCGACCGTCGCGCCGCCCGTCTGGGCGTCCCTGCGCAATGAGGCCGAGCGCGCCTCGAGGGACGAGCCGGCTCTGGCCAGCCTCCTCAACTCCGTCATCCTGGCGCACGACCGTCTGGCCGACGCCCTGAGCTTCCAGCTGGCCCGCAAGGTCGCCGACCAGGAACTGCGCGCCATGAGCGCCCGCGAGTTCGCTCAGGAAGCCTACGAGGCCGATCCCTCGATCGTCGCCGCCGCCGAACTGGACCTGAAGGCCGTCTTCGAGCGCGATCCGGCCTGCAAGGGCTACGTCCAGCCCTTCCTGTTCTTCAAGGGCTTCATGGCCCTGCAGACCCATCGCGTCTCCCACTGGATGTGGACCCACGGACGCGAGACGCTCGCCCACTATCTGCAGAGCCGGGCCAGCGAGATTTTCCAGGTCGATATCCACCCGGCCGCCCAGGTGGGTTCCGGCATTTTCTTTGACCACGGCACCGGCATCGTCATCGGCGAGACCGCTGTCATCGGCAATGACGTCTCCATGCTGCACGGGGTGACCCTCGGCGGGACGGGCGCGGAGCGCGGCGACCGCCACCCCAAGATCGGCAATGGCGTCCTGCTGGGCGCCGGGGCCAAGGTGCTCGGCAACATCCATATCGGCGACTACGCCAAGGTGGCGTCGGGTTCGGTGGTGCTGAAGCCCGTTCCGGCCGGCTGCACCGCCGCCGGCGTGCCGGCCCGCCTCGTCAACTGCCCGACCTGCGAAGAGCCGGCGCGGACGATGGACCATACCCTCGCAGAGATCGTCTACGACTACGTGATCTGAGATAGGGCTTGCGCGGCGGCCGTTCGCGGCTAGTTTCCGCGCGAAATCAGTACCCCTCTGCATCGGAGCCTTCCCGTGGACGACGTCGCCATCAAGAAAGTCGAAGCCCACCTGAAGCGGACCTTCGGCAACCCGCACGTGGCCGTGAAGGCCCGCAAGCAGAAGGATTCGGCCGAGGTCGAGCTGGCGGGTGAGTTCATCGGCGTCATCTACGAAGACGAGGATGAGGCCGGCTCCTACATGTTCGAGATGGCCATCCTGGCGGAAGACCTGGTGTAGCTGGTTTGGTCCCGCGCGAAGCCTACAGCTATCGCCGGGACCCTGCCGTGCCGTCGTTTCCCGACGACAGGCCGATCATCGTTTTTGACGGCCACTGCGTCTTCTGCAGTTCCGGCATGCGCATGATCCTGGCTCTCGACAAGCGCGCCCAGTTCCGCCTCCTGCCGGCCCAGACGCCGCTCGGCGAGGCGCTCTATCGCCACTACGGGCTCGGGTCGGGCGACTATGAGAGCAACATCCTGATCGAGAACGGCCTCGCCCGCTTCAAGGCGGACGGCTCGATCCGGATGGCCGAGCGTCTCGGCTGGCCCTGGAAGATCGCCGGGATCGCCCGCCTGCTCCCGCGCTCCTGGGCCGACGCCCTCTACAATCTGGTTGCCCGCAACCGGATGAAGATCTTCGGCCGCAGCACCGTCTGCTATCGCCCCGATCCGGCCTATGCCGACAGGGTGCTGGGGTGAAGGTCCTTATCGTCGGCGGCTATGGGGTGTTCGGGGCCAGGCTGGTCCGCCTGTTGGCCCACGAGCCGCGCCTGCGCCTGCTGATCGCGGGCCGCTCGGCCGCCAGGGCCGCCGCCCTCTGCGCCCGCTGGGCGCAACCGGGCGCGGCAGTTCTCGAGCCGGCCCTGTTCGACCGCGACGGCGACACCGTCCAGCAACTGGCGGCGCTGACCCCCGACCTGGTCGTCGACTGCAGCGGACCTTTCCAGGCCTATGGCGCGGCCCCGTTCCGCCTGGTCGAGGCCTGCCTGACGCGCGGCTGCGACTACCTCGACCTCGCCGACGCCACCGACTTCGTGCTGGGGGTCGAACGCTTCGACGCCCTCGCCAGGGACAAGGGCGCCTTCGCCATCAGCGGGACCAGCACCTGCCCGGCCCTGACCGCCGCCGCCGTCGGCGAGATGACCGACAGCTGGACCGCGGTCCATGAGGTCAGCGCCGGTATCGCGCCGTCACCCCACGCCGACGTCGGCCTCAGCGTCCTGCAGGCGATCACCAGCTATGCCGGAAAGCCGGTGCCGCTGCTGCGAAACGCACGGCCGGCCACGGGTGCCGGCCTGGTCGAGGCCCGCAACGTCACCATCGCGCCGCCGGGCCGCCTGCCGCTGTTCAGCACCCGCTTCTCGCTGGTCGACGTCCCCGACCTGACCGCCCTGCCGAAGCTGTGGCCAGGCCTGCGCGATATCTGGCTGGGCGCCGGCCCCCGGCCCGAACTCCTGCACCGCATGCTGAACGCCCTGGCGCGGATCGTCAGCCTCGGCCTGCCTCTGCCGCTGGTGAAGCTGTCGCCCCTGTTCCACGCCGCCAAGACCCGGCTGAAGTGGGGCGAGGACCGCGGCGGGATGTTCGTCCGCGTCGTCGGACTGGACGGGGAGGGCAGGGCCGCCGCCCGTAGCTGGAACCTGATCGCCGAAGGCGACGACGGCCCCTTCATCCCCTCGATGGCCGCCGCCGCCATCATCCTGAACCTGCTGGACGGCCGCCGCCCGCGCAGCGGAGCCCGCACCGCCGCCGGGGCCGTGACTCTGGCCGATTACCAGCGCCTTTTCGACAGCAAGCGGATCGTCACCGGCATCCGTGACGAGCAACCGCCCTCGGCGCCGGTCTTCCAGCAGGTCATGGCCAACGCCTGGACCGAGCTGCCGCCCGCTATCCGCGCCATGCATGACCTGCCCGAGGGCGGGCGCCTGGCCGCCGAGGGCCGGGTCGATGTTGATCGCGGCTCAAATCCCCTGGCCCGGCTGGCGGCCGCCGTCATCGGCTTTCCCGGCGCCCAGAAGGACGGCCAGGTCCGTGTCGACTTCGAACGCAGGAACGGCGTCGAGACCTGGACCCGGACCTTCGGCAGCCAGAGCTTCAAGAGCCAGCAGTTCGTCGGCCAGGGCCGCTCGGCTGCACTGGCCGTCGAGGGTTTCGGCCCCATGGGCTGCGGCATGGCCCCCGTGCTGGAAGACGGCCGCCTGCGTCTCATCCCCCGTCGCTGGACGCTGTTCGGGCTCGGCCTGCCGGCCTGGCTCTTCCCGCGTATCGAGGCCTGGGAAACGGTGGAGGACGGCCGCTTCCGCTTCCACGTCGATATCTCGCACCCGCTCACCGGGCCGATCGTTCTCTACAGAGGCTGGCTGGAGCCGGTGTAGTCACAAGGGCCGAGCGCTCTACTCCGCCCCGAAAAGCTCGCGCTTGAACAGCGTCAGGCAGGCTTGAGTGGCCGCCTCCAGATGTGACTTAACGCCTTCCGAACCGACCGCCTTGATCTCCTCATCGCTGAAGGTGCGCAGGCCGAAAGGCTTCCAGTCGCAGGACGCCGTCATCACCACCGTCTGGCTGCTGACCTCCACCAGACGCACCGTCGCCTTGTAGAAGGCGCCGTAGCGGCCCTTGTTGATGATCTCGAAACCCCAGGCGTCGGTGCCGACATCCAGGACGTACTGCGCTCCCGGGCCGGAGACGGCGAGGTCGGCGGGGGTGTCGCCGATGGCGAAGGCCTTGGTCGGCGACAGCCGGGCGCCGGTTTTCTCGACCAGGGCGCGCGTCAATTCGGCGCTCAGCGCGCGGGAGGGGTCGGCGATCTTGTCCCTCTCGACCAGGCGATTGCCGGCCTCGTCGGCCAGGCCCGCGCCGCCGAACCCAGCCATGGAGCGGCCAGGCGTGCGGGCCGCGAAGTTGGCGGGACCGCGACGGGTCTCGGCGACCACCTTGCCGTTCATCTGGCTGGCCAGGGCCGGCGTCAACGGCCGGGTCTTGACCTTGGGGGCCGCAAAGGCGGGTCCGGTGGACAGGACCATGGCCATCAGGCCGACGAGAACCGCAATCTTGCGCATGTCTGAAACGCCCCCTCGAGCCGTACCGGCGGCCCGAGGAAGGCTTAGCAGCGCCGCGCGGCGGCGGCAAAGGGTGTCAGATAACGCCCAGCATCTCGGCCACCAGCGGGTGGCGCACGATGTCCCGGTCGGCCAGTCGGACGACCGAGATGTTGCCGACCGTCTCCAGTTTTTCGGAAATATCGGCCAGGCCGGACAGGGTGGGCAGCAGATCCGACTGGGCCGGATCGCCGGTGACCACCATGGTCGAGTTCCAGCCCAGCCGGGTCAGCAGCATCTTGAGCTGCACATAGGTGCAGTTCTGGGCTTCATCGATGACCACGAAGGCGTTGTTCAGCGTGCGGCCGCGCATGTAGCCGACCGGAGCGATCTCGATCAGGCCCTCGGCGATCAGCGCCTTGACCCGCTTCATGGACAGGCGGTCAGACAGGGCGTCGTAAAGCGGCCGCAGGTAGGGCGCCAGCTTGTCCTCCATGTCGCCGGGCAGGTAGCCGATGGACTCGCCGGCCTCCACCGCCGGGCGGCTGAGCACGATGCGGCCCACCTTGCCGGCCTCCAGGGCTTCGACGGCCTTGGCGATGGCGATGTAGGTCTTGCCGGTGCCGGCCGGACCGAGCGCCATGACGAGGTTCTTGCTGTCGATGGCGTCCATCAACGCCTTCTGGCCCTCGGACTTGGGTTTTATGGTCTTCAGATAGCCCTGCTCCCTGTCCTCCTGCCCATGTCCCCCGAGTGGCGACCAGCCTGACCCGACCGGAAGACGGCGGATCTTGCTGTCATCTCCGAATTGACCGGCATCAAAGGCGCCTTCGCGGGCAACGCGCTTGAGGGCTCGCTTGGTCATGAATCAGGCCTCCACAGGGGCAAGAAAAAAGGGCGTCGCCACAATGGCGCGCCCTCGGGTCGGAACGGTGATGTTGGAGTCGCGTGCGAGTCCGGGTGGACCGCTTTCACTGCGATGTTCAGGCGGGGGATACCGCCGGGACTCGAAACGCGACACCCAGGTCTCCATCGTCGGAGCACACGGCCGAAAAGCCGACCATGACAGGTTCGATGAGGATGGTTGGCCCCCTCGAATCGCCCGACTAGAATGAGGGTAACTTGGTTTATGAGTGGTTAAGCAAGCGCCTTCGCGCAAGATACGGGGTGGACGGATGACTGTTTATGCTTTGGGCGATCGGCGTCCGACCCTGCCCGGGAAGGGCGAATACTGGATAGCACCGAGCGCATCGGTGATGGGTGATGTGACGCTCAAGAAGAACGCCAGTGTCTGGTGGGGCGCCACGTGCCGGGGCGACACCGATACCATCACGATCGGCGAGAACTCCAACGTCCAGGACGGCTCTGTTCTTCACGCCGACTTCGGCGTCCCGCTGAATATCGGCGCCAACGTGACCGTCGGCCATCTGGTCATGCTGCATGGCTGCACGATTGGGGACGGCACCCTGGTCGGGATCGGCTCGATCATCCTCGATGGCGCAAAAATTGGCCGCAACTGCCTGATCGGCGCCAATTGTCTGATCACCGAGGGCAAGGAAATCCCGGACAACAGCATGGTCATGGGCGCGCCGGGCAAGGTGGTGCGCGAGATCGATTCCGAACGGGCTCGCATTCTGGAAGCCTCGGCCTTGTACTACGTCGAGAACTGGAAGCGATACGTTCGGGAACTGACCGTCATCGATTGACGGACGGTACGGAAGGTCGGCTTGCTGATCCCAACAAGGGAGCAAGCCGATGGCCTACGAATTCATCAAGGTCGACCGCGAGGGGCCGGTCACCATCTTCACGCTGAACCGGCCGGAGGTGATGAACGCCCTCCATTCGCCGGCCCACTTCGAGCTGCACGAGGCCTTCGACGCCTTTGCCGCTGATCCGGACCAGTGGGTCGGCATCGTCACCGGGGCGGGCGAGCGCGCCTTCTCGGCCGGCAACGACCTCAAGCACCAGGCCGGCGGCGGCAAGATGGGCAGCCCGCCGTCGGGCTTTGCCGGCCTGACCAGCCGCTTTGACCTCAACAAGCCGCTGATCGCCGCCGTGAACGGCATCGCCATGGGCGGCGGCTTCGAGATCGCCCTGGCCTGCGACATCATCCTGGCCGCCGACAGCGCCGTCTTCGCCCTGCCGGAACCGAAGGTCGGCCTCGCCGCCCTGGCCGGCGGCCTGCACCGCCTGCCGCGCCAGATCGGCCTCAAGCGCGCCATGGGCATGATCCTGACCGCCCGCCGCGTCTCGGCCGCCGAGGGCGAGCAGCTGGGCTTCGTCAACGCCGTCGTCCCGGCCGCCGACCTGATGGCGGAAGCGAAGAAGTGGGCGGCGATGATCAGCGAATGCAGCCCGATGTCGATCCGCGCCTCCAAGGAAGCGGTGATGAACGGCCTCGACGCCCCGTCATTGGAATCGGCGATCAAGGAGCAGTTCAAGCACCCGGCCGTGGCCGCCCTCTTCAAGTCCGAGGACTTCGTCGAGGGACCGATGGCCTTCGCGCAAAAGCGCGCGCCCCAGTGGAAGGGGCGTTAGGCGGTTTTCTGTGTTGTCGCTCTCCGCCCACAACGTGGGCGGAGGACGGTCCGGAGCGCGAGCGACGGACCAGGAGGCTGGACCGCCCTGTCAGGTCTGGAACCGACAGGGTGGCAGCCCCCTCGCTTTTCTCGCATGAGCCCTTATCTAGACCCGCTCATGACCCAATCTCCCCTTTCCGACGACCTCGTCGCCTCGTTCCAGATCGAAGGCTGGCCGGTTCGCGGCCGCATCACCCGTCTGGGCGACTCGATCCACGAGGTTCTGACCCGCCACGACTATCCCGAGCCGGTCGCCAACCTGCTGGGCGAGGCCTGCGCGCTCGGCGCCCTCGTCGGCTCCAGCCTGAAGTTCGAGGGCCGCCTCATTGTCCAGGCCCAGGGCGACGGGCCGGTCAGCTATGTCGTCTGCGACTACGACACCACCGGCGCCTTCCGGGGCTACTGCCGCTATGACGCCGACCGCGTCGCCGAGGCCAGCAAGGGCTTCATCCGCCCCGGCGCCCGCACCCTGCTGGGCGATGGCCTGTTCATCATGACGGTGGACCAGGGCGAGGACATGGAGCGCTACCAGGGAATCACCCAGATCGAGGGCGAGACCCTGGCCCTTTGCGCCGAGCAGTACTTCGCCCAGTCCGAACAGACCCCGACCCGCATCCGCCTGGCCGTCGGTCAGGTCGACACCGGCGAGGGGCCGACCTGGCGGGCCGGCGGGCTGATGATCCAGAACATCGCCTCCGATGACGCGCGCGGCTCGACCGAAGACGTCTGGACCCGCGCCGACGCCCTGTTCCAGACCACCGGCGAGGACGAGCTGGTCGACCCGACCCTGCCGTCCGAAACCCTGCTTTGGCGCCTCTTCAACGAGGACGGCGTGCGGGTCTTCGAGCCCCACCCCCTGAAGGCCTTCTGCCGCTGTTCGGAAGACCGCATCATCACCGTGATCGAGAGCTTCACGCCTGAGGAAAAGGCCGAGATGGTCGAGGACGACGGCAAGATCCGGGTGACTTGCGAGTACTGCAGCCGGGTCTATGCGATCGATCCGGAAGTGGCTGGGGCCTGATCACCCGCAAATGGGGATAGATGGCAATCGTCCCCTTTCTATCCTCCTCGCCAATCGATGAGGGGGTGCGGATGTCATGCCTGCCCGAGGGCTACAGGCTGGAAATGGTGAACGACCCAGCCGTTCTGGGTCGTTTCTTCGCGTTGCGTGTCGCCGCATGGCGAAAGCGCAACAGGACCTTTCCGGACATCGGCCTCTGGACCGACCCGTTCGATGGAGGCGCGCTGCATTGGGCGGTGCAGTCTGGCCGCGGAGAGATTGTGGCCGCTGCCCGGATGACCATTCACGATCATTTCCAACAGGTTCCGCACGCTGAAATCTATCCTCCAGCGGTACTCGAACTGACCGGCTCTGTGGCTTCCATCAACAGATTGGTGGTTTGCCCGACCATGGCCGGCACGGGCTTGGTCGCGGCCCTCGATCATTCCCGGATCGAGAGGGCCAAGTTTGAAGGCTGTCGATGGGTTGTCGGGGCCACCCGGGCCGGGCCGCGCCGGCTGGCGACGGCGGCGGCTGCCGGTTTCGTCCACATGGGAGTTAGCCGGCCCTATGGCTCGGGCCCGTTGAGCGTAGCCACAGGCCAAGAGACCATAATTCTGCTGGAGCTGAACCCTAGTTAAGCTTCTTCGAAGCCCCCGGAAGGTGCAGCGAGAACTCCGGGATCGCCGCCTCGAAGGCCACGCCATCATCGGTCAGCATTTGGTAGGCGCCGCTCATCAATCCCGAGGGCGTATCCAGTGGACAGCCGGAGACATAGCGGAACGCCTCGCGCCCTTTCAGGATCGGCTGCTCGCCGACCACGCCGCGGCCGCGGATCTCTTCCCGCTGGTTGCGCGCGTCGGTGATCACCCAGCGCCGCGAGACCAGCTGCACCGTCTCGCTGCCGTGGTTCTCGATCTCGACCGTGTAGTTCCAGAAGTACTTGTTCTCGATCGGATCCGAATGCGCCGGTTCATAGCTGGCCTTCACCCGCACAACGACGTCGCGCGTGCGGGCCTCATAGACCGGGCTGTCCGTCGTTCCGCGTTTCCTGATCGGTCTCATGCAGCATCCAACGCCTGAACGATGTCCTTCGTCAGGTCGGCCACATCCTCCAGCCCGACGCTCATGCGGACGAAACCCTCGGTCAGCCCGATTTCGAGCCGCTTTTCTTCGGGCATCGCGCGATGCGTGGTGGTGGACGGATGGGTCGCCATGCTCTTGGCGTCGCCCAGATTGTTGCTGATGTCGACCAGGTTCAACCGGTCGAGGAATCGCCATGCCGCCTCACGCGAACCGAGGTCGAAGGCCAGCAGGTTGCTGAAGCCGCTCATCTGGGCCCTGGCAACTGCAGATTGAGGATGGTCGGCCCGGCCCGGATAGCGCACGGAGTGGATCGCCGGGTGGTCGCCGATGACGTCGGCCAGAACGGCGGCCGTTTCGGTCTGGCGGCGCACCCGCAGGTCCAGCGTCTCCAGACCCTTGAGCAGCACCCAGGCGTTGAACGGGCTGATCGCCGGGCCGGTGTGGCGCAGGATGTCGCGATAGGCCTCTTCCATAAGGGCGAAGTCGCCGAGGATGGCGCCGCCCAGCACCCGGCCCTGGCCGTCGATATGCTTGGTGGCCGAATAGACGACGATGTCGGCGCCCAGCTTCAGCGGTTGCTGGAAAATCGGCGTGGCGAAGACGTTGTCGACCACCACCCTGGCGCCGGCCGCATGGGCGATCTTCGAGACCGCCGCGATGTCGGTGATCTCCAGCAGCGGATTGGCCGGGCTCTCGAGCAGGACGACCCTGGTGTTGGGCCGCATGGCCGCTTCCCAGGCCTTCAGGTCCGTCGCGTCGACGAAGGTGGTCTCGACCCCGAAGCGGGGCAGCCACTGGCTGACGATCCAGTTGCAGCTGCCGAACAGCGCCCGGCCGGCCACCAGGTGGTCGCCCGCCCTCAGCAGGCCGGTCAGCGCCACATGCACGGCGGCCATGCCGCTGGCCACGGCGCGGCAGAACTCGGCGCCTTCCAGCAGCGCCAGACGCTCCTCGAACATCTGGGTCGTGGGGTTGGCATAGCGGCTGTAGACGAAGCCCGGATCGTCCCCGGCGAAGCGGGCGTCAGCGGCCCCGGCGCTTTCGTAGACGAAGCTCTGGGTCAGATAAATGGGCTCGGAGGTCTCGCCGAACGCGCTGCGGTTGAGCCCGCCGCGGATCAGCTTGGTGGCCGGCTGCCAGTCCTTGGGATCAGTGGCTTTGCGATCATCGGCCATGGGAGGGCTCCTTCATCTTGCCGCGCTTGAACCGCATCGGGGCGCCAGGGGCAACCCTGCGGGGCCCAAACTTCTGTTGAAGGTCCTGTCAGCCGGTCTGGAAGGTTGCGCCTGGCCGCCAACCGCCGGATCATCGCCGCCCATGAACATCACCGACGCCCACGGCCTTCCCCTGACCGGCGCCAGCCGCACCGCCGCCGACGCCTGGGACCGGGCGGTGGCAGCCTACAACCGCTATGCCGGCGACCCGGTCGGTGAGCTGGATGCGGCCATCGCCGACAGCCCCGGCTTCCTGATGGCCCATGTGCTCAAGGGCTACATGCATCTGCTGGGCTCCAACCCGCGCGTCGCCAGGGTCGGCCGTCGTTGCCTGGACGCCGTGGCGGGGCTTGACGGCACATCGGGCGAGCGGGCCCACAAGGCCGCCCTTGCCGCCCTCGTTGACGGTGACATCCCCGGCGCCGCCCGCGCCCTGGAAGACGCCGCCATCGCCCAGCCGCGCGACATCGTCGCCCTGCAGATCGGCCAGACCCTCGACTTCCTGCTCGGGGACTCCCGCATGCTGCGTGACCGCATCGGCCGGGCCCTGCCGGCCTGGTCGCGCGGCATGCCGGGCTATCACGCCATGCAGGGGATGCTGGCCTTCGGGCTGGAGGAGACCGGCGCCTACGGCCGGGCCGAGGCGGCTGGCCGCCTGGCCCTGGAGATCGAGCCGCGCAACGGCTGGGCCCGCCACGCCGTCGCCCACGTCATGGAGATGCAGGACCGGCGCGAGGAGGGCATCGCCTTCATGCGCCAGGACGTGGCCACCTGGACCGAAGGCAGCTTCTTCACCGTCCACAACTGGTGGCACACGGCGCTGTTTCACCTTGGCCTCGGCGATGTCGAGGGCGCCCTGGAGGCCTTCGACGGCCCGATCTTCGCCGACCGTTCGGACCTCGCCTTCGACATGGTCGACGCCGCCGGCCTCTTGTGGCGGATGCATCTGATGGACGCCGACGTCGGCGACCGCTGGACCGATCTCGCCGATCTCTATGTCCGCCAGCCGCACGGGGCCTACGCCTTCGATGACGCCCACGCCATGATGGCCTTCGCCGCCACCGGCCGGCGTAGCGAGGCCGACGCCGTGCTGGCCGCGCTGGAACGGGCGGCGGCCGGGCAGGGGGATGCGGCGGTGGTCGCCCGCGAGGTCGGCCTGCCGGTCGCCCGGGGCATCGACGCCTTCGGGGCCGGCGATTACCGGACCAGTATCGACCTGCTGCGGGCCGTCCGCTCCGGCGCCGCCCGCTTCGGCGGCAGCCACGCCCAGCGCGACATCATCGACCTGACCCTGATCGAGGCCGCCCGGCGCGGCGGCGACGCGGCCCTGGCCGAGGCGCTGACTGCAGAGCGGGCCATCGCCCGGGGATGACGGCCGGCGTCGGGGCGGGTGTCTGCGGGTGAAAACCCCACCACGAGGCCTAGGCGCGGGCGGATCGCCCAAGATTCCCTTGCCAGCCGCCTCCCGCGCGGCGAATGTGGTTCGACGATGACAGACACACCGTCCGCGGGGATTCTTCCCTGCCAATCCATCGAGGATCTGGTCGCGCAAGGCGCCATCACCTCGCTTACCCCGTTCGATACTGATCAGGTCCAGCCGGCCAGCCTCGACCTGCGCCTCGGCCTGCGGGTCTGGCGCGTGCGCGCTTCCTTCCTGCCCGGCCGCCGCAAGGTCTCCGAGCGCCTGCCCGACGTCGCCATGCATGAGCTGGACCTGACGCGAGGCGGCGCCGTGCTGGAGCGCGGCTGTGTCTACATCGCCGAAATCCAGGAAACGCTGGCCCTTCCGCCCGGCATCTCGGCGCGCGGCAATCCCAAGAGCTCCTCCGGACGGGTCGATGTCTTCGTCCGTCTGTTGACCGATCACGGCCACGCCTTCGACGACGTGGTCGAGGGCTATCACGGTCCGCTCTATCTGGAGATCGCGCCACAGACCTTCTCGGTTCTGGTGCGTCCGGGCACCCGTCTCAATCAGCTGCGCCTCAAGCGCGGCAAGCCGTTGATCCTCGAGACCCGCAGCGTCGGGGTCGATCTGTCGTCCGGCATGGCCGGGTTCCGCGGTCGCCGTCACGCCGGGGTCATCGATCTCGACCGCGAGGACGGCCACGATCCGCGAGACTTCTGGGAGCCGCTGGAGCCCCGCAAAGGGGAGCTGCTGCTCGACCCCAACGAGTTCTACATCCTGGCGTCCAAGGACGACATCGAGATCCCGGTGATGCAGGCCGCCGAGATGACCCCCATCGACCCGGCCGTCGGCGAGTTCCGCGTCCACTACGCGGGCTTCTTCGACCCCGGCTTCGGCAGCGCGGAAACCGACTCGGTCGGCTCCAAGGGCGTTCTGGAGGTCCGCAGCCACGAAACCCCCTTCCTGCTGGAAGACGGCCAGACCGTCGCCCGGCTGGTCTACGAGCCTCTCACGGCCCGGCCGACGCGCCTCTATGGCGAGGACGGCTCCCACTACCTGCGCCAGGGGCTGAAACTGTCAAAGCACTTCAAGGCCTGGAAGTAGCGCGTAGTCAGGTGACCTTGATGTAATGTCAGGGTCGCTTGACATGCTCGCTGAGCTTATGAGACAAGCGTCCTTGTCATAACGACAAGGACGAAAGACATGCAAGAGTCTCACGCCGGCAAGGGGCGCGCCGCCCGAAGCCGCATCCAGATGGTCCTCGCCTTCGCGGGATCCGGCGCGGGTGTGGTCCTGGCCTTCACCGCTCTGCGGATGGAGACCGGCGTGCTGTCCACGATTTTGGCAGGTGTCGGCCTGGTGGTGTCGATCGCCTCGATGCAGGCCAGCCTCCGCTGGTGGAAGGAGGCCGACGAGGCCGTCAAGGAGGCGCACAAGACCGGCTGGTACTGGGGCGGCTCCGGCGGTCTGGCTGTCGCCGGCGGCCTGTTCGGCCTGCTGTTCGCGCTGGAGCCCGAAATCTCGCTCCGCCAGTTCGCCCTGTTCCCCGGCGATGCGGGGCTGATCGCCACCGGTCTTCTGATCCCCATCGTCCTCGCCTTCGTCGGCTACACCATCGCCTGGGCGGCGTGGTGGCTGCGTAATCGCTAGGGAGGCCCGCCAATGGCCCGCTCCAATCCGATGAACCCCGCTGTCCGCCGCTACATGAGGCGCTTCATTCCCAGCATGCTGCTCTATGTCGTCGTGCTGACCGGATCGCTCTACGCCATCGGCCAGTTCGACCCCAAGGGGCCGTTGCTCTGGGCCCTGGCTGTCGCCCCGGCTCTCCCGATCCTGGTCGTGATCGCCGTGATGGGCCTCTATGTGGTCGAGGAGACCGATGAGTTGCCGCGCATGATCGCGGTGCAGTCCATGCTCTGGGGCATAGGCATCACCCTGGCGTTGGCGACGGTCTGGGGCTTCCTGGAAAACGCCGACCTCGTGCCGCACCTCTCCAGCTTCCTGATGTTCCCGCTGTTCTGCGGGGCGATGGGCCTGGCTCAGCCCTTCATCTGGAGGCGCTACCGGTGAAGAACCGCCTGAAAGTCCTGCGCGCCGAGCGCGACTGGAGCCAGGCCGACCTCGCCGACCGGCTGGAGGTCTCGCGCCAGACCATCAACGCCATCGAGACAGGCAAGTACGATCCCAGCCTGCCGCTGGCCTTCAGGATCGGCCGCCTGTTCGAGCAACCGATCGAAACCATCTTCGACGACGGAGTGTCCCAATGACCTCTTCAGCAGCGTCCTCCCGCAGCCTCACCGTGCGGAGCATCCTGGTTTGCCTTGGCCTCGTCTTCGGCGGAGCCCTGGGGTTCGCCGTCGGCAAGCTCATGAAGTCCGGCGTCATCGATGTCTCGTCGATGAGCTGGTCCGACGAGGCCGCCGCGGTCATCGCCGTCGCCCTGATGGCGCTCGGCCTGATCATCGGCATCGTCAGCCTCAACCGCCGCGCCGCCGGCCGGATGATGGATCCGGAAGGCGAGCGGCCGGCGACGGCCGGGCAGGCGTCCTTCTATCGGCAGCAAGGCCTGGTGCTGTTTCTCGCCGGGGCGATGATGGCCGCGCCGGTCGTGGCGGTCATGCTCTTCGACCCGCTGCCTTTCCCCATCGCCTCCGCGGTCATGCTGGCAATCGTCGCCGCCTTCCTGGCCCAGACGGCCTACAACCTGCTGGTCTGGCGACGGGCTGACGAACTGATGCGCCAGACGATCTCCCAGACAGGCGCGGTCTGCTTCTGGGTTCTGCAGGGGCTGCTGTTCCTGTGGGCGGCGGCGGAAAAGCTGAACATCGCGCCCGCCCTGTCGGCCTGGGACATGATGACCCTCATGATGGGCTTCTATCTGATCGTTTCCTCGGCGATGTCGATGCGCCGCGGCCTGACCTGACCTTTCGACATCCCTGCGTAGGATTTCCCCGCCATGCTGCTCAAGACCGTGCGCCTGTTCGCTCTCTTCCTGGCCTTCCTGGCCCCCGGCCTGGCGCACGCCGCCCCGACGACCCGCTTCACCATCGAGGTGCGCGGCAAGGGGCCCGACGTCATCCTGATCCCGGGCCTGGCCTCCAGCCGCGCTGTCTGGGAGCCGACAGCAAAGGCCCTCGAAGGCCGCTACAGGCTGCACATCGTTCAGGTGAACGGCTTCGCCGGCAGTCCGGCCGAGGCCAATGCCCAGGGGCCGATTGTCGATGGCATCGTCGAGGAACTGGCGGTCTATATCGCCAACAGCAAGCTCGACCGACCGGCTGTCATCGGCCATTCGATGGGCGGCTTTACGGGCCTGGCCCTGGCCCGCCGGCATCCGGACAGCCTGGGCCGGCTGATGATCGTCGACGCCTTGCCGTTCTTCAGTGTGCTGATCAATGCGCCGGACGCCAAGGCGGCCGAGCCGATGGCCGCTCAGGTGCGGAGCAGCTTCACGACCATGACCGACGCTGACATGCTGGCGACCCAGACCCGGACCATGAAGAACCTGGTCAAGGACGAGCAGGGCCGCAAGGACGCGGTGGCCTGGTCCATGGCCAGCGACCGCCAGGTGGTCGGCCAGGTGACCTACGAGGTCATGACCTCGGACCTGCGTGGTGAGCTCGGCGAGATCCAGACGCCGGTCACCGTTCTCTACGCCAAGGACCCCAGCATGGGCTTCCTCGGCAACTTCGTCGGCGGTCTGTACAAGGACAATTACGCCGGGCTGAAGGGCGTGAAAGTCGTCGAGATCGACGGCGCCCTGCACTTCATCATGATCGACCAGCCGGAGGCCTTCCTCCGCCAGGTCGAGACCTTCCTGAAATAAGCCTCAAACCCAAACAGAGTGGATTGCATCATGTTCAAGTCTCTTCGGAAGACCAAGCTCCTCGCCGTCAGCGCCTTCGCCCTGCTGGGCGTGGCCTGCTCGAGCGTCAACAACTCACCGCCCGCGTCCGTCGCGCCCGAAGCAAAGGGTCCCGCGATGTGGGTCATCCGTGACGCGGACTCGACCATCTACCTGTTCGGCACGGTCCATCTGCTGAAGCCTGACACCCAGTGGCGGACCCCGAAGTTCGAGGCCGCCCTGGCTTCCGCCGATGAGCTGTGGTTCGAGATCACCGACGGCGACGACGCCGCCAAAATGCAGTCGCTGGTCATGAGCCTTGGCATGGACCAGGCCAACCCGCTGTCCAAAAAGCTGACGCCTGAGCAGTTCGCCCGCCTCAAGGGCGCGGCCGAGAAGGTCGGCTTTCCGGTCGAGGCGATGGATTCGATGAAGCCGTGGATGGCCAGCGTCACCCTGTCGGTGCTGACCATGATGAAGGGCGGCTTCGACCCCAACTCGGGCGTCGACAGCGTCGTCAAGAAGGAAGGCGAGAAGGCCAACAAGCCGCTCAAGGCCTTCGAGACCGCCGAACAGCAGCTGCGCTTCTTCGACAGCCTGTCGCCGGAAGTGCAGGCCGAGTTCCTGATGAGCAGCATCGACGAACTGGACGAGAGCAGCGCCATGCTGGACGGCCTGGTCGCGCACTGGGCGGTCGGCGATACCGCGGCCCTGGAGGCCGACCTGATCGTCGACATGAAGAGCAAGTACCCGGATCTCTACAAGGTGCTGCTGGTCGACCGGAACGCCGCCTGGGCCAAGGTTCTGGCCGAACGCCTGGAAGGCAGCGGCGTCAGCTTCGTCTCGGTCGGCTCGGCTCACCTGGTTGGCCCCGACAGCGTGCAGAACCTCCTCGCCAGGAAGGGCGTCAAGGCCAGCCGCTACTAGGATAGACCGCTAGAACGTCAGCAGCCCGGCCAGCTGGTCAGGGTGGGAATAGTTGGGGAACAGTCCGGCGCCGGGCAGTTCCCCGAAGCTGACACCGGGCAGGTGACCGAACACCTCGTCGAGGCCGGCCATCGGCATTTCCGGAAAGTCGATGACCCGCCAGGCCGCGCCGCCGACCACCCTCGGCACGGTCCAGCCGCGCGCATAGAGGGCCTGTTCGACGGCGAAACCTCGGGCGCTGCGGGCCGACATGGCCTGGCAGTCCCGGATCAGGCTGGTCAGCACCGTGGGCTCCTCGACAATCCGCCGGTCGGCCTCGATATGGTGCGCCGACCGCAGGATGGTTTCCCGCAGCAGCCTGGTGCTGTTCTGGCGCCGCATCAGTTCGGTGATCAGGTTGATCAGGTCGGGCTGGGTGAAGAACAGTCGCTTTACCGCCCCGGTGACCGTGTTGGCCGCCCGTACCCGCCCGGCCCCTGATCCGCTGGGACGCAGCAGCACCCCGTCGGCGACCAATTGCGGATACCGCTCCGCGAAAGCCAGGGCCGCCCCGACCCCGTCATCTCGCGCCGCGATCCGCACCTGGCTCAGGCGGAGGGATTCCAGGATGGCGGCCATGTCGTCGGCGCAGGCGGTCAGGTAGTCACCGGTATGGGTATCGGACAGGCCGAAACCCGGCCGCTGCGGCACGATCGGGCGCCAGCCCCTGGCGTGCATCATGGCCACGAAGGCCGGCGGCAGGGTGCGGCCGGTGATCGAGCCGTGCAGGACGAGGATCGGACGCGAGCCGCGCGGGCCATAGTCCCAGAAGGCGGCCTGGCGCTCGTCCCTGGTCTGGATGACCCGCAGGCGGCCGGACACGCTTTCCGGCTGCAGCGCCGTCTCGGCCCCATGGGTCATGGTCACCAGGGCGCCGGCCTCGGTGACAATGCGCACCAGATCCCGCGCCCTGCCGACCCCGGCCTTGGCGTAGAGGGCCTTCAGCTGGCCCCGGATGGTCGCCTCCCGGACGCCCAGCTTTTCGGCGATCTCGGGCGCGCTCAGCCCCTCGGCGGTCAGGGCCCCGACCCGGGCTTCGGCCGGCGTGGCCCCCAGCACCTTGGCCATCAGCGGCTTGAGGTCCGGCTCGAGGAAAATGTCGCCGCACATCAGGGTCATCAGCCTACGGACGATATCGCTGGTCCGCTTCACCCCAAGCCGCTTCTTGATCTTGCCCAGCGCCTCGCGGGCGGTCTCGTAGCCGACACCAATCCGCTCGGCGGCGACCTGTACGGTGGGGGCATCCAGCATGGCCTCGGCCAGCCGGGACTCCAGCGGGGTCAGCCCCAGCATGCCGGCCGCCTCGAGGGCGAGGGACTTGTCGCGTGAGGGGGCAAAGCAGATCAGCACGATCCGCCTGGCCCCGGCCTGGGCGATGTCGCGCACGTCGGCCGGCACCGGCCAGTTGGCGATCATCTCCGGACCGGCGGCGCAGGCGGCCATGGCGACGCCCTCCAGGTCGTCCACCAGTCCGGAGGCCTGCCCCTGTCGCGCTGCCTGATGCGCCAGTCGGCGAAGGGCGGGGCTGTCGCCGGGATTGCCGAACCAGTCGCGGAACCGGCTGTCGGCGTGATGGCAACGGTGGTCGAGGCCGACAACGGCCATGCCGAACCCGGCCCGCGGCGCCAGGCTGGTAAAGGCCGAGGCATTGATGACCGCGGCCATCTGCAGCGCCTCGGCCAAGGCTTCGGGGTCCCGATCGGCGGTGGTGTGCAATAGGTGCCAGCTGTCGATCGCCGCCATGCTGATGTCACCGGCGGCGAACCGGTCGAGCATGGATGGCGCGGTCTCTACGCTATCGAACACGACTCTACTCTTCCCTGACGGGTTCCTCGGAGAGTGTGCCTAACATGGGTATGCGAGGTCAGGCCACCTATTCGCGCAGGTAGATGGAGCGCTTGGGGGTCATCATCACCCGTTGCAGCATGGGCGTGAAGGCGTCCAGCGGCATCGACTTGAAATTGGGATCGAACGCCTCCTGATCGAACAGGTGGCAGAACTGGGCGGTGTATTCGAAGTCAGGATGGCCGCGGAACTGGTCGCGCATGTTCCGGTCCAGGCCCAGGTGGTGGAAGAAGTAGTAGCCCTGGAAGATGGCGTGGTTGGCGACCATCCAGTGGTTCCGCTCCGAGACGAAGGGCTGGATGATGGCGGCGGCGACGTCAGCGTGATTGCGCGGGCCGAGGGTGTCGCCGATGTCGTGGAGGAGGGCGCAGACGACGTACTCCTCGTCCATGCCCGCCTGGTGGGCGCGGGTCGCGGTCTGCAGGCTGTGCTCCAGCCGGTCGATGGCGAAGCCGCCGCAGTCGCCTTCCAGCAGCTTCAGGTGGGCGATGATCCGCTCGGGCAGACCGCGCCCGAACTCGGCGGCGGCCCTTGAGATGTTCAGCCAATCTTCCTGGGTGCCATCGACCATGGCGTGGAACTTGGCCTGCGCTTCATGCCCGTGTTCACCGTCAGCCATGTCGCGTCTCCCGAACGATTGTTTGAGCCATCGTGCGGGAGGCGGCGGACGGCGTCAATCTATGCCAGCGCCCTGAGGTAGTTGACGCTGTTTTCGACACTCGGCCAGTAGGGCTTCGGCGGCACGTCATGCTCGACGAAGAAATGCTCGACGCCGGCGGCGCGGCCGGCGGCGATGATGGCGGGGAAATCGAGCGTGCCGGCGCCGACGTCGGTCATCGCGCCGTCGGGCAGGGCGTCCTTCAGGTGGAGCAGCTTCACACGGCCGGCGAGCCTGTCGATCATTGTTACGGGGTCTTCGCCGCCGGTCTTCAGCCAGTAGACATCGAGTTCGAAGAAGACGAGCGCCGGGTCGGCCGTCAGCAGGATGTCAAAGGGCCGGGTTCCTTTCGAGGTGTCGAACTCGAAGTGATGGTGGTGATAGCAGGTGGTGAATCCCTCGCCGGCCGCTTGCCGGGCGAAGGTTTCGATCTGGCCGACGACGACGGGCCAGTCAGCCGTGTTCGGATCGACGAAAGGCATGACGATGAAGCGACAGCCCAGGGTCTTTGCGACCTCCAACACCCGCTCGGGACGATCGGTCATGTCGGGGAGACCGATATGGACCGAAGGGCAGTCGAGCTCGATCTCGCCCATCCGGGCGGCCAGCGGGACGAAGTCCATGTCCAGCGGCGCGGCGAACTCCACCTCGTCGTAGCCGCTGGCCTTGATGCGCTCAAGCGTGCCGATCGGGTCTTCGGCGAAGGGTTTGCGCAGGGTGTAGAGCTGGAGGCCGACGGGTTTCATCACAGGGCTCCTTGTTCGAGCAGGTCGGCGGCGTGGTTGGCGGTTCGGGCCGACAGCGCCATGTAGGTGAGCGACGGGTTCATCGAAGCGCTGGAGGCCATCACCGCCCCGTCCGAACAGAACAGATTGGCGATCTCATGCGCCTGGCCCCAGCTGTTGAACACCGAGGTTGCGGGATCGCGGCCCATGCGCGCGGTGCCCATCTCATGGATGCGGTCGCCCGGCGGGGTGAGGTAGGCGCCGGCCTCTTCCCACGGCGTGATGTCGGTGCAGCCTGCGGCGGCCAGCATGGCGGCGCAGTCGCGCGCCGCGTCCATCATCATCGCGGCCTCGTTGGGTCCGTGCTCGCAGTCGATGACCGGCAGGGGGATGCCCCAGCTGTCAACGCGGGAGGTCGTCAGGGTGACCCGGTTGTTGGTGTTGGGCAGCACCTCGCCGAACGGCCCAAGGTACATGGCCCAGACCTTCTTGGGCCGGCCGGAGGCGTCGAGCTCGCCGCCCTCGCGCCTAACCTTGCGCGCCCCGCCCTGCATGCCGAAGCCGCGCAGGTAGGGCTTCTCGTCCTCGGTGATGTTGCCATAGCGCGGGACATAGATGCCGG
Organism: Caulobacter sp.; assembly: GCA_044377925.1. Classification (GTDB taxonomy): domain Bacteria; phylum Pseudomonadota; class Alphaproteobacteria; order Caulobacterales; family Caulobacteraceae; genus Caulobacter. The sequence goes on along the minus strand of JBILYE010000001.1, from coordinate 3,327 downwards.
TCGGCCGGTCATCCTGCCAGGGTTGGTCCTCGAAGCCGGGGAAGGTGCCGACGACCTGTTTGCAGCTGACGTGGTCCATCAGGTTGCGACCAACCTGGTCGCTGCCGTTGGCCAGACCGCGCGGGAACGCGTCGGAGCGGGAGTTCAGCAGCAGGGCGGCGGTGTTGATCGCCGAGGCGTTGAGGAAGACCAGGCGCGCCTCATAGGTGACGCCCTGCTTGGTCAGCCGGTTGATGGCCCGAACGCCGGTGGCCCGTTTCGTCGCCGGATCATGGGTCACGCTTTCGACGATGGCGTCGGTGACGATGGTCAGGTTGCCGGTCGCTTTGGCCGCCGGCAGGGTGGCGGCCTGGGAGGAGAAGTAGCTGCCGATCTGGCAGCCGTGATGGCATTTGACGTGCTGCTCGCACTTCTTGCGGCCGACATCCATCTGCGGCTTTGCCACGCGGCTGAGGTTGGCCGTCCGGCCCATGATCATCCGCCGGGTCGGGAAGGCCTCCTCGATCCGGTCCCTGACCACCTCCTCGACGCAGTTGAACGGGAAGGGGGGAAGGAAGTCGCCGTCGGGCAACTGCGGGACCTCGTCATAGTTGCCGCTGATCCCGGCGAAGGCCTCGACATGGTCGTACCAGGGCGCGAGATCCTCATAGCGGATCGGCCAGTCGACGCCGTGGCCGTCCTTCAGGTTGGATTCGAAGTCCTGCGGCGCCCAGCGATAGGACTGCCGCCCCCAGGTCAGGGACCGGCCGCCCAGCTGATAGCCGCGGATCCAGCGGTAGGGCTTTCCGGGGACCGTCTCGTAGGGATAGTCGTGGTCGCTGGCCCAGAACTTCCGGTTGGAGTTGAACAGGGCGTACGAGACCCCCTCGTAGTAGGGATAGTGCAGCCGCTTGTCCTCGTCCGGGATCTGGTCCTGGCTGGGCCGCAGCTTCAGGGCCGTGTCCTTGCTGTAGTCCGGCCCGCCGTGCTCGATGTCCGGTCCGCGTTCCAGCATCAGCACCTTCAGGCCGCGCTGGCACAGCTCCTTGGCGACCCAGCCGCCACTGATCCCCGACCCCACGACTATTGCGTCGAACGCCATCGCATCCCCCTCAGGCTTGATTGAACAGGTCTATCGCCTGCTTGAGCGCGGCGATCGGTTCGCCGCGCGGAATGAACTCGTGCCCGACCCAGCGGTCGTAGCCCTGATGCTTCAGCATCCCCGCCAAGCCGCGCCAGTTGATCTCCTGACGGTCGTCCAGGTCGCGCCGGCCAGGCGCGCCGGCGGTGTGGATGTGGCCGATGATGTCGAGGTTGGCCTTGATGGTGCGGGAGAGGTCTCCCTCCATCAGCTGCATGTGATAGCCGTCGTAGAGCAGCTTCAGCGCCGGCGAGCCGAGCCCGCGCGCCACGGCGGCGCCGAAGGCGGTGCGGTCGCACTGCTGGCCGGGGTGATCGACCTTGCTGTTCAGGAGCTCCATGAGGAGCTGCACGCCGGCCGCTTCCGCGTGAGCGACCACCGGCGCGAGCCCCTCGACGCAGGCTGCGATGGCGCGGTCGTCATCGCCATCGCCGAAGCGGTTGCCGGCGAAGACGATCACCTGCTCGCAGCCGCCTTTGGCGGCGGCATCAATGTTCCGGCGCACCTCGGTCTGCAGGGCAGGATGGCGGGCCGGGTCGTTGAAGCCTTCTTCCAGCTTGTGGCCGGTCAGGGTGACGACCGTGAGGCCGAGGTCCTGCGCCACCGGCCAGAGATCCTCGGGCAGCATCTCGACGCCCTTGGCGCCGACCGCCGCCGCCGCCGCCAGGAAGGCTGCCGGGTCCATCTCGCGCCCCAGGGTGAAGGACCACCAGGCAAAGCTCTGCCGCATCAGTCCGCTCCGCCATTGAGGGCGACCCAGCGCCCGTCCGCCGCCGCGCTGGCCACGGCCGCCTCGATGAAGCGCAGGCCATCGACGCCATCCTTGATGCCGGGCAGCATCGGGGCGGAGCCGCCGCCGATGAGGTCGGCGGCGTCGGCGTAGATCTGAGCGAAGCCTTCGAGATAGCCTTCGGGATGCCCGGCCGGGATGCGCGTCGCCCCCTCTGCCGCCGATGACAGGCCCGGCCCGCCGCGTCGGAGAAGTTGAGGCGGCTCGCCAAGCCGCGCGAAGCGCAGCAGGTCCGGCTCTTCCTGCGCCCATTCCAGCGCCGCTGTCTCCCCGTAGATCCTCAGGCGCAGACCATTGGCGACGCCGATCGCCACCTGGCTGGCCCAGAGCTGGCCGCGCGCGCCGCTGGCCCAGCGCAGGCGGATCTGCACGTCGTCGTCGAGGCGCCGGCCGGGCACGAACCGCGAGGTCTCGGCGCTGACGGCCTGAGCTGCCTCGCCGGTGACGAAGCTGGTCAGGTGGTAGGCGTGGGTGGCGATGTCCCCCAGGGCGCCGCCAGCCCCGGCCCGGGCCGGATCGCCGCGCCAGTCGGCCTGCTTGTTGCCCGATTGATCCGTCGCCAGCCAGTCCTGAGCATACTCGGCCTGCACCACCCGGATCGCCCCCAACAGCCCATCGGCCACCATGACCCGCATCTGACGCACCATGGCGTAGCCGCTGTAGTTATGGGTCAGGACGAAGGGGACGCCCGCGCCGCCCGCCGTCGCCTCCAGGTCCAACGCATCGGCCAAGGAGGTGGTCAGCGGCTTGTCGCAGATGACCGCGATGCCGGCCTCGAGGAAGGCCTTCGCGGGCCCGTGATGCTGGTGGTTTGGCGTCACGATGGCGACAGCGTCGATACGGTCCGGCCGGGCGGCCTCGGCCTGCGCCATCTCCTTCCAGTCGCCGTAGCAGCGTTCATCGGCCAGTCCCAGTGATCGGCCAAACGCCCGCGAACGGACGGTATCGCTGCTGAACGCCCCGGCCATGAGGTCCCAGCGACCATCCAGCCTCGCGGCCATGCGGTGAACCCCGCCGATGAAGGCGCCGTCGCCGCCGCCGACCATGCCGAGCTTCAACCGTCTAGCGGTCAAGGCCGAGCATCCTGCGGTTGGCCGCCTTGTCGACGCCGGTGGCCAGGAAGTCATCGAAGCTCTTGCCAGTGGCCTTGATGATGTGGTCGCGGATGAAGGGCGCGCCTTCGCGGGCCCCGTCGACCGGGTCCTTCAGCGCGCACTCCCACTCCAGCACGGCCCAACCCTTGTATCCGTACTGGGCGAACTTGGAGAATATGGCCTTGAAATCGATCTGGCCGTCGCCCAGCGACCGGAACCGTCCGGCCCGTTCCTTCCAGGGCGCGTAGCCGCTGTAGACGCCCTGGCGGCCCGTCGGCCGGAACTCGGCGTCCTTGACGTGAAACATCTTTATGCGGTCGTGG
>JBILYE010000328.1:0-3214 GCA_044377925.1 Caulobacter sp. | reverse complement strand
GGCGGAGGCGACCGCCGACTGGCTGGCGGTCATCGCCGCCCTGCGTGAAGAAGCAGAGGCTGGGGTCGATCCTTTCGAGGAGGGGCTGAAAGGCCTGTCGACCGTAACGGGCGCCGGCGAGGAGGAGACGGCCGAGGTCTGCGCTCTCCTGCTGCGCGAGACCCTGGAAACGCCCGGCAAGACCTGCGCCCTGATCACCCCGGACCTGTCGCTGGCCCGGCGGGTGTCGGCCAAGCTGGCGCGCTGGGGCGTGGCGGCGGACAGCTCGGCCGGGGTTCCGCTGACCCTCAAGGCCGCCGGCGCCCTGGCGGTGGCCATGGCCGAGCTGGTGCTCGACCCGGCCAGTCCCGTGGCGCGGCTGCAGATCCTGAAAAGCCCGCTGACCCGGCTGGGGCGTGAGGCGGATGTGCTGGCGATCGAAACGGAGATTCTGGAGCACCGGGGACTGCGGGGTCCCCGGCCGCGGACACCGGAGGCGCTGGCCGCCAGGCTCAAGGATCGGGCGGAAGATCGCCCGGGGGAGCGTGCGGGGCTGGAAGCGGCGGCGGCGCTGTCGATCGATCTCGACGCGGCGGTCGAACAGGCCGGCGCAGCCTTCGAGAGCGGCACAGCCGATGTCGGCGAGGCGGCGGCTGGGCTGGCTGCCGCTCTGGAAGCGGTCTGCGCCGGGGCCGACCTGCTGTGGGCCGGGCCGGAAGGTGAGTGTCTGGCGCGGTTGCTGAGCGGGTTGATCGCGCAAGGGTCGCTGTTGCCGCGCGTCACGCGCCAGGGGTTCGTCAGCCTGATGCAGCGGATGATCTCCGATGAGACGGTGCGAGGCGGCGAGGCGGCGCATGCGCGGCTGGCCATCATGGGCACGCTGGAATCGCGGATGACCCGGGCCGACCGGCTGGTGCTGGCAGGGCTGGAGGAGGGGGTCTGGCCGCGCGGGGCGCCGATCGATCCCTTCCTGTCGCGGACCATGCGCCGGACCCTGGGCCTGCCCAGCCCCGAGCGGCGGGTCGGGCTGTCGGCGCATGATTTCGCCCAGGCCGCCTGTGCGCCGGAGGTGGTCCTCGTCAACAGCGCCCGGCGCGAGGGTGCGCCGGCGACCGAGAGCCGCTGGCTGTGGCGGCTGAAGACCCTGGCGCGGGGAGCCGGGCGAGCCTTGCCGGCGCGGCCGGAACTGAACGCCTGGGCAAAATCCCTGGACGCCGGCGTCGGCTATGCGCCGATCAAGCGACCGGTTCCGATCCCGCCGGTCGCCGACCGGCCAACCAGGCTGTCCGTCACCCGTGTCGAGACCCTGACCCGCGACCCCTATGCCTTCTGGGCGCGGGATATCCTCAAGCTCTTCCCGCTCGATCGGCCGGATCAGCTGGTCGAGTCCATGGCGCGGGGCACGGCGATCCACTCGGCCTTCGAGGCCCTGTCGCGGGCCTGGCCGCTGGCGGATCCGGAGGGGTTCTTCGAGACGCGGTATCTGGACGAACTGAAGGACGCCGGACTGACGGCGGCGGCGCTGGCGCGCGAGCGGGTGCTGGCCCGGGAGACGGCGCGCTGGGTGGCCGATTTCGAGCGGCGGCGGCGGGCCGACGGGCGGACGGTGCATGTCGAGGTCACCGGCGAGATGGACTTCCACGCGGGCGGCGTGCCGCATGTGCTGACCGCCAAGTCGGACCGCATCGAGATCACCCGCGACGGGGTCGGCCACATCCTCGACTACAAGACCGGCTCATCGCCCAGCCTCAAGCAGATCGACACCGGGTTTTCACCCCAGCTTACCCTGACCGCGGCGATCCTGGAGTCGGGCGGGTTTGACGGCCTCAAGGGGACCTGGGGCGACCTCACCTATGTGAAGATCACCGGCCGCGATCCGCCGGGGCTCGAGGAGACCCGCAAATACGCCGGCGACGACAGCGAGCAGGCGGGCAAGGCTGCCTTCGAGGGCGCGATGAACCTGTTGGCCGCCTACCAGGACCCCCAGCGAGGCTACCCCAGCCGCACGGCGCCGCAGTTCGTGAAGACCTTTGCCGGCGACTACGACCATCTGGCCCGGGTGTTCGAATGGTCGACCGGCGCCGAAGAGGGGGATGGCGAATGAGCCTCGTCATCGACCCGGCCCAGGCGCTGGCCGCCGATCCGACCCTGAACGCCTTCGTCACAGCCAATGCGGGCTCGGGCAAGACCAAGACCCTGATCGACCGGGTGGCGCGGCTGCTGCTGGCCGGGGCGCCGCCCTCGGCCATCCTTTGCGTGACCTACACCAAGGCCGCCGCCGCCGAGATGCAGGCGCGTCTGTTCGACCTGCTGGGCGGCTGGGCGGTGACGCCGGACGCCAAGCTGTCCGAGGCCATGGCGCGCTTGCTGGGACCCGACAACAGCCAGGAACTGCCAGAGGCGCGGCGGCTGTTCGCGCGGGCGCTAGAGACGCCGGGCGGCCTGAAGATCCAGACTATCCACGCCTTCTGTGAGCAACTGCTGCGGCGCTTCCCGCTGGAGGCGGCGGTGTCGCCGGGCTTTACGGTGATGGATGACGCGGCCGCCGCCCTGGTGGTGCGCGACGCCCGCGCCCGGCTGGCGGGGCTGGCCGGCGGCGAGGACGTGGCGGTGTCCGAGGCCTATGCGCGCCTGGCCATCGCCCTCGACTATGTGAGCTTCGAGGGGCTGTTCCGGACCTTCGAGGAGAAGCGCGGGGCGATCGCCGACTACCTTGGATCGGTCGGCGGCTATGCCGGCGCCGAGGCCGACGTCTGGGAGCGCTGTGGATTTCCGGACGGTCCGTCCACCGTGTCCGGGATCGAAGCCGAAACCATCGCCCGGACCCAGGCCGCTCTGTGGAAGGCGGCGGCGGGCGTCCTCGGTCAGGGCGGCAAGACGGACGCGGCCAACGCCGGGAAAATGCTGGCGGCGGTGCAGGAGCAGAGCCTGTCGGCGATGCTGGCCTGCCTGTTCACAGAAAAGGGCGCGGGCGCCCCGGCCACCTGGGTCGCCAAGACCTCGGGGCTGAAGAGCCGTGAGGACCTGCGGGAGTTCCTGCTGGCCGAACAGGACCGCCTGGCGGTTGCGCGGGACCGGATGCGCGGCGCCCTGATCGCCAAGGACACGCTGGCGGTGCTGTGCCTGGCCGAGCGCTATGCCGAGGCCTACGCCCTGGCCAAGGCCGAGCGCGGGGTGCTGGATTTCGCCGACCTGATCGCCAAGGCGCGGGACCTGGTGGCCACTTCGCCAGGGG
>JBILYE010000327.1:0-3231 GCA_044377925.1 Caulobacter sp. | reverse complement strand
CGTTCATGCCGACCACACCGCCGCCGAGCACCGCCACGCGGGCCGGGGGCACGCCGGGGACGCCGCAGAGCAGCAGGCCCATGCCGCCGTTGTGCTTCAGCAGGGTCTCGGCCGCCGAGAAGACCGCGATGCGGCCGGCGACTTCACTCATCGGGGCCAGCAGCGGCAGGCCGCCTTTCGCATCCGTGACGGTCTCATAGGCAATGGCCGCGCAGCCCGAGGCGATCAGGCCTTCGGTCTGGGCCGGGTCGGGCGCCAGGTGCAGGTAGGTGAAGAGGATGTGGCGCGGCTCGAGGCGCTCCCACTCGACCTTCTGCGGTTCCTTGACCTTCACGATCATGTCCGACCGGGCGAAGACGGTGGCCGCGTCGGGGGCGATCTGGGCGCCCGCCTTCACATAGGCCTCGTCCGAATAGCCGGCGCCGGCGCCCGCCGTGGTCTCGATCAGCACCTGGTGGCCCCGGGCGACATACTCACGGACCGCCGTGGGCGGCAGGCCCACGCGATGTTCGCCAGGTTTGATCTCCTTGGGCACGCCAACGCGCATGAGCTTTCCTCCGATTGGGCTCTTTCGGGGCCGTTTGGCCCCTCACTGCCGCTAGGTCAAGGACAAGCTTTCGCGCCCGAGCCCGGACGGGCTCAAAACGTAAAAGGTCTACCCCGGGTTGGCGGCCTGGCAGACCACCTGGCGGGACTCGGCGATGGCCTCGTGGTTGTACTTCAGCTCGCTGAGCAGGCCGAGCACGGTGGCTTCGTCCTGCCCTTCCAGAGGAATGCCTTCACAGACGGCGAGGTTGCGCGCGTCGTCGGCCAGGATGGCGTCATGCCTGGTCATCGCCGCGCAGAAGGCCTTGTAGTCAGCCCCGGGGCTGTCCATCCCCTCGCCGGCCGCCAGGGCCGCTTCGGCGTGGTCGGTGGCCGGCTCCAGCACGGTCATGCACTGCTTGAGCCGCTGGGCCGTCAGCTTGTCGGCTTTCGAGGCCGCCTGGACGGGAGCCGGGCTGATCACCGACCCGCCCAGCCCCGCCAGCGCGATCCCCACGACGGCCCCCAGGATCGAGAGCTTCGTCATCTTCGCCTTGATCATCAGTCTTCCCAACCTGCAGGGCCCAATCCGATGATCTGGCCGAACTAAACGTCTTTTTGGCGCCCGCCCGCGTCCCTTGAAAGGGGGGTGGCGGGGCCGCCTTGTCGAAGCGGTGGCCAGTATAGCAGCTCCGCCGCCAGGTCTACAGACTAAGTAATTGATAAATCAGTTGTTTGTGTCGGCATGGCATGTTGGATCCGGCCGGGGTCGCGCGGGGGATGGCGCCGGGTTTCGCCGGTCGCCGACGGGAGGCGCGGCGCCTTCTTGATCAGGGTCAAGGCGGGGCGCGGCGGCCGGGCGCAACAGGACCCTCTGTCCATTTTTTCGCGAGGCTCCGTCGACCATGAGCACAGCGCACACGACCGCCGCCGACATCGTCCCGGTCACCGCCGAACAGGCTGAACGGACGACGATCGGCGAGGCCATCAGTTCCGCCCGCGACGCCGAACTGGTCGCCCTGAAATCGATCGGCGACAAGGACGGCGTCGCCGCCATCCTGGAGGGCGACGCTCCCGACGACGCCGTCAGCCTGCGCAAATCTCTCGGCCTGCCGGCCCAGGGCGGCAGCCCGCGCCGCACCCGCGACGACCTGGCCGACGACTGGCGGCGCGGCGCCTATCCCTACCGCTACCGCATGCTGCGCCGCGATTACGAGACCGAGAAGTTCGTGCTGCAGACCGAGCTGCTCAAGCTGCAGGCCTGGGTCAAGGAATCCCGCCAGCGGGTGGTCATCCTGTTCGAGGGGCGCGACGCGGCCGGCAAGGGCGGGGCCATCAAGCGGGTGATGGAACACCTCAACCCGCGCGGCGCCCGCGTGGTGGCGCTGGAGAAACCATCCGAGGTCGAGCGCGGCCAGTGGTATTTCCAGCGCTATGTGCAGCACCTGCCGACGGCCGGCGAAATCGTCCTTTTCGACCGCAGCTGGTACAACCGGGCCGGGGTCGAACGGGTCATGGGCTTCTGCACCGACGCCGAATACGACGAATTCCTGCGCCAGGCCCCGGAGTTCGAGCGCAATCTGGTGCGCAGCGGCATTCACCTGATCAAGTTCTGGTTCTCGGTCAGCCGCGACGAACAGCGCCGCCGCTTCAAGGAGCGCCAGGTCCACCCGCTCAAGCAATGGAAGCTGTCGCCGGTCGATCTGGCCTCGCTCGACAAGTGGGACGACTACACCCGCGCCAAGGAGGCGATGTTCTTCCACACCGACACCGCCGACTCCCCCTGGACCGTGGTCAAGTCGGACGACAAGAAGCGGGCCCGGCTGAACGCCATGCGCTTCATCCTCCGCTCCCTGCCCTATCCGGCCAAGGACACGGACCGCATCGGCCTGGTCGACGACCTGCTCGTCGGCCGCGCCAACATCGTCCACGAACGCGGCGAGCACGACCTGGCGGCCGGGCGGTATCGCTAGAGGGTCGGATCGAGGCGGGGTTCACTATCCCGCGCCGCGGCCAGGCCTACAAAGCAAGGCGTTCGGGCGCCGCTTCGCCGCCGGTGATCAAGGCGTCATTGCGACGGGCGTCCATGCCCGCCCCCGGCGTCGTGCGTCTTGATCCAGGAGTAAAGCATCGAGCCGCCGATCAGGACCAGGGTCGCCGCGAGCGACCACTGCGGCTCGAGATAGGGCACGAGCGCCTGGCCGGTCATGTCCTTCCACGCCTTGTAGAGCCCGAAGTTCCAGACGATCTTGACCCCGATCAGCACCAGCACCAACGACAGCCCGTACTTCAGGTACTTGAAGCGGGCGACGGCCTCGGCGAGCATGAAGTACATCGACCGCAGGCCCAGGATTGCGAAGATGTTGGACGTGTAGACGATGAAGGGGTCTTTCGTGACCGCGAAGATCGCCGGCACGGAATCGACCGCGAAGATGACGTCGACCACCTCGACCATGACCAGGGCCAGGAACAGCGGGGTCGCGAACAGCACGAGGCGGCCTGAACCCTTCGGGTCCGGCTTTCTGACGAAGAAGTTGTGGTTGTCGATGGTATCGGTGATCCGCATCCGCTTCCTGAGGACCTTCAGGACCAGGTTCTGGTTGAGATCCATCTGCTGAGCGCCGCCAAAGATCATCTTCCAGCCCGTGAAGATCAGAAAGGCGGCGAAGATGAACAGCACCCAGGTGAACTCGTTGACGATCGCCG
>JBILYE010000106.1:0-12584 GCA_044377925.1 Caulobacter sp. | reverse complement strand
AGCGTCAGGTCCGGCCCCATCTCCTGGGCCCGCACCCGCGACCCCACGGTCAGCCGGCAGCGGCGCTTGTCCGGATCGACGACGGTGGCCCGCCATTCGCCGTCGCGGCCGTTGAACAGCAGCACCTCCGAGCCGATGGCCAGACGCATGACGGCGATCAGATAGCGGGACGCTTCCATGCCCGGCGCGACGGGCGCCCCGGCCTTCAGGTCGTCGGTGACGAAGAGACGGATCATGCACGCCTTCTAGCGCGACAAGGCCGCCCGTGTTTAGCGTGGCGGATGGGAAAAGATTCCGAAGCCTACGACGCCGAACTCATCGCCTTGCAGACCGCCATCGTCACCTGGCGAAAATGGTCGATGGACCAGAGCGAGAAGGTGCTGGTCATCTTCGAAGGCCGCGACGCCGCCGGCAAGGACGGCACGATCCGCCGCATTGTCGAGCACCTGCCTCCGCGCACCACGCCGATCGTGGCCCTGCCCAAGCCGTCCGACCGCGAAAAGACCCAGTGGTACTTCCAGCGGTTCGCATCCCACCTGCCGGCGGCCGGCGACTGCGTGATCTTCAACCGCTCATGGTACAATCGCGGCGGCGTCGAGCCGGTGATGGGATTTTGCACCGCCGAGCAGCACGAGGCCTTCCTGGTCGCCGCGCCTGACTTCGAACACTTGCTGGTCCGCGAAGGCATCAGGATCATCAAGCTCTGGCTCGACATCAGCAAGGACGAGCAGGCCAAGCGGTTGAAGAATCGCCACCTCGATCCGCTGAAAGCCCTCAAGACCAGCCCGCTCGACGCCGAGGCCCAGAAGCGCTGGGATGACTATTCGGGGGCCCGCGATCTGATGCTGATCCGCACCCATACCGAGGCCGCGCCATGGACCTGTGTCCGCGCCGACCACAAGAAGGCGGCCCGCATCGCGGTCATGCGCCATCTGCTGCATGCCGTCGCCCCGGCCCGTCTGCGCAAGGGCGTGGAAAAGCCCGATCCGGCGGTGTTGTTCCCGTTCGACCCCTCGGCGCTCACCGACGGGCGGCTCGAGCGTTAGTGAGCGAAGTACCCGAAGTCGTGCCGCAGATGTTCGCGCAACAGCGCTGAGAGATAGGCCCGGTCCTCGTCGCTCCAGACCACCGCCCGCTTCGCCTCGCTCGGCACGATGGATTCGCCATAGGCAGGGTCGAGGCTCGCGGCCACGGCCGCCTTGCTCGACACCGCCACCGCCGCCGCCACGTCTTCGCTGTCCAGCCGCACGCCGAAATGGGCCCAGAACCGTCGCACCCCGGCGCCTGGATCAGCCTTCAATTCCTCGTGCCTCAGCACCAGCACCCGGTCCGGCAGCGCCGCCGCCAGGGCGCCCCAGCGATTGAAGAACCGCACGAACCACCAGACGTCATCGATCTTCTTCTTCCCCGGCGCCGGCCGCCGCAGGAACTCCGAGAACGTACCCAGGTCGTAGATCTCGGCCCACTTCACATAGTAGCTGGCCAGCGCCTCCCGCGGATCGCGCACCAGCACCACTGTCGGCGGCAGGTCGAGCATCCCGACCTCGGCCGCCAGGGTGATCAGCCGCGAGGGGATGTTGTGCGAACTGCCGATGCGCGGCGCCGATGCGTGCACCCGCGCATGCTTGGCATGGCCGATGAAATCATCGCTCCCCGGCCCGCTGGAGGTCTCCGGGGGGCTGAGGCCCAGCCGATGCGCGATGGCGTGGCTGGCCATGAAGCGCAGCCAGTGGGTGCCGCTGTTCTTCGCCGTGACCAGGAAGCCGTCGACCGACGAAGCGTAACGGACGAGGTGGAAGGCCTGGACATCGTTCTCCAGGTCCCGTCCCGCCAGCGCCATGCTGTCCGTTGCCAAACTCATCTCAGGCCTCCACCTAGGTGAGGCACAGGAGACAACGCTATGGATTACGTTCGCCTCGGCAACACCGGCCTCAAGGTCTCACGCCTTTGTCTCGGCTGTATGACGTACGGTTTGCCCCAATGGCGTCCATGGGTGCTGGACGAGGCCGCCGCAGAGCCCTTCTTCAAGGCCGCCATCGAGGGCGGCATCAACTTCTTCGACACCGCCGACATGTACTCGAACGGGGTCAGCGAACAGATCACCGGCAAATGGCTGCGGGAGTTCTCCCGCCGCAGCGACACGGTGATCGCCACCAAGGTCTTCTTCCCGCACGGCCCGGGCGCCAACGCCGGCGGCCTGTCGCGCAAGCATATCCTCGAGGCGGTCGACCGCTCCCTGAAGAACCTCGGCACCGATTACATCGACCTCTACCAGATCCACCGCTTCGATCCGGAAACCCCGATCGAGGAGACGCTGGAGGCGCTGCATGACGTCGTGAAGGCCGGCAAGGCCCGCTACATCGGGGCCAGCTCGATGTTCGCCTGGCAGTTCGCCAGGATGCTGGCCACGTCCGAAAAACACGGCTGGACGAAGTTCGTCTCCATGCAGCCGCAGTACAACCTGGTCTACCGCGAGGAGGAGCGCGAGATGCTGCCCCTCTGCAAGGACGCCGGCGTCGGCGTGATCCCCTGGTCGCCGCTGGCCCGCGGTTTCCTGGCCGGCGGCCGGAGCAAGGTCGGCGAAGGCGCCACCGAACGCGCCCGCACCGACGAATTCAGCCCCCGCCTCTATTACCGCGACGCCGACCACGCCGTCGTCGACGTGGTCGAGGAGATCGCAAAAGCCCGCGGCGTCTCCAACACCCAGGTCGCCCTGGCCTGGGTCCTGCGCAACGACGCCATCACCGCGCCGATCGTCGGGGCGTCGAAGCTGCATCACCTGTCGGAAGCGTTGGCGGCCTTGGAGCTCGTTTTGACGGACGATGAGGTCAAGACGCTGGAGAAGCCCTACCAGCCCAAGCCTGTGCTGGATCACGCATAGAATACCCTTTCCCAGAGGGAGAGGGAGGGGCCCACGCCACGGGCGTGGGAGGGTGAGGGGTTACGCTGCTCAAACCCCGCACAGCAAACCTTGAACCGTCCCTAACCCCTCATCCCCCCGCCCTGCTACGCAGCGCGGGTCCCCCCTTCTCCCTATGGGAGAAGGATCGAAAATGCGCCCGCGTCGATGCCATTCCAAAGAATCATGTAACGAAACATTCCATGAACACCGGCGTCACCCTCACGGCCGCCCAGGCCCGGCGCATCGCCCTGGCCGCCCAGGGCTTCGCCGAGCCGCGCCCGGCCGCCCCTTCGGCCCGCCACTTTCGCAACACCGTAAACCGCCTCGGCGTCGTCCAGATCGACAGCGTCAACGTCGTCACCCGCACCCACTACCTGCCCAAGTTCTCCCGCCTTGGCGACTACGCCCGCGATACCCTGGAGACCGAAGCCTGGGGCAAGAAGCCCAGCCTGTTCGAATACTGGGGCCATGAGGCCTCGCTGATGCCGGTCGCCAACCAGCCCCTGTTCCGCTGGCGCATGGCAAGGGCGGAAGCCGGCGACGGCATCTGGAAGGGCATCGCCCGCTTCGCCCGCGAGCGCGGCGACTACATCGACGGCATCCTGCGGGAGATCGAACGCCGCGGGCCGGTCACCGGCGGCGACTTCGCCACCGGCCCGCGCGGCGCCCCGGGCTGGTGGTCCTGGTCGGAAGGCAAGCGGGCCCTGGAATGGCTGTTCTGGACCGGCCAGATCACCACGAAGACCCGGCGCAGCTTCGAGCGCGTCTACGACCTCACTGAACGGGTCCTGCCGGGGGCTGTCGTCGACACCCCCACCCCGAGCGAAGACGACGCCCAGCGCGAGCTGATCCGCATCAGCGCCCGGGCCATGGGCGTGGCCACCGAGACCGACCTGCGCGACTACTTCCGGCTCGGCGTCGCCGACACGAAGCTGCGCATCGCCGAACTGGTCGAGGCCGGCGAACTGACCCCCGTGACCGTCAGCGGCTGGGGCAAGCCGGCGTATCTCTGGCCGGCCGCGAAGATACCGCGCCGAATTCACGCCCGCGCCCTGCTCTCGCCCTTTGACAACCTGATCTGGTTCCGTGAGCACCCCGGCCGACAAGCGCGAGCACGGCTACTACGTCCTGCCCTTCCTCGAGGGCGAGGCGATCACCGCCCGGGTGGACCTGAAAAGCGACCGCAAGGCCGGGGCGCTGCTGGTCCAGGCGGCCTGGCGAGAGGCGGACGCGACGGGCGAGACGGCGTCGGCGCTGGCGACGGAGCTGAAGCTGATGGCGGAATGGCTGGGGCTGGAGCGGGTCGTCGTCGTCGGCAAGGGCGACCTGGCGGGGGCGCTGGCGGAGGCGCTCTGACCTCCCTCCCCGAATTGGGGAGGGGCGGAACCTACGCCGTCCCCTCGGCCAGCGCCGCCAGCCGCGCATACGTCCCCTTCCTGGCCTTCAGCGAAACGTGCGTGCCCTCCTCGACGACCCGCCCGTTCTCGAACACCAGGATCCGGTCCGCCCCGCGAATCGTCGACAGCCGGTGCGCGATGACGATCGTCGTCCGCCCGGCCATCAGCTCCTCCATCGCCGCCTGCACCTCCTGCTCGGTCTCGACGTCCAGGCTGCTCGTCGCCTCGTCGAAGACCAGGATCGGCGCATCGGCCAGGAAGGCCCGCGCAATCGCCACCCGCTGACGCTCACCGCCCGACAGCTTGACCCCCCGCTCGCCGACCAGGGTGTCGTAGCCCTTCGGCAGATCGGCGATAAATCCGTCGGCCCGCGCCCGCCGCGCCGCCTCGCGCACCTCGTCCAGGGTCGCGCCCGGCGAGGCATAGGCGATGTTCTCGGCAATGGTCCGGTGGAACAGGGCCGGGTCCTGCGGCACCACGGCGATCGACCGCCGCAGGGAGCCTTGCGTCACCGCCGACACGTCCTGGCCGTCGATGCGGATCGCCCCGCTGTTCAGGTCATGGAGCCGCTGCACCAGCTTGACGAAGGTCGACTTGCCGGCCCCCGTCGCCCCGACCAGGGCCACCCGCTCGCCCGGCCGGATGGTCAGGCTGAAGTGGTCGTACAGCGGCGTCTCGGCGCTCTTGTAGCGGAAGGTTACGTCGTCGAAGACAATCTCGCCCCGCACGGCGCTCAGCGCCGGCGCGCCCTGACGGTCGGCGACCTGCGGCGTGGTGCGCTCGTAGGAGGCGACGTCCTCGGCGTCGTCGATGCCCTTCTGCAGCATCCGCACGTTTTCGCCCAGATTCCGCAGATAGCCGCTCATCAGCATGAAGGCGGTGATGGCGAAGGCGATGTCGCCGGGCGTCGCCTTGCCCTGCATCCACAGGTTCAGGAGGATGCCGGTCGTCCCGGCCTGCAGGATGACCGACAGGATGTTCTGGAACACCCAGACGTCCATGAACCGGTTCCAGGTGATCATCACCGCCCGGTGCCAGCTGTCGGTCACTTCGGCGAAGCGCGCCTCCTCGCGGGATTCGGCGCCGAACGACTTCACCGTCGGATTGGAGGTGATGGCGTCGGCCAGCGCCCCGCCGATGCGGCTGTCGAGGGCGTTGGACTTCAGATTGGCCGGCCGCACATAGACCTTCACCAGCCACAGGTTGGCCCACAGGTAGCCACAGACCACACAAAACGACAACAAACCGACCAGCGGCCAGCGCAGGGCCATCTGCACGCACAGACCGACCAGCACGATCAGCGCCGGCCCGATCCACAGGACCAGGGCGTCGGATACGCTGTCGTATCCCCACATCGCCCGGCTGATCTTGCGCACCGTCGAGCCGGCGAAACTGTCGGCATGCCAGTCGGCGGAGAAGCCCTGCACCCGCTTGAAGGCCTCGTCGGTCATGTCGCGCATGTTACGGGCGGCCAGCGGGTTCCACAGGCGGAAGGCGATGTTGCGCGTGATCAGAAAGGCCACATAGACCCCGACGAACCAGCCCCAGGCCCCCCAGGCCCGGCCGGCGTCGCGTTCGGGCGCCGCCACGGCGTCCAGCAGCCACTTCGACGTCGTGGGCAGCATCAGGTCGAAGACCACCGCCAGCAGCATCAGCCCGGCCGCCCCGCTCAGCAGGGCGGGTCGCCGCAGCCAGAGCCGGGCGATGTAGGCCAGAACCTGGCTGTTCGACAGCACCCGGGTGCGGGTGACCTCCTCGTCTTCGTAATGCTCACTCATGGCGGCCCGACATAGGCGAGACCGGCGTTCGGCGGGAGGGTGGAGCGGGGAAATAATGCGGTCGCGGCTTTCCGGAGACAGGCTGGACAGGGGCCCCGTTTCAACGGCTGGATATAGCCAACACAGCACAGGGAGAGACAACCATGGACCTCGGCCTCAAGGGCAAGCGCGCCCTCGTCACCGGCGGAACGCGCGGCATCGGCCGGGCCATCGCCGACCTGCTGGCCGCCGAAGGGTGCGATGTCGCCCTCTGCGCCCGCAACCCCGACCAGGTCAGCGAGGCGGTCGCCGCGTTGCAGGCCACCGGCGTCAAGGCCTGGGGCGAGGCGCTCGATGTCTCGGCCGAGGGCGCCCTGACCGGCCTCGTCGACCGCGCCGCCGAGGCGCTGGGCGGGCTCGACATCTTCGTCTCGAATGTCAGCGGGGCGATGGGCCTCGGCAACGATCCTGCCGCCTGGAAGCAGGCGGTGGAGGTTGATATCCTACGCACCGTCGAAGGCTGCGAGGCGGCCGTCGGCAAGCTGGGCGACGGCGGGGCCATCATCGTCATCGGCACCATCTCGGCCGTCGAGGTGCCCGGCCCGCGCCGGCCCTACGCTTCGGTGAAGGCCGCCCTCATCCCCTATGTGAAGAACCTGGCCCGCGACCTCGGCCCCCGGAACATCCGCGCCAACGTCGTCGCCCCGGGGCCGATCTACTTCAAGGGCGGGGTCTGGGACATGGTCGAGCAGCACATGCCCGACCTCTTCAAGGGCACCATCGAGCGCAGCCCGCTCGGTCGCCTCGGGGCGCCCGACGAGATCGCCAACGCCGCCGTCTTCCTGGCCAGCCCCCGGGCCAGCTACATCACCGGCGCCAACCTGATCTGTGATGGCGCGGTGACGCAAAGGGTGGACTTCTAGGGCCCGGCGCCGCCTCCGGGAGGGGGAGGGGCAGCGCCTGGACCGCCTCCGCGACCATCTCTTGCCCCTTGGCCCACAGGGCGCTGGGCGGCGCAGGCGATCCCGACTGAGCCGACAGCGCCGGACGCATCGCCGTTGTGCTGATGGATGGATTACGCCCCCCGAAACCGCGATAACAGGGTCATGACTCACGTCCTGCCAGACGCCGCGCCGACCAACTGGGTCGACCGCCACGCGCCGCCTTCGCTCCGGCCCTGGCTGAAGCTTGGCCGCTTCGACCGGCCGGCCGGTATCTGGCTGTTGATGCTGCCCGGCTGGATGGGCATCGCCCTCGCCGCCTCGATGCAGGGCCGCTGGCCGGACCCCGTCCTGCTGGTCCAGTTCTTCGTCGGCGCCGCCCTGATGCGGGCCGCCGGCTGCGCCTTCAACGACATCGTCGACCGCGACTTCGACGCCCAGGTCGCCCGCACGGCCCTGCGCCCGATCCCGGCCGGCCAGATCAGTGTCAAACAGGCCTGGGCCTTCCTGATCGGCTGTTCGGTGGTCAGCCTGTTCATCCTGCTGACCATGAACCTCTGGGCCGTCGGACTCGGCGTCGCCTCCCTGGCCCTGGTCGCCGCCTATCCCTTCATGAAGCGGATCACCTGGTGGCCGCAGGCCTGGCTGGGCCTGACCTTCAACTGGGGCGCCCCGCTCGGCTTCGCCGCGGCGCTCGGCGGCCCGACCCTGCTCAGCCTCATCGGCCTGACCCCCGAGCCCATGATCCGTCCGCTGGACGCCTGGCCCGCCGTCGTCCTCTACGCCGGCCTGATCTTCTGGACCCTCGGCTATGACACCATCTACGCCGTGCAGGATCTCGAGGACGACGCCCTGGCCGGGGTCAAGTCCTCAGCCCGGGCGCTCGGCGAGCATACGACGCGCGGGGTCATGACCTTCTACATCCTCTGCTTCGGCCTGGTCCTGGCCGCCGGCTGGCTGGGCGGCCTCGGCCCCCTGATGCTGCCGCCGCTGGCGGTGTTCGGCCTGATGCTGTCGCGCCAGGCGGCTACGCTGCGGCTCGACGATCCGCAGGGAGCCCTCGCCCTCTTCAAGTCGAACGTCTGGGCCGGTGCGGTGCTGGCGCTCGCCCTGGTCGCCGGCCTGTGGAGACCAGCCGGCTTCTAGAACGGTCCCTGCGGATAAACCCGCCCGATCGACGCAAAAGGGCTGGCCAATATTTGTGATCAATGTTCACCTGAGTTGATCCGGATCAAAGGGAAGCGGCCCGCCCGGTATCAGAATTCCGCACAAAGGCCGTCCCGGTGAGAGGCGGCGTCAGGGAGCCGACCATGACCGACACTGCCTTCGCGCCCGCCGTGGCCCAAAAGACCGAGCATTTCGACGTCCTCGTCGTCGGGGCCGGCATTTCCGGTGTCGGGGCCGCCTACCATCTGCAGCAGCAGTGCCCCGACCGCAGCTTCGTGGTGCTGGAAACGCTGGAAAGCTTCGGCGGCACCTGGCTGACCCACAAGTATCCGGGCATCCGGTCGGACAGCGACCTCTACACCTTCGGCTACCGCTTCAAGCCCTGGGTCGGTCCGCCCATCGCCACGGCCAAGGAAATCCTCGACTACATGGGCGAGGTGATCGACGAGAACGAACTGGCCCGGCACATCCGCTACAACCACCGCATCGAGCGGGCCGAATGGTCGAGCGAGGACAACCTCTGGACCATCGACGCCATGCGCGGCGACGAGCCGGTCCGCATCACCGCCAACTTCCTGTGGATGTGCCAGGGCTATTACCGCCACTCGAAAGGCTACACGCCCGAATGGCCGGGCATGGCCGACTTCAAGGGCCGCATCGTCCACCCGCAGACCTGGACCGACGACATCGACCTGAAGGGCAAGAAGGTCGTGGTCATCGGCAGCGGCGCCACCGCCGCGACCGTGGTGCCCGCCATCGCCGACGACTGCGAGCATGTCACCCTGCTGCAGCGCTCGCCCACCTACTTCATCCCCGGTCGCAACGAGAACGAGCTGGCCAACCTGCTGCGCGAACTCGACGCGCCCGAGGAATGGATCCACGAACTGGTCCGCCGCAAGGTGCTCTACGACCAGGCCGCCTTCACCCGCCGCTCGATCGAGGAGCCCGACACCGTCAAGGCCGAACTGCTGGCCGGGGTCTCGATGTTCCTGCCGCCGGAAGCGGTGGAGAAGCACTTCACCCCCAGCTACCGCCCCTGGCGCCAGCGTATCGCCTTCGTCCCCGACGGCGACATCTTCCAGGCGGTCGGCAAGGGCAAGGCCAGCGTGGTCACCGACCACATCGACCGCTTCGTGGAGAAGGGCATCCTGCTGAAGTCGGGCGAAACGCTGGAGGCGGATGTCGTCATCACGGCCACCGGCTTTGACCTGAACGTCATGGGCGACATCGCCTTCAAGGTCGATGGCGCGCCGGTCGATTTCTCCAACACCGTCACCTATCGCGGCATGATGTTCACCGGCCTGCCCAACATGGTCTGGGTCATGGGCTATTTCCGCGCCAGCTGGACCCTGCGGGCCGACCTGCTGGGCGACTTCGTCTGCCGCCTGCTCAACCACATGAAGGCCAAGGGCGCCGCCCGCGTCGAGGCGATTCTGCGGCCGGAAGACGAGGGCATGAAGCTGCTGCCCTGGATCGATCCGGAGAACTTCAATCCCGGCTACATGATGCGCGGCATGCACCTGTGGCCGAAGGCCGGCGACCGGCCGGAATGGCGCCATACCCAGGACTACTGGGCGGAGAAGGACGCCCTGCCGAAGGTCGATCTGGATGCGCCGGAGTTCCTGTATGGCCCGGCGAAGGCCAAGGCGCGGTCGGCGGCCTGATCGCCGGTGACTGTCCTCCGGCGCAGCCGGATGACTGTCACCGTCAGCGCGGAACGGTGACAGTCACGCTGCGCGAGACAGTCACCGACCGCTCAAACCTTCACGAAATACCCGCCCGGGGCCGACGCCCAGGGAAACTTGACGATGCGCGGCGGCTTGCCGTCGAAGAACTCTTCGACGGCTTCCGTCTCGCCCGGCCATTCGCGAATGGCGAACTCGTCGAACAGCACCACCCCGCCGGTCAGGATGCGTGGCCAGAAAGCCTTCAGCGCTGCCAGGGTCGGCTCGTAGAGGTCCATGTCGAGGTGCAGCAGGCTGATCCGCGTGCCGGGGTTCTCGGCCACGTAACTGCCGGCCGTCTGACAGACGTCGCCGTCGACCAGCTCGATCCTCGGCCGCACGGTGACGAAGGCGTCGGCGTTGAAGGCGCCGACCAGGGCGAACAGGGTGTCGCGGAAGGCGCCGGGGTTCCAGCCCTCGGCGGTGTTGCCGACCCGGTCATCGAGGCCGTCCTTGTCGGTGCGGTCGGCAAGGCCACGGAAGTGGTCGAAGCCCAGCACCTTTCGCGTGCGGTCGCCCGGACAGAAGGTCTCCAGGAAGCGGGCGAAGCTGAGCAGGGAACTGCCCTTGTAGACGCCGCATTCGACGATATCGCCGGGCAGGTCCTGGATCAGCTTGAACACCTCGTAGTGGGCGAACGCCTTCATGAAGTGCATGCGCCGGGCGAAGCTGCCGAGGTTGGCGATCAGGTCGTGATCGTCGAGGTGGCCCTTGAGCAGGCCGCGCAGGGTCTCGTCTGCCGGAATCTTGGGGGCGGTGCTCATGGCGTTTCCTCGGAAGCGATCAGGTCGGGGTGCAGGGTCTTGAAGGTCTCGAAGCCGTCGACCCGCCGGTTGCGCCAGCCGCGGGCCAGCATCTCCGGCGCCAGCAGGTCGCCGAAGCGGACCTGGACGGAATAGCGGTGGCGCGGCCCCGGATTGAAGCCCGAGCGATGGACCAGCCGGTTGTGGAACAGGGCGACATCGCCGGCGGCCAGTTCCAGCGTCTCGGCGGCGTCCTCAAAGGTCGGCTGCAGGGCCTCGGCGATGAAGGCGTCGCGGGTGCCAAGGCGATTGCCCGCGCCGTCCCGCTTGTAGCGGATATCCACCGGCCAGAGGCGGTCGGACAGGCTGGGCGCGGCCTGGATCGAGCCGTTGGCCGGGCCGCTGTCGGTCAGCGGCAGCCAGGCGGTGACATAGGCGTCCGACAGCACATTGTAGGGCGCGTCCTGGTGCCACTGGAACCCGCGCCAGGCCTCGCCGGCCAGGTCCATGCGGAACACCGCGTGCTGGAACGGCGCATGGACGCGCGCCGCCCCGACCATCGCCCGGGCCGCCTCGACCAGCGCCGGGGCGGCAATGATCTGCTGGAAGATCAGGGTCTCGCGGAAGGCGTCATAGACCGCCCCCAGGCGCGGGCGGTCCTCGGCGCGGACCTGGTCAACCAGGGTGTCGAGGTCGGCCTCGCCCGGTCCCTCCGGGCAGAGCATCTCGCGCAGGGTGTCGACCGCCTCATCGATGAGGGCCGCCGGCATCAGGCCGCGATGGACGCGCAGGGCCTCTATCACGCCTGGTTCACGCTGTTGGCCTTGATCCGCGCCGCGCCGGCCGCGTCCAGGTCGATCCGGGTAGCGTCAAGGGCCAACGGCCCGTCCAGCGCCGCATTGACGGCGTCGATCCCGGCGCTCACCGCCGGCCCGCGAGCCAGCAGGTAGCGCAGCGAGATCCGCTCGTGGTCGGCCTCATCCGGCTGGGTGCCGTGCAGGGTGCAGGCGTGCCACATGGCGGCGAAGCCCGCGCCGCCGGTCAGCACCCGCTGGCTGGTCATCGCCTCGCGGCCGTCGCTGCGATAGCGCCAGGTCTCTCCCTGTCGGACGAGATCATGCGGAAACACCGACGCCCCCAGCCGATGGCTGCCCTCCAGCAGGAACAGCGGCGCATCGGCCGGACCGACCGGCGCCAGGTAGACATAGAGGGTCAGAAAGTCGGCCTCGCGACCCTTGAAGTCGATCAGGTCCTGGTGGAAGTCGATGCCGTAGAAGTAGGTGACGTCCCGGTACCGCGGCTTCAGGAAGGCCCCGAGATTGTTGACCGGATTGCCGGCGATGCGCCGCTTCAGCCAGTCCGGAATGACGGTGGCCGGCACGCCGCAGACCACCTTGCGGTCCATCAGCTCATAGCCTTCGCCGAGCAGGGCGGTCAGGCCGGCGACAATGGCGGGATTGGCCTCGACCAGCGCCAGCCGATCCTCGAATCGCTCCAGCAGGTTGCGCCCTGGCCGGGGGTTCACGCCCCTGTATTGCGGGTCAGCGTCGAACTCGGCCTCGCTCAGGAACAGGCCCTCGCCCCAGTCTCGCCCGGCCTTCAGGTCAGTCAGCAGACCCGCGCAGGCGGCGGGATCGAGAACCTCGCCGAACAGATGCACGCCATCCCGGATGACGTCCTCGACCGCCGTCGTCTCGGCCGGGAGGGGCTGAGCCTGGGTCATTGCCGTTCTTCCGTATCCTTGTGGGACCTGCGCCATGCTCTCTGCCCGCATGGTTAATTTGCCATGAAGCGGCTATGCCGACCAAGCATGACCGACGCGCCCTTCCACCTGTTGCCCGGCCTCCTGAGCGCCGATGATCTGGCCGCCGTGCTTGGCGGCCTGGCCCAGGCGACGGCGTCGGCCTCGACCGTTTCCGGCGTTGCCGACCGGCCTGTGGTCAACCTCGCCCG
>JBILYE010000326.1:0-3235 GCA_044377925.1 Caulobacter sp. | reverse complement strand
CGCCGCCGGCTCGACGGCCGAGGCCTTCCGCCAGGGCCTCGCCACGCAAGGCCGCGAGATCCTTGGCGGCGACCTTCGGATCAGCGTCGAGAATCGTCGCTTCACGCCCGAGGAAAGGGCGAAGTTCGAGGCCCTCGGCCGGACCGTCTTCGCCGTTGGCCAGGCCGCCATGGCCGAAGCCCCGAACGGCGAGCGCCGGCTGGTCGAGCTGCGCGGCGTCACCCCCGGCTACCCCCTGGTCGGCAAGGTCCAGCTGACCGGCGCCCCGACCCTCGACGCCGCCTTCGCCCCGGATGGCGAGGCGGCCGGCGCGGCTATCGAGCAGGCGCTGTTCGACCGCCTGGGCCTCAAGCTCGGCGACCAGTTCCTGATCGGCGAGGCGAAATTCGTCGCCCGCGCCATCCTCGTCTCCGAACCCGACCGCCTGGGGCGCGGCTTCTCCCTCGCCCCCCGGGTGCTGACCAGCCTGAAGGCCGTCGAGGACGGTGGCTTCCTGGCCGAGGGCCTGCCGGACCGCGGTGAGACCGCCCGCATCGCCCTGCCCAACGGGGCCAACGCCAACGCCGCCGCCCGCACCCTCGATCCCAACCGGCCCAGGGATGGCCTTGGCCAGCGCCGCCCGGGCGGTCGCCAGGCCGGCCCGCCGTCCGGCGGCCCCGGCGCGGGCGATCTGCAGGTCCGCACCCGCGACGAAGCCGCCAATGGCGTCAAGCGGCTGATCGACCAGCTGGAATACTTCCTGGGCTTCATCGGCCTGGCCTCCCTGGTGGCCGGCGGGCTCGGTGTCGCCGGCGCGGTCGGCGCCTATCTGGAGGCCCGGAAGCCCTCGATCGCCACTCTCAAGGCGCTCGGCGCCGAAGGGGTGCTGATCCGTAACATGTACCTGATCCAGGTCGCCGTTCTCGCCCTGCTCGGCGTCGGCATCGGTCTGGCCATCGGGGCCAGCGCCCCGCTGATCCTGGGCGAACTGGCGCGGGACAAGCTGCCGATCCCGGCCCTGTTCGCCGTCTACCCTATGCCGCTGCTCAAGGCCGCCGCCTTCGGCCTGCTGGCCGCCGCCGCCTTCAGCCTGGTGCCGCTCGCCCGCGCCCGCTCGACCCCGCCGTCGGCCCTGTTCCGGCGCGATCTGGTCGGCCGGATCGGCTGGGGCCTGGAGCTTTGGGTCACGGTGCTGGCGGGGCTGGGCCTTGGCGCCCTCGCCATCATCACCGCCCCGACCCCGCTGTCGGCCGTCATCATGATCGTCGGCGTCGCCGTCGCCTTCGGCCTGCTGGCCCTGCTCGGGCGCGGCGCCGCCTGGGCGGCCGGCAAGCTGCGGCGGTTCGCCAGCGGCCCCTGGCGCATCGGCCTGGCCAACCTGTCCGGACCTCGCTCCGCCGCCCGCACCGCCTCGCCCGCCATCGGCCTCGGCGTCGCCCTGCTGGCCTCCGTCGTGCTGATCCAGTCCAGCCTGCTGGCCCAGGTCAGCGACGTGGCGCCCAAGACCGCCCCCTCGATGGTCTTCCTGGACGTCCCGGGCGAGCGGATCGACGCCTTCGACGCGACGGTCGCCAAGGCTTTCGGCGTCCCCCTGACCAAACAGAACTTCCTGCGGTTTCCCTTCGTCACCGGCCGCATCGTCGCCTTGAAGGGCCAGCCGCTCGACCTCTCCAAGGTCAAGGACGGCGAGCGCTGGGCCTATGACAACGACCTCCAGATGAGCACCTTCGCCACCGAGCCGGACGACGCCGGCGTGCAGGAAGGCCGCTGGTGGAAGCCTGACGATCCGGCGCCGCAGGTGGCCATGGAGATCGACGCCGCCAAGGGCGCCGGCCTGGCCGTCGGGGACATGATCACCGTCAATGTCCTGGGCCGCGACATCGACGCCCGCATCGCCGTGCTGCGCAAGGTCGAGTGGGGCGGCTTCAACCCGGCCTTCACCATCATCCTCAATCCCAGGGCGCTCGAGGGCGCCGGCATGCGCTGGATCGCCATCGCCAAGGCCAGCGCCGCCCAGGAAGAGGCCGCCACCCGGGCGCTGGGCGCCGAATTCGCCGAGGTCAACGTCATCAGCGTCCGCGAGGGCCTGGCCCAGGCCGTCGAGATGTTCGACCGCCTCAGCCTGGCGGTGCGCGGGGCGGCGGCCGTCGCCGCCCTGGCCGGGTTGCTGGTGCTGGCCGGGGCCATCGCCGCCGGGGCCAGGGCCCGGGCCCGCGAGGCGGCGACGCTGAAAGTGCTGGGCGGCTCGCGCGGCCAGATCCTGTTGGCCTATGGGGTCGAGTACGGCGCCGTCGGCCTGATCGCCGGTGTGTTCGGTGTGGCCCTCGGCTATGCCGCCGCCTGGCCGGTGGTGGCCATCATCTTCGAGGCGTCCTGGAGTGTCGACTGGGGCGGCGTGGCCGCTCTGGTCGGCGGCGCGGCCGGCCTGGCAGCGGTCGGCGGCCTTCTGGCGGCGGCCCAGGCCCTGTCTCGAAGGCCGGCCCCTGTGCTGAGGACAGAGTAAGAAAAATCGTGAAACCCCGGGAGGTTCACCGGACCCCTTGCGTCAAACCGACACAGCCCCGATATTTCCACAAACGGCTCCATTCCGGAACCGGCTTTAAGGGTAGTTTTTTCATGAGCGACTTCGAACGCACCATGGCGCGCTCGATCCCGCATACCGGCGACATGTCGGTCGATGCCGGGCTGCGCGCCTTCATGCTGGGCGTCTATAACAAGATGGCCCTTGGCCTGGTGGTCTCCGCCGCCCTGGCCTACAGCGTGGCCAACTTCGCGCCCGTCCGCGACCTGCTGTACCGGGTCAACGAGAACGGGGCCCTCGCGGGCTATACCATCCTCGGCATGGTCCTCGCCTTCGCGCCTCTGGTTCTGGTGCTCGGCGCCGGCTTCATGATGCGTAACCCGACCGCCAGGAGCTCGGGCGCCCTCTACTGGACCATCGTCTCGGTCATCGGCGCTTCCGGCGCCGTCTGGGTGCTGCGCTACACCGGCGCCTCGATCGCCTCGACCTTCCTGATCACGGCCACCGCCTTCGGCGCGCTCAGCCTCTTTGGTTACACGACCAAGAAGGACCTGACGGGCATGGGCACCTTCCTGATCATGGGCGTCTGGGGCCTGATCATCGCTGGTCTGGTCAACATGTTCCTGGGCAGCGGCCTGATGCAGATGATCATCAGCGTCGTCGGCGTCCTGATCTTCGCGGGCCTCACCGCCTACGACACCCAGCGCCTGAAGATGACCTACTACGAGTTGGGCG
>JBILYE010000105.1:0-12707 GCA_044377925.1 Caulobacter sp. | reverse complement strand
GACGGCCGCCTCAACGACGCCGAGGACGTGGTCGTCGGCTCGACCAACGCCAGCCTGTTCGCCTATGTCGCCGACGGCCGCAATGGCCTGAAGGTGGTGCAACTGACCAGCCCGGCTTCGCAACCCAACTTCTACGGCTTCTCCCCGGCCCCGGTCCCCGAACTGATCGCCTGGGCAAAAACCAAGACCCCCGCCTTCGCCCTCTCCCGCGGCCTCGACCGCGACCGCGCCGTCGACGAGACCGGCAACCAGATGGCGGTGTTCGGCCGCCTGGGCTCGCGGCCCTTCAACAGGCCGGAGATGGAGCGGCTGTTCCTGGGTCCGCGGGGCGAGGTGTACAGGGTGAGCGATACTCCCAGCATGGCCGACTGGCTGCGTTAGTTCCGGAGTTCGATGTGCGTCACCTTCTGCCCTTCGTGGCCCTGGCCACCCTCGCTGCGCCGCCGGTGTTCGCCCATCAAGAATACGCCATCTTTCCCAAGCTCCTTCAGAAGCCGACGCCGGAGCAGATCCTGGCCGTGACCCCCGCCGGGATCACTGCCATGGGGTCGGAGGGGCGGCGGAGCCCCTTCTGGGTAGCGCTTCGCTGCGGCTTCAATGCGGAAGGTCGGCTTGTCGACTGCGTCCCAGCCGGCGCCGCCTACAGCGGCACGGGGATGGAGGAGGCGGCCCTCAAGCTCATCGATTTTTACCGGATCGAGCCGGACTACGCCAAGGCGAACCTGGGGCGAAAAGCGATGCTGTACATCAGCTTCGGTTGGCCCTGGACCGAGCCGCCGCCACCGAGGCTTGCCCCACCGGCGCCGCCTGCCCCGCCGCGCAATGATGTGGTCACCAGGCCGGAGTGGATAAAGAAGCCAACGGGCGCGCAGGTCGAGAAGGCCTTCCCAAAGGCTGCGCTGAAGGCGGGTCAGAGCGGGCGAGTGACGCTCTCCTGCGAGGTCAATGGCGACGGAACCGTGCGGGATTGCAGTGTTGTTTCCGAAAGTCCCGCTGGCATGGGATTCGATGCGGCGGCCCTGAGTCTGACGCCCACCTTCAAGATGCGCTCAACCATGCCCGACGGAACGCCTGTCGCCGGTAAGAAGGTGCGTATTCCGTTCTCCTTCAGCGCCCCGCCCCGCTGACGGCGCCATCGCCACCCGGCCGCGGATCGGTCATACAGGGCGTCACACCCGGAGTACCGCCCGTGAAATCCCCTCCTTCCAAGACCCGCCTCTCGGACCTCAAGGGCGGATCGGGCCCGGTCAAGAAGTTCGAACCGCCGACCCCCAAGGTCAGCCGCCTGAAGAAGGGCAAGGTGCTGACCCCGGCCGAGAAGGCCGCCTTCCTGGCCTCGCGACCCGACCTCAAGAGCTGAGGCTATCCCGGCCTCCAACCTCGATGAATATGTCTAGACATATTGGATTTGGGGCGTTCTGAAGGTCCGGCGCGAAGTGCGCAGATTTTCCGGTCCGATGTAGGTCGATCGGCGACAGATCCGGCCTACATTCAGCGACAGCCGACCTACGCACTGACCTACGTTCGGGGCTACATTCCCTGACACTCGACCAACCTTGCGGGCACAGGTCCTTCAGTGTTTTCAAGGGCGAATGGACGCCCCGGGGGCCTTGCCGCCCCGATGCCTGGTATAATCGTAGGCCGCTTCGATAAGGCCGGGGATGCCGCCCGGCCTCAGTGTCCGCCTGAACCCTCGGCCCGCTCATGGGCCAGGTGCTTCATGAAGCCCTGCATCTTGACCGTATAGCGCGCCAGGATCTTCGCCCGGCTCTGTTCGTCGGTGTCGGTGTAGTGGCTGACCAGGGCCTTGCCGTTCCACCAGTGCAGGCCGATGCCGGGCGGGCCGGCGACGATCATCGGGCGGTCGTCGGGGCGTTCCAGGTCCATGGGGTCCAGATCAAGCACCACCTGCGGCTGGGTCGAGGGACAGACCCGCACCGTCGTGCCGCCAAAGGCGCTGATGATCGGCCGGTGCACATGGCCGGCGAGGATGGCGACGATGTTGCGGTGGCGCGCGACGATGGGTTCCAGCCGCGCGACCCAGGCCTCGGCCGGGCCGATGGTCATCCATTCGATGCCGGTCTCGATCGGCGGGTGGTGCATGACCAGCAGGGTGGGGCGGTCGGACTCGGCCAGCCGGGCCTCCAGCCAGGCGGCGCGGGCCTCGTCGAAACCGCCGCCGTGGCGGCCCACCTCCAGCGTGTCGAGCACCAGGATGCGCAGGGGCAGGTTGTCGACCGCGTACTGGTTGAAGCCGCCCGAGAAGGGGGCGTTCGGATAGACCTGGCGGAAGACATCGCGATCGTCGTGGTTGCCCATGCAGAACAGGGCCGGCATCGACAGCTTGTCGAGGATCTTCTTCAGCCGCTTGTAGCTGGGCAGGTCGCCATGGTCGGTCAGGTCGCCGGTGACCAGCACAAGGTCGGGCCGGGGCACGATCTCGTTCAATGTCCTGACCGCCAGGCGCAGGCGCTTGGCGTTGTCCTCGAAGTCCCCGCCGGAGCCGAAGCCCAGGTGCAGGTCGGTGATCTGGGCGATCAGCATGAAGCCCCCCTCGCTGGTCTCTGCGGCCCCACACGCGGCCCTCGCTTACGCGTGACGCTCACTTCTCTTCGGCCTGATACACCCCGTCCCAGTCCGTCGCCGGCGGGCTGGCGCTGTATCTTGCGATACGTTCGGCGAAGAGTCCCGCCAGTTTTTCAATGCCGAAGACGGCGCCGGTCTCCCGCACCCGGGTCAGGGCGGTTTGCGCGGCCGTCCACTGCTGGCCACGATAGGCGCCCAGCATCTCGGCGAAGGCTGTCTTCATCGCCTTAAAGTCCTTGTCGCCGGCCATCACCGGACGGCCGAGCAGGGCGAAGATGCGCTCCGGCGCCTCGCGCCCGACCACCCGCACCTGGTCAACCTCAAGCTGGGCGAACTCCGGGATTTCACGGCTGAGGGTCTCGCCCATCAGGATCGGCACGCCATAGACCTTTGTCAGCCCCTCCAGCCGCGAGGCCAGGTTCACTGCATCGCCGATCAGGCTGTAGCTCAGCCGCTGCCTCGACCCCATGTTGCCGACGCAGCAACGGCCGGCGTTGAGGCCGATGCCGATGGCGATGTCACCGGGCCAGGGACCGACCAGGCCGCTCTTGCGAGCGTTCATGTCCTTCATGGCGTCGATCATGTCGAGCGCGCCACTGGCCGAGTTTCGGTACTGATCGGGATCGTCCAGCGGCGCGTTCCAGAAGGCCAGCACGGCGTCGCCGATGTATTTGTCGATGGTCGCCTTGCGCGCCAGCAGGGCGTCGGTCAGCGGGGTAAGGAGCTCGATCAGGAAACTGATCAGCTCCTGCGGGGCCATCTTCTCCGAGATGCGGGAGAAGCTGCGGATGTCGCTGAACAGGACGGTCATGTCCCGCTCCTCGCCGCCCAGCTCAAGCTGGCCGGGGTCGCGGGCGATGCGTTCGACGAGTTCCGGCGAGAGGTAACGGTCGAAGGCGCGGCGGATGTAGGCCCGGCTGCGTTCCTCGCGGTAGAAGCTGAAGCTGGTGACCATGGTGTAGACCATTGCGACGGTCAGCACCGGCATGGTCGGCTCCAGCAGGGTGGCGCCGTAGCGGAAGGCGACCCAGCTGCCGGCAATGGTTCCGACCACCGCCAGCCCGGCGATGACCCCGCTTCGCACGGCGCCCAGGGCCGGCGACAGGATGGCGAGCCCGACCCCGAAAAAGATCAGAAGGTAGAGTTCGGCGCCGAGCGCCCAGTCGGGCCGCAACAGGTATTTGCCGAGGATCATCTGCTCGGCCGCCTGGGCATGAACGATGACCCCGAGCTCGCGCTCGCGCAGAGGCGTGGAGACCAGATCGCGCAGGCCAACGGCGCCGGCCCCGACGAAGACCACCTGACCTCCGAACTTTGCCTTCATTTCCTCAGGGGACAGCGCGCCCTCAAGGATCTTCCAGGCCGGCACAACCCGCTCGGGACGGTCGTCGGTGTAGTGCATCCACACCTCGCCCTCTTCGTTGGTGGGGGCGATAAAGTCACCAACCTTGATCGCCACCATGTTGACTCTGCCGGCGGACGTCTGGCCGCTGGCGTCGGAGGACTTGATCACCACCGAACCCGCGCCCTGGGCGACGCGCAGGGCCTCCAACGACAGGGAGGGGACGATGTGGTCGTTTATACGAGCCAGCAGCGGGGCGTTGCGGATGACGGCGTCGCGGTCGCCGATGATGGAGACGAACCCGGCGCCGGCCGCGTTCTGGGCGATGACCGGCAGGGTGGGGATCGAGCCTCGGAAGCCCGGCAGAACCTCCAGTGGCGGGCTGCCGGCGACCACCACCCCGGCCGCCTCGACCGGGCGGGCGGTGTTGGGATCACGGGTCAGGAAGAAGCCGGCGACAGTGGGCGAGGCGGCCATGGTCTGGCCGAACAGCAGGTCGTGGTCGGGCAGGGCGGCGATGTCGGAATAGTCGCCTTTGGCGGCCGGATTCTGGCGCAGGATCTCGGCGGCCCGCGCGGGGCTGGTGCGGTCCGGCTCGCTGAAGACCACGTCGAAGGCGATGGCGGCGGCGCCGGCGTCGGTCAGGGCCTGGGTCAGGCGGGCGGTGTCGGTGCGCGGCCAGGGCCACTGGCCAAGCCGCCTGATGGTCTCGTCGTCGATATCGACCACCCGCACCCCGGCATCTTCATACGGGCGCGGATACAGCCGCTGATAGCTGTCGAACACCAGATTGCCGAGCGTCGACAGGGCGGCCGGCTGCCAGAACTGGAGGATGGCGATGAGCAGGGTCACCACCAGCCCGGGGGCGGCGGAGGTCAGGGTCTGCAGCCAGCCGGCGCTCTGGCCGGCGCGAGGCCGCTTGGCCGTCTTCTCGCTCATTGGCCTGCTCCCCATGAGATGGCGCGGCTCTGTGCGGCGATGGCCTTGGGCGGACTGGCCGGCTCCTTGCGGGTCGGGCGGATCGGCGCGTGATAGCTGTGGCAGTCGGCGCAGTCGGCCCCGGCCGCCTGTTTCACCCTGGCCTTGTCGGCCCCGTGGCAGGATTGGCAGGTCGCCAGCCTCGGCAGCAGCAGGTCCTTGGCCGTGCCCGACTTGTCGGCGGCGTGGCAGCTGGCGCAGGCCGGCTGGCCGTCAGGGCCCTTCGAATGCTCGGGGATGTCGTGGTTGAAGGTCCCCTTGCTCAGCCAGGCGTCGGCCAGCCTGACCGGCCCGGCCCGCCAGACTAGCGAGCCGTCGGTCGGCGGCGAGGCGCCGTGGCAGCCGAAACAGGTCCCGCCCGGTGAGAACAGGCCGCGAATGCGCTGGGCGGCGCTGGCGCTGACGCCGCTGTAGACCTCCGGATCGCCCGGCCGACGACGGCCCATGGTCGGGCCGCTGCGCGATACGACGTCGCCGCCGCCCTGGAAGAAGGAGACAAGCTTGCGGGTGTCGCCGTGCGGCAGGGCCCCGATCGAGTGGCAGGAGCCGCAGGCCGCTTCCATCTTCACCGGCAGGTAGTTGCCCCCCTTCGGCTCTTCCTTGTGACAGCTCTGGCAGTCCAGCGGCGCGCCATAGCCGCGTCCCGCGCCCAGGCTGATGGCCATTCTGGCCGCACCGCCGGTGCGCGACAGGTGCAGATCATGCGGGAAGACGAGGCCGCTGTTTTCGGCCGGCCGGGCGGCCATCGAGATTCGCTGGACCTGGAGCGGGGACGGCGAGACGGTGACCAGCGGCCGCAGGTCCGGATGACGGCCCCAGTCGGCGACATTGGCCAGTTTCGTGTCCTTCAGCCGCCGGTCCAGCCCGGCGTGACAGGCGGTGCAGCTGTGGACGGTCTGCAGGGTCGGCTTGGCGTGATTGGGGTCGGCCAGCGGGTCGCCGACGTGCTCGACGTGGCAGCTGGCGCAGCGCTGCTGCGGCTTGTTGAACACCTTGCGGGCGTAGTCGACGACCTTCTCGTGCCATTGTTCGGGCGCCGGCGTCCCCCAGACCAGACGGTCCAGGCCCGCGTGGTCCGCGACCGTGCGCAACGGCTGGTCCGGCGCGCCCCTGGCCTTGAGACGCGCCTCGGTGGCCTGGAGCTGGGCCGGGGTCTGGCTGGCCGAATGGCAGGTCTGGCAGGCGGTGTCGCGCACGGCGACAAAGGCCTTCTGGTGACAGGCCTGGCAGTCGTTCTCGAGGAAGGCGTGGGTCTTCGACAGCGGCCCCGACGACCACTGGCTGTCGAGGTCGATCTTCGGATGGCTGCCGAGCAGGCCGTAGACCGCCAGCACCGGCAGGATCAGGCTGAGCACGGCGATCAGCAGGAAGCCTGCCCAGGCGATCCGTCGCTTGCCCAGAACCCGGCCGCGCGGGATCAGGGTCGCCGGCGTGGCGGCGTCGCCCTGACCGGGCGCGGCCTCGACGCGGGTCAGGGTCAGGATGACCTCTTCGCCCTGGCCGGGGCCGATGGTCAGCAGGTGGTCGCCGAAGTTCAGTTCGGAAACGTCGGCGATCTTGATCACGGCGCTCTTCGTAAAGCGGCCGTCGACGCCGAACGGCTGGGCCCCGGTCGCCTCTATGCGCAACCGGCCCAGGCCCTCCTGGCTGAGGGTGGCGTGGTGGATGCTGACCGCCAGGTCGGGGACGCGGATCTCGCAATCCGTGCCCCGGCCGATGCGCAGCGGCCCTTCGGCAAAGGTCTTCTTGCGGACGATCTCACCGCCGGCGGCCCGTTTGGTGATCTGGCGAAGGGTGAAGCTCATGCCCGCCTCACCAGTAGATAAAGACGCTGACGATGTGCGCGGTCAGCGCCATCAGCAGGGCGATGGAGGCGGGAACGTGGACGGCCAGCCAGGCCCCCAGCAGGGTGCGGATCCGCAGGTGGTTGCGGAGTTGAAGCAAGGCGGCGCTCTTGCGGTCGAGCAGGGCCGTGACGTTGCCGATGGCGGCCTTCTCCGTCTCGGTCGCCTTGCGGCTCAGCCCCTTGAGCTTGCCCAGCGCCCGCCGGGTTCCGCAATCCATCGGCCTGGTGCTCAGCCTGCGCAAGAAGCCGCCCCCGACCTTGCTGTTCTCCAGCGACAGCCGCACCGCCGCCGCCTGGCGCTGGCTCAGGGGCTGGGCCGCGTCGTTGAGTTGGCGATCGAGACTGCGGATGGTCTCGACCATCTGCTTCTGGGTCGTCTCGCGCCGGTTGTTGCTGAGCGCCTTGGGCAGGCCCGCATAGGCAATGATGCCGTAGATCCCCGACAGCACGACCAGCATCATCAGCGCATAGGCCAGGGTATGGATGTTCCAGCCGAACTGCAGGCCGGTGTGCAGGGTGGCGATGGTGATCAGGGCCAGGCCCAGGTAGACATGGGCCGAAACCCAGGCCTTCAGCGACCAGTCGCCCTTGGTGATCACCCGCTTGCGGATGCCCAGCGCCGTCAGCCAGACGATCAGCAGGGCGGCGATGGTGCCCAGCGTATAGCCATACCAGCTGCCGCCGTTGGGCCGGGGATGCACATCGGCCAGCACATATCCGACCGCCGCGGCGATGGAGAGCGCCAACCCGATCCAGGCCCAGCGGTAGCCGGCATGGCGCAGGAAGCCGACATGGACCTGGGCGTTCGATCGCTGTCCCTTGCGCGGGGCCTTCGCCATCAGCTTTCGCCCCGCACGCGCGTCACGGTCAGAAAGTCTTCCGGCGACACCCGGATGGCCGCCCCGGTCGGGCAGGCGCGAACGCAGGCCGGCCCGCCGTCGATGCCGGCGCACATGTCGCATTTGATGGCGACCTTGGGCTTTTCGCCGTGCTTCTTCTTGGCCTTGGTCTTCCACTCGATATCGGGCTCGCCGGGCCCTGGACCGGCTCCGAACAGGAACCAGCTCAAGAGGCCCGGTTTCTGCGGCGGCGGGCTGTCCATGCGGATCACCCCATAGGGGCAGTTCCTCTGGCAGTTGCCGCAGCCGATGCAGGTCTCGTCGATGAACACCTCGCCGTCGGCCCCGCGCCGGATGGCGTTCGGCGGGCAGTCGGTCATGCAGTAGGGGTGCTCGCAGTGGCGGCAGCTGGTCGGCACGTGAAGGTTGGCGTAGGTCCGGCCGGCCTCGCGGTCCAACCGCGACAGGCCATCATGCACGTCGGCGCAAGCCTTCTCGCAGTTGTCGCAGCCGACGCAGAGGGTCTCGTCGATCAGCAGCACATCGGTCGCTTCGCCGATTCCCTGGTCGACGAGGAAGTCGGCCACCGAGCTGTAGAGATCGACGACGCCGCTGAAGCGGTCCTTCTGTTCCTCGATGTAGCTGTTGATCTGTTTGCGGGTGCGCATGTCCTCTCGCATCTTGGCTTCGAGCTCGGGCTTGCGCGCCAGCAGTCGCCGGAACAGGTCACCGTCCAGCCGCACCACCTCCGAACGGATCGCCGCCCGCACCGTCGCCCCTCGCCGGCCTCCGTCGATCAACGCCATCTCGCCGACGTAGCTGCCGGCCGGCACATAGTTGAGGAACACCGTCTTGCCGCCGATCTCCTTTTCGATGGTCATCGAGCCGGAGCGGATGATGAAGACGTCGTAGCCTTCCTCGCCCTCATTGATGATCGCCTCTTCGGCCTTGACCTGGATCAGCTCGGCGCTGGTCAGCACCTCGGCGATATCTTCCTTGGTCAGGCCGGAGCCGAAGATCTGCAGCACCTGGCGTTCGGTGGTGATGCGGTTGACCGTATCCCGCGCCTCCTTGTTCTGGGCCATCAGCCGCAGCGAGGCGGTGCGCGGCATCTCCAGCAGGATGCAGGGTTCGGCCGCCCGGATGGTCGCCCCGCGCCGGCGCCCGGAGATCAGGCCGACCTCGCCGAAGATCGAGCCCTGGCCGATGGGCACGGTCTCACGCCGGTTCTTGGGATTGACCTCGACCTTCACCGATCCGGCGGCGATGCCGAACATCGAGCTGCCGATGGAATTGCGCTGGAAGATGATCTCGTCGGGCGCACAGACCCGCACCGAGCTGTCGAGCAGGAACTCCCGCATCTGCAGGGTCGACAGGCCGCGCAGGATCTCGATGCGGGTGCGCAGGAAATCCAGCCACTCGGCCACCGACTGACCGCCGGGCAGGGACGACAGCTTGGCCTCGAGGATCGGCTCATCGGCAGGTTTCAGGCCCAGGTTGCCGGTGATGAACTCGATGACGTCGTAGCCCTGGTTCATGCAGTGCTTGATCAGCGGATAGCCGGCCAGGGCCCCGATCACGTAGATGCCTGGAACCGTGGTCTCGAAGGTCGGCGACAGCCGGGGAAAGGCCTCGCGATCCGCGCCCGTGAAAGCCACCCCCATGGCCTCGACGAACTTGCGCGGCGGGGCCGAACCCATACGGGCGATGACCCGGTCGCAGCGGATCGACTGCTGGCCCTCCGGCGTGTCGATGGTGATGAAGCCCGGATCGACCCTTGCCGGGGTGGAGCCGGCCAGGATCGTGATCCGGCCCGCCGCCGCGGCGTCGGTCAGGGCCTTGACGTTGGCCTCCTTGGCCCGGGCGAAGTCCATCGACTTATTGAGCAGGGTGACGACGTTGCCCTGGGCCGCATCGGCGATCAGGCCGAGCGCATTCTCGATCCCGGCGTCACCGCCGCCGACCACGGTGATGTGCTCGTCGACGTACTCGGTGGGGTCATCGAGGCTGTACTGGATGTGCTTCAGGTCGCTGCCCGGCACGGTCATGACGTTGGGGTTGCCCTGGGTGCCGATGGCCAGCACCACCGTCTCCGCCCGCAGCACCCGGCCATCGGTGAGGGTGATGGTGAAATCGCCCTTGGCGCCGGTGACCGACGCCGCTTCCGCCCGGTAGGCGACGTTGACCTGGTGGCCGGCGGTCTCGCTGTTCCAGCGGTCGAGGATCGTCTCGCGCTTGCCGGCCTCAAAGCCAATGTCCGAGCGCAGAACAAGCTGCGTAGGGGTGGCCATGATGTGCTTGCCGCGCTGGTAGCGGAAGATGGTGTCGGAGAGCCGGTCGGTCTTCTCCAGCAGGACGTGAGTCAGCCCCCGGCGGGCGGCGCGCGCGGCGGCGCTGAGGCCGGCCGGGCCCGAGCCCAGGATGGCGACCTTGTAAACTCCCTCCATGCCCCTGCCCCAAGCCTGACAAAGTGACCAGGCGACCATTCGACGACCCTGGTTCGTCGACCCATATCTTTACCAGTATCCTGATAACCGGCTAACGTATATCGCGTGAATGGGGAGCGTGGCGGGGGATCATGAGCGCCGAAATCGGCCAGTTCGCCCTGATCCTCGCCTTTGTGCTGGCGCTGGTTCAGTCGGTGGTGACGATGTGGGGCGCGCATCGTCGCGATGACGCCCTTATGGGGCTGGGCCGCATGGCCACCCTGCTGCAGCTTCTGTTCGTGGTCATCGCCTTCGGGGCCATCGCCTGGGGCTATGCGACGCTCGACTTCTCGGTCGAGCTGGTGGCCAGGCACAGCCACACGACCCAGCCGCTGTCCTACCGCCTGGCCGCCACCTGGGGCAGCCATGAGGGCTCGATGGTGCTGTGGATTCTGATTCTGGCGCTGCACGGCGGGGCGCTCGCCGTCTTCGGCCGCACCCTGCGGGCCACCTTCCTCGCCCGCGTGCTCGGTGTGCAGGGCCTGCTCGGCGCCGCCTTCCTCGGCTTTTCGCTGTTCACCTCCAACCCCTTCACCAGGCTTTTCCCGGCCCCCATCGAAGGGACCGAACTCAATCCCCTGCTGCAGGACCCCGGCCTGATCAGCCATCCGCCGCTGCTCTACCTCGGCTACGTCGGCTTCAGCGTCGCCTTCGCCTTCGCCGTCGCCGCCCTGATCGAGGGGCGGGTAGATGCCGCCTGGGCGCGGTGGGTGCGGCCCTGGGTCCTGTTCGCCTGGACGGCCCTGACCCTCGGCATCGCCCTGGGCAGCCACTGGGCCTACTATGAGCTCGGCTGGGGCGGCTGGTGGTTCTGGGACCCGGTCGAGAACGCCTCCCTCATGCCCTGGCTGATGGGCACGGCCCTGCTGCATAGCGCCCTGGTGCTGGAAAAGCGCGGCGCCCTGATCAGCTGGACACTTCTGCTCTCCATCCTGACCTTCTCCCTGAGCCTGATCGGCACCTTCCTGGTCCGCTCGGGGATTCTGAACAGCGTCCACGCCTTCGCCGTCGACAGCGCCCGAGGCGCCTATGTCCTGGCCTTCTGCGTCCTGGCCACCGGCACGGCCCTGGGCCTCTATGCCTGGCGGGCGCCGGCCATGCGCACCGGCGCCCTGTTCGGGCCGATCTCCAAGGAGGCGGGGATCACGCTCAACAACCTGGTGCTGGTGGTGGCGACGGCGACCGTCTTCCTCGGCACCTTCTATCCGCTGCTCTACCCGCTGATCGCCGACGGCGCGACGATCACCGTCGGCCCGCCCTTCTTCAACCTGATCTTTGTGCCGCTGTTCGCCATCCTGCTGACTCTCGTCGGCTTCGGCCCGCTGCTGCACTGGAAGCGGGATCAGGTGAAGGCGATCCTTATCCGTCTGCGCTGGCCGCTCGGCCTGTTCGTCATCGCCCTGCTTGCGGGGACCTTCGCCTTCGGCATCGCCAAGACACTGGCCGCCTTCGGCATCGCGCTCGGCGTCTGGCTGATCGCCGCCGGTGGGCTGCTGCTCGGCCGCCGCTGGGGCCTGGGATCAAAGACCGCCGCCGCCAGCTGGACGCTGATCCGCACCACACCGGTCGCGGTCTGGGCGGTCGCGCTGGCCCATGCCGGGCTGGGCGTCACCTGCATCGGAGTCACCGCCATGGGCGGCTTCGAGGCCAGCAAGGTACTGCGCATGGGCCCCGGCGACCGGGTCGAGTTCGCCGGCCGCACCGTCATCCTCGAAAGCCTGGGGCAGGTCGTCGGCCCCAACTACCAGGCCGACCAGGGCGTCTTCCGCATCATCGGCGGACGAGGCCCGAGACAGCTGATCTCCGAGCGCCGCTTCTATCCCTCCAGCCAGACCCAGACCATCGAGGCGGCCATCGGGCCCTCACTGGTCGGCAACCTCTACATCTCCGTCGGTGAGCGGGACGAGGCGGGCAAGGCTGTCATCCGCCTGTGGAACCACCCCTTCGTCGGCTGGATCTGGGGCGGGTCGATCCTGATGGCGCTGGGCGGCCTGGTCTCGCTCAGCGACCGCCGGCTGCGGCTGGGCGCGCCCCAGTCTTCCAGGAAGCGCGCGTCCCGCAAGACCGCTGAGGCCGCCGCATGAGGCGCCTGGCCTTCATCGTCCCGGTCGTTGTCTTCCTGGGCATCGCCGCCGTCATGGCCATCGGTCTCGGCCGCGATCCGAAGATCCTGCCCTCCATGCTGATCGGCAAGCCGTTGCCGGCCTTCAACCTGCCCGACGTGCGCACGGGCTCTGGCGGCCGGGGCCTGGCCTCCAGCGACTTCCAGGGCAGGCCCGGCCTGATCAACATCTTCGCCAGCTGGTGCGTCTCCTGCCGCATCGAGCACCCCTTTCTGATGCGGCTGAAGGCCGAGGGCGTCTCGATCCACGGCCTGAACTGGAAGGACAAGGGCGACGCCGGGGCCCGCTGGCTGACCCAGTTCGGCGACCCCTACGACCGCGTCGGCTATGATCCGACCGGCCGCACCGGCATCAATCTGGGCGTCACCGGCGCGCCGGAGACCTTTGTCATCGATAAGAAGGGCGTGGTCCGCTACCGCCACGTCGGCCCTGTCGATCCCGAAACCTGGACCACCACCCTCAAGCCCCTGCTCGACAAGCTGGAGGCCGAAGCATGAAACGGCTCCT
>JBILYE010000325.1:0-3274 GCA_044377925.1 Caulobacter sp. | reverse complement strand
TGTCGAAGACGCCGCAGGACACCGCCGCCACCTGGTCGACGATCGGATCGGTGGTCAGGACGCCTTCGTCGAGCAGGTATTTGGTGGCCAGCCGCAGGGCCACCCAGGCGCCGGTGATCGAGGCGGTGCGGGTGCCGCCGTCAGCCTGGATGACGTCGCAGTCGAGGACGATCTGGCGCTCGCCCAGGGCCTTCATGTCGACGACGGCGCGCAGGGAGCGGCCGATCAGACGCTGGATTTCCTGGGTGCGGCCCGACTGCTTGCCGGCCGCGGCCTCGCGGCGACCGCGGGTGTGGGTGGCCCGGGGCAGCATGCCGTACTCGGCCGTGACCCATCCGGCGCCCTTGCCGCGCATCCAGCCGGGGACGCCGGTCTCGATGCTGGCGGTGACCAGAACCTTGGTGTGGCCGGCGGTGATCAGGCAACTGCCCTCGGCATAGCGGTTGACCGCCGTCTCCAGGGTGATCTGGCGAAGCTGGTCGGGGACGCGGTTCGAGGGGCGCATATCGGTCCTGCAATAACGGAGGGCGCGGCTTGCGCGCCGAAGGTGGCCGCTTATCCTGTATGCGGCGGTCGACGTCCACCGGCCCTATATGGAAAGCCATGAACCCCCTGATCCCCGGTATTGGTCAAACGCCCAGCCTGTCGGACCTCGACGGCCGGGCCCGCGACATCTTCCGGCGGATCGTCGAGAGCTATCTGGAGACCGGTGAGCCGGTCGGGTCGCGGACCATCAGCAAGGGCGGGGTGCATCTGTCGCCCGCCTCGATCCGCAACACCATGCAGGACCTGGGGGCGCTGGGCCTGCTCAACGCCCCGCACATCAGCGCCGGCCGGATGCCGACCCATGCGGGCCTGCGGCTGTTCGTCGACGGCCTGCTGGAGGTCGGCGATGTCGGTGAGGCCGAGCGCAACGCCATTGAGGGCCGTCTGAAATCCAAGGGTGGCTCGATGGAGGAGGCGCTGCAGGAAGCCAGCGCCATCCTCTCGGGCCTGGCCGGCGGCGCGGGGGTGGTGGTCACGCCGGCCCGCGAGGCCGGGGTCAAGCATGTGGAGTTTGTGGCGCTCGGCCCCGACCGGGCCCTGGTGGTCATCGTGCTGGAGGATGGGGCGGTCGAGAACCGCATCATGCGTCTGCCGCCCGGCATCACCCCGTCGGCCCTGACCGAGGCGTCGAACTTCCTGGCCTCGCGGCTGCAGGGCCGCACGCTCGGCGAGGCGCGGGGCGAGATGCGCGGCGAGCTGGACCTGGCCCGCCGGGAGCTGGATGCGGTGGCCTCCCGGCTGGTCGAGGACGGACTGGCCGCCTGGGGCGGCGGAACCGAGGATGCCCGGGCCCTGATCGTGCGCGGACAGGCCAACCTGATCGACGCCGGCGCGGCCGAGGACCTGGAACGCATCCGCCGGCTGTTCGAGGACCTGGAACAGAAGGAACAGCTGATCGGCCTGCTTGATGGCGTGAAGGAAGCCGAGGGCGTGCGCATCTTCATCGGCGCGGAAACGCGGCTTTTCTCACTTTCGGGTTCCGCTGTGATCGCGGCTCCCTATATGTCGGGCCGACAGAAGGTGCTGGGCGCGATCGGCGTGATCGGACCGGCCCGGTTGAACTATGCCCGCGTTATCCCGTTGGTGGACTATACCGCCAGGGTGCTGGGCCAGATGATGGACGGATGAGACTGGTATGACCGACGAGACGACCCCCAACGAGATTCAGGACGACGACACCATCGACTTCGGCGCGACCGACAGCGAAGTCGAGGCCCTGAAGGCCGAGGTTGTCGCCCTCAAGGACCAGGCGCTGCGCTACGCCGCCGACGCGGAGAACACCAAGCGTAGAGCCGAGCGTGAGGTGAATGATGCCCGCGCCTATGCGATCACCAAGTTCGCCCGCGACCTGCTGGAAGCCGCCGACAACCTCGGCCAGGCCACGGCGCACGCGCCGAAGGACAGCCAGGATCAGGTGGTCAAGAACTTCGTGGTCGGCATCGAGATGACCCAGAAGAAGCTTCTGGAAGCCTTCGAGCGCAATGGCCTGAAGAAGGTCGACCCGGCCGCCGGCGAGAAATTCGATCCCAACCTGCACCAGGCGATGATGGAACAGGTGTCCGACGAGGTCGGCGCCGGGGCGGTGATCAAGACGCTGCAGCCGGGCTATTCGCTGTTCGGGCGGCTGGTGCGGCCGGCCATGGTGGTGGTCGCCGCCAAGGGCTCGGGCGCCGGCGCGCCGGAACAGACGGTGGGCACGGCCAATCCGTATTCCAGCACCGGCGAGGTGTCCGGCGAGGCGATCGATACCAAGGCCTGAGGGTTACTCCTCCCCCATCGGGGGAGGGGGACCGCGCGCGAATACGCGCGTGGTGGAGGGGGTCCCCACCAGCGGTGGCGGCCGCACGATCGACATGATGGCGGCCATTTGAGCGGACCCCCACCGTCAGTCGCCTGTCGGCGCCTGCCACCTCCCCCGCAGGGGGAGGAACTTGGCTTTGCGCCCTTCCACCGTCCGCCAATATCGCTAAAGTCGTCTCCCACCTTTGAAGGCGGATCGGGGGCTGTTTCCCGATTCGCGGGCGATCCGGACAAGACATGAAGCTGACCATCGAGCGGGCCGCGCTGCTGAAGGCCCTGGGCCACGTTCAGAGCGTCGTCGAGCGCCGCAACACGATCCCGATCCTGTCGAACGTGCTGCTGTCGGCCGACCGCGAGCAGGTCAGCTTTTCGGCCACCGACCTCGACATGGAAATCGTCGATGAGGGCGCGGCCCATGTCGACGTCCCCGGCCAGATCACGGCGCCGGCCCACACCCTGTACGAGATCGTCCGCAAGCTGCCCGACGGCGCCGATGTCTCGCTGTCCTATTCGGGCGACGATCCGCGCCTGCTGATCAGCGCCGGGCGGTCGAAGTTCAACCTGCCGGTGCTGCCGGCCGGCGACTTCCCGGTGATGAGCGCCGACGGCCTGTCGGCCCATATCCAGGTCGACGCCAACGACCTGATCCGGCTGATCGACAAGACCCGCTTCGCCATCTCGACCGAAGAGACCCGCTATTACCTGAACGGCCTCTACGTCCACACGGTGATGGATGGCGGCGAGGCCAAGCTGCGGGCCGTCGCCACCGACGGCCACCGCCTGGCCCTGGCCGAGATGCCTGCGCCCGAGGGCTCGGCCGGCCAGCCGGGGGTGATCATCCCGCGCAAGACCATCAACGAGGCCCGCCGGCTGCTGGAGGACGCCGGGGAGTCGGTCGGTTTCCAGGTCAGCGCCCAGAAGGTGCGGT
>JBILYE010000324.1:0-3276 GCA_044377925.1 Caulobacter sp. | reverse complement strand
GAAGGCGGCGGGGCGCAGGCGGTAGGCCTTCTCCGGATCGCGGAGGCCAAACTCCAGCATCAGTCCTTGCCCAGCAACGACACCCAGGGGTCGGTCTTGCCGGCGACGACGTCCTCGACGGCGACGGCGGGCCAGCCGACCTTGCCGGTGGCGCTCTCGCGCCAGGACATGACCACCATGTCGCGCAGTTCGCCGGCGCCGGAACCGATCAGACCGGTGGCGAAGGCGACGGCCCTGGGGTCGTTGGTCTTGAAGGCGTTCTCGCCCCACAGGACATAGAGGGGCTCGGTCCCGGTGTTGGTCTTGCTGAGGTAGGCCACTGTGCGCTGTTCGATGGTGCAGGCGCAGTCACGCGGCGCCGGCAAGGCGGCGCGGGCGCCGGCCAGGGTGACGGCCCGCGCCACGAACTCTCCCTCGAAGGGGCCGTGCAGGCGGTCGTTGCTGTAGCCCTTGGGATTGGGGAAATCGCCCCAGCCATTGTAGTGGATCGAGGTGTGCAGCGGTTGCGAGCCGTCGCCGACGTAGTGGGCGAACTCGCCCAGGTCGCGCAGGATCAGCTGTTCGCGGCGCAGGCGGTCAGCCTTGTACCAGGCCTTCTGGGGCCCCTTGGCGCGTTTTTCCATGGCGGTCAGGACGCGCCAGTAGCGGAAGTCCTGGGTCAGCTGCTGGTAGCCGTCGATGATCGAATACTGCAGCCAGCCGGCCTTCCAGCCGTCGAGTCCCTTTTCCTGCAGGGCCTTCTCGTACTCGGCGCGGGTCGACTTGAGGTCGGCCAGCGGCATGACGCCGAAGACCAGTCCCTGGTCGTCGATGTCGACGAAGTGGGCCCCTTCCCGGTCGGTGTCATGCAGTTTTCCGGCGCCTTTCCAGCGGTCAGGCTCGCGGGCCAGCTCGCCCATGGCGGCGACGGCCTTCTTGCCGCGCAGGAAGGCGGGAATTTCGGCAGGCAGGGTTTCGACGGCCAGCTGGCCGATCATGCGATGGCCGCTGGCGCCCCAGGCGAGGGCCTGGGTGACAACGAGGCCGCCCAGAACAGCGGCGGCGGCGAGGGCGATCAGGGGACGGTTACGCAAGGAAAGACTCCGTATGGGGGAGGAACCCTAAAGCGTAAGCACCGGCCTGAAAATGGCGACGGACCATTATAGCCGGCGCCCAGATGGATGGTCAGCACGGGACTTCGTTGCGGTGGGGACAGGTAGCCCGCTGCACGCGGGCAACCG
Organism: Caulobacter sp.; assembly: GCA_044377925.1. Classification (GTDB taxonomy): domain Bacteria; phylum Pseudomonadota; class Alphaproteobacteria; order Caulobacterales; family Caulobacteraceae; genus Caulobacter. Next base: position 2,056 of record JBILYE010000324.1, on the reverse strand, counting down.
GACCCCTAGATGCCGAGCGCCGATTCCACCCGGCCGACCCAGGCCTTCGTCGCCGGATAGTCGCCAAGGTCGAAGCCGCCTTCGTGGGCGACGCGGGTGTAGGCGACGAGGGCGATGTCGGCGAGGGTCAGGTCGTGGCCGACGAGGAAGGGCGAAGCCTTCAGAGCCATCTCCAGGCGAGCCAGGGCCGCCTGGCCGCGCTCGACGAGCCTGGGGTCGAGATCGGACGCCGGCTTGCCCAGATAGGCCATCTGGAAGCGGGCGACGGCGACGTAGGGCTCATGACTGTACTGCTCCCAGAACAGCCACTCGAACATCTTGGCGCGCTCGTACGAGTCCTTGGGGATCAGGTCGGAGCCTTCAGCAAGGTGAAGTATAATCGCGTTGCTTTGCGCTAAAGCCCGACCATCCTCGAGGACAACCAGAGGAACCTGACCGGCGGGGTTGCGCGCGAGGAAATCAGCCGTGCGACTTTGGCCCTTGAGGATGTCCGTTTCGACCCAGCGATACGGCGTACCGATTCGGTCAGCGGTCCATTTTACCTTGAGACAATTGCCACTGATGCTGTCGCCGAACACAGTGATACTCATGGTTTTTCTCCCTGCGGCAGCCCTGAGGGTTGCCTTTCCGGCTTCCGGTCGTTAACAAGCGCCCACCTGTCGTCGAGAAACAAAGGGGGGACCGCTGTTGAAGCGTACCTCAACATGCCTCGCCGCACTGGCATTTATGCTGGTTGCAAGTTCTTCGTCCGCCCAGACCCTCGAGGGGATTCCGGGCAGCGCAAACGGCGATCCCATCGGGGATCTTATCGCGCAGATCACCACTGAAGCGCCGGCCTCGAAGGCCGGACTCCGTGGGACCATGTCGCCCATTCCGGACGACGCCATCTTGCCCACAAACAACGCGGGTGAGTCCAAAACCGTTCCCGGCGACGCTGACTGGAACATGCGCGTGACGCTGTACCATTCGGGCGGCGGCGGCGCGGGCGCCCGCGACTCGCTGGGCTGTCCGGTGGTGGCCATGCGCACGGCGGCCAGCGATCCCCGGATCGCCCCCAGGCGCTCGATCGTCTTCATCCCGGAAACCGTCGGCATGCAGATGCCGAGCGGCGAGTCGCATGATGGCTATTGGTACATCTCCGACACCGGCGGCGGCGTGAAGGGCTCTCACATCGATCTCTTCACCGGCCACGGCCGGGGCTCGATGGCGCAGCTGATGAAGATCAACACCAAGACGGTGCAGGTGATGAAGGCCGGCACGTTCACAGGTTGCCCGAAGGCGGGCCAGCGCGTGTCAACGGCGAAGTAGGTCAGGCGCCGACAAGCTGTGCCCTCGCCTTGGCCAGGCTTTTGGCGCCCGAGCGGATCATCAGGAACTTGCCCGACCAGACGCCGGGGACCGTCCACCGGCCCTCGATCTCCGCCCAGTCGGCGTTCAGCCTGCCCTGATAACGGACGAGGTGGTCCCAGCCGCCCGTGCCGTCGTAGGTCTTGTCGAAATAGACCATGGTTTCTTCGCGCTCGCCGTCGATCAGGGCGAACAGCGCACCCTGGACGCCGTCGTGGTGAAGGCCGTCCTCGTGGGTCGATCCGGTCAGAAACGGGCCGGCTTCCAGCAGGGTGGCGGTGAAGCTGCCCGGTTCCTGTTCGTAGGGATAGGTGAACAGGCCGTGCCAGACGCCGGTCAGCGACCTTGACCCCTCATCGCTCGGCATCGCTTCCCCCGAATAACCAGGAGCTCAGATATCGCCGCCCACATTCGTCGGCGCAACGTTGGCGCGGGCGACGTGGATGCCGCATTCGGTCTTGTCCTGGCCGGCCCAGCGGCCGGCGCGGACGTCAGCGCCCTCTTCGACGGCGCTGGTGCAGGGCCAGCAGCCGATCGAGGGGAAGCCTTGCGCCACCAGCGGATGGGCCGGCAGGTCGTGCCGGGCGACGTAGGCGTCGAGCTCTTCCTTGCCCCAGTTGGCCAGGGGGTTGAACTTGACCTGGTGGTCGGCCTGCTCGACCACGGCCAGACGAAGACGGTCGCCGCCGTGGAAGCGCTTGCGGCCGGT
>JBILYE010000323.1:0-3279 GCA_044377925.1 Caulobacter sp. | reverse complement strand
AGCTGCCGCACCGACTTCGGCGGCTACGTGAACCTCTACACCCTCCACGTCGACCGCACGGGCCTGCCGAAGACGGCCAGCGTCACCACCTCCCTGGCCCTGTTCAAGGGTGAAGCGGTGTACGAAGACGGCTACGGCTGCAGGATCGCCCGATGAGTTCGACCATGACCCCTCAAGACCTCTACGCCTCGAAGCTGACCACCGCCGCCGATGCCGTCGCCGAGATCGCCTCAGGCAGCCGCGTCGCCATGGGCATGGCCCTGGCCGAACCGCCCGGCCTGCTCTCCGCCCTCGCCGCCCGGGCCGAGGCGCAAGCCGTGGACGAGGTCCGCCTCTACTACTTCCACTCCATGCCGCACGCCGCCGCCACCGTCCTGCGCTACGAGCTCATGGACCGCATCCGTCCCCATTGCTTCTTCCTCGGCCCGGTCGAGCGGGCCCTCCAGGCCCAGGGCGAGAAGGACGGCCGCCAGACCGTCTGGTTCGTCCCCGGCGCCTTCAGCCAGGCCCCCCGCCTGATGAGCGAGCCGGAGCCGATCGACACCTTCATGACCTGCGTCTCGCCGATGGACGCCCACGGCTTCTTCAGCCTCGGCCCCAGCAACGACTATGGCCGCTCGCTGGTGAAATCGGCCCGCCGCGTCGTCGTCGAGGTCAACCGCCATACCCCCCGGGTGCGCGGCGGCATGATCCATGTCAGCGAGGTCGACGCCATCGTCGAACAGGACACCCCGCTGTTCGAGAACCCGGTCCGCGACTCCGCGCCGGAAGACGCGATCATCGCCCGCCTGGTCGCGGAACTGGTCGAGGACGGCGCCTGCCTGCAGATGGGCATCGGGGCCCTGCCCGAAGCCGTTTGCGGCGCCTTGAGCGGCCACCGCGACCTCGGTATCCATACCGAGCTCTTCGCCCCCGGCCTGATGCGGCTGATGCAGTCCGGCGCGGTCACCAACGCCCGCAAGGCCACCAACACCGGCCGCTCGATCTTCACCTTCGCCCTGGGCGACAAGGCCCTCTACGCCTTCATCGACGACAACGCCGCCGTCGAGAGCCGACCGGTCGACTACGTCAACGACCCCGCCGTTATCGCCCGCAACGATCGTGTGGTCTCGGTCAACGCCACCCTGCAGATCGATCTCTCGGGCGCCTGCAACAGCGAACACATGGCCGGGCGCCAGTACAGCGCCGCCGGCGGCCAGCTCGACTTCGTGCGCGGCGCCTATGCCAGCAAGGACGGCAAATCGATCATCGCCTGCCATTCGACGGCGAAGGACGGCGCCGTTTCCCGCATCGTCGGCCGCCTCGATGGCCCGGTCACCACTCCCCGCAACGACGTCCAGTGGGTGATCACCGAGCACGGCCGCCGCAACCTCAAGGGCCTCAGCATCCAGGAACGGGCCCGGGTGATGATCAGCCTGGCCGACCCGAAATTCCGCGACGGCCTCACCGCCGAGGCCAAGGCGGCGGGCCTGATCTAGGGCCCGAAAACGCCCGCCCGCCGGGGCTTTCGGCAATATGTCTAGACATATTCATCGATTTTTCCGGCCTCCGCGGGCGCTCGGCCGAGGCTCAGCGGGCGGTGTAGGTCGCCCTGTAGGCCTGACCGACCTACAAACGCCGCACATCGACCCACAGACCGACCTACGCCCCGGGCTACACTCTCAAGCCCTCGACCTGCGCAAAAGCCTACGGGACAAGGGGCTTGGCCTGCTTCTCGTCCTTCCTGGACAACATCGACCTTTTTTGTAGGCCGGGCGATCCGCGGTACAATGGATCGCCGCTTCGATAGTCAGGTTGTCGCGTAAAGCGCCGCCCCTTCCCGGGTCAGCGCCTCCAGCTCGTCGAACAGCCCCGCGTCGGCGACCTTGAAGTTGAAACAGCTCTTGCCCTGCATCCGCTTTTTCAGGGCCGGACTGATCGTCTCCAGCAGCGCCGGATGCGTATAGACCGGCATCAGGTGATAGCTGACGTAGGCCTTGCCCTGCCGCACCCCGCCAAACCACATCGGCTGGCCGGGCTTCGACGGATGGATCCAGTCCGAGGTCAGTTCGATCCCGTCCGGCCCCTCGCGGGTCACCCGCATGCCCGGCGTCGCCCGCCGCAAGCGCAGGATCAGTTCGTCCTTGATGGCCGCGAAATCGCTCATCCGGTCACCCTGCCAAACCTCGGCGGCCATGCAAAGGTGGACGCCGCGCCGCTTCCCCGCCAAACATGGGGCAAATCTTCGCTGCCGGGGGCCGCATGAATCGCCGTTTCACCATCTTCATCGTCGCCTCCATGGTGCTGGGCGTCCTGGCAGGCCTCGCCTGTAACCAGCTCCTGGCCGGCGATCAGCTGACCCAGGCCATCGACGTCTTCAACCTGATCACGACGCTGTTCCTGCGGCTGATCAAGATGATCATCGCGCCGCTGGTCTTCACCACCCTGGTGGTCGGCATCGCCCACATGGAGGACGCCGCCGCCATCCGGGGCGTCGGCTTCAAGGCCATCGTCTGGTTCATCTTCGCCTCCCTGATCTCGCTCAGCGTCGGCCTGGGGATGTTCCATCTGCTCAGCCACTTCTGGGACCTGGGCGGCAACCTCAACATGACCAGCGAGGTGGCCGGCAAGGCCGCCACCGTCGACACCTCCTCCTTCACCCTGAAGGACTTCATCACCCACCTGATCCCGACGTCGATCTTCGACGCCATGGCGACCAACCAGATCCTGCAGATCGTCGTCTTCGCCGTCTTCGTCGGCACCGCCGTCGCGGCGCTGGACGACAGGGCCCCGGCCGTCATGCAGCTGGTCGAGCAGGGCATGAACATCATGCTCAAGGTCACCGGCTACGTCATGGCCCTGGCCCCCATCGCCATCTTCGCCGCCCTGGCCGCCGCCATCGCCAAGCAGGGCCTCGGCATCATCGGCACCTACGCCGAGTTCATCGGCGGCTTCTATGTATCGCTCGGCGTGCTGTGGGGCCTGCTGTTCCTGGCCGCCCTGGTCGTGCTGGGCGGCCGGGCGACCGGCCTGTTCCGCGCCATCACCCCGCCGACCCTGCTGGCCTTCTCGACGGCCAGTTCCGAGGCCGCCTACCCGCGCACCCTGGAAGCCCTGGAAAAGTTCGGCCTGCCGCGCCGGGTGGTCAGCTTCGTGCTGCCCCTGGGCTACAGCTTCAACCTCGACGGCTCGATGATGTACTGCACCTTTGCGGTGCTGTTCATCGCCAAGGCCCACGGTATCGAACTGTCAGTCGGCCAGCAGATCTCCATGCTGCTGCTGCTGATGGTCACCTCCAAG
>JBILYE010000104.1:0-12745 GCA_044377925.1 Caulobacter sp. | reverse complement strand
GCCACTGTGTGGCGGATTCGAGCGAGCCCCTCGTGACCGGCCCGACCCTTCGCGCGCCCTAGTTAGCCAGACATCGGATCAGCCTCATGAAGTATCGTAGACTCGGCCGTTCCGCGCTGCAGGTGAGCGAGCTTTGCCTGGGGACGATGAACTTCGGTCCTCGCACATCAGAACAGGACAGTTTCTCGATCCTCGACGAAGCCCTCGCGCAAGGCATCAACTTCGTTGATACCGCCAACCAGTACGGGGGGCATCTCGGGGTCGGGGTCACTGAGACCTTGCTCGGCAAATGGCTGGCCCAGGATCGGGGACGGCGTGACAGGATCGTGCTGGCTACCAAGGTCCATGAGCCGATGTCGGATGACATCAACGACCGCGGACTGTCGGCTCGCCACATCCAGATGGCCTGCGACGCCAGCCTGCGGCGGCTGCAGGTCGAGCACATCGATCTCTACCAGCTGCACCACATCGACCGGAACGCACCGATGGAGGAAATCTGGCAGGCCACCGACCGGCTGATCGCCCAGGGCAAGATCACCTATGTCGGCTCCAGCAACTTTCCCGGCTGGAAGATCGCCCAGGCCGGCGAGACGGCGGCGGCGCGGGGCCGCCTTGGGCTGGTGTCGGAGCAGGGGCTCTACAACCTCCTGGAACGCCGGGCCGAGCTCGAGGTGATCCCGGCCAGCCGGGAGTACGGCGTTGGCCTAATCGTCTGGAGCCCTTTGGCCGGCGGGCTGTTGGCGGGCCGGTCGGCAGACCCGGACGGCCGGCGCCAGTCGGCTGACGCGCGCGCCGAGGCCGCCGCACGGTCGGACCAACTGGCGAGATTTGCAGCCCTCTGCGCTTCGCTGGGGGAACAGCCCGGCGCGGTGGCCTTGGCCTGGTTGCTGCGCCAGGACGGAGTGTCGTCGACGATCATCGGACCTCGCAGCCTGGATCAGCTGACATCACTTCTGCACGTCCCCGAGATCGGACTGGACGCCGGGACGCTGGCCGCGATCGACGCGATCTTCCCGCCCTGCGGTCCCGCGCCGGAGGCCTATGCGTGGTAGGAAACGCGGGCGACAGCGACCCGTCCGCCTCCTGGCGATCCGGCATCGTGCCGGTCTCCGGCGGACACCTGGCCTTCCACCGCACAGGTGGCGACGGACCCGCGCTCGTGCTGTCACACGGGCTTACGGACAACGGTCTGTGCTGGAGCCGGTTGGCGAGGGCCCTGTCTCCAGACTTCGACATCATCATGCTGGACGCGCGTGGCCACGGCGGCAGCGCCCGGCCTGCTGCCGCGGGCTCCTGGGACCCGGGCCGGGACATTCTCGAGGCGATCGATTACCTGGGTCTTCATTCCCCCATGGTCATGGGCCATTCGGTCGGGGCCCGGGCCACCGCCGAATTCGCCGGCGCCTATCCCGGCAGGGCGTCGAAGATCATTCTTGAGGACCCCACCTTCCTTCCTGTCGCCGACCCGGCGGCTGTGGCCCTTCGATGCCGGAAGTTCCGAGAGCAGGTGGAGCGCTTTCAGGCCCTATCCCAGGCTGATATTGCGGCCATGGGGCGAGTAACCTCGCCTAGCTGGCATGATGACGAGTTCCCGGCCTGGACAGCTGCGAAGCAACAGGTCAATCCGGACGCCCTTCCTGTCTTCGCCTCACCCTGGCAGGGCGCGGTCAGCCGACTCACGGAGCCGACATTGCTGATCTGCGGAGAGGAAAGCCGCGGCGGGATCGCCACACGGGCGATTGTGGAAGAGGCCAGGGCGCTGAATCCCCTTTTGAGCGCGGTCCAGATCCAAGGGGCCGGCCACAATATTCGCCGCGAGAACTTCCCGGACTTCCTGCTGGCTGTCCGGTCCTTTCTGGACGCCGATTGACCGCAGGCGAGGGTTTGCGTCGTATGTGGTCGGCTGCCGCGGCTACCGCGGCTGAATGCCGAAATGCGGAATGGGGGCTTTGGAGATCCACCCCCACCGTCTCGGATCAAACATTCAACTGAGACGGTGGGCTGGGATTGGTGGTGGAAGAGAGCCTGAAGGCGAACTCTCTGTTTCAGGGCCGCCTAAATAGGCAGTGAGCCTGCGAAAGGTTGCGGTCAGCGTCGCCTCGTCATCGCGCCCGCGGGAGTGCTTGCGCGGGGTGGACCGGTGCCTGGCCCAGGGCAACGCAGGCCCGACCTTCAGAGATCTTCAGTTCAGATCGGACCCTATCCAAACAGGCCCGGTGACGGGCGGGGCTTAGAAGTTTGGCTGACGCCGCCCTTCGGGTCCCCGGGCGGCCTCGGTCAGGATCAGCTTGTCCAGCGTCAGGTCCGAGACCGCCCGACGCAGCCGCAAACTCTCATCTTCCAGCGGCTTCAGCCGTTTGACCTGATCGTTCTATGCCGCCGTACTCCGCCCTCCAGCGGAAACACGTTGTCCCCGTCACCGCAATCATTTTCACTTCTTAGGAGTTCGACTTGTACTGACCGGTCAGGACATCAACCTGACGCAGCTTGGCGACGATCTCTTCAGGCTTGTGGCGCTTCCTTGCCATCGTTCCATCCATCCAAAAGGTCCTCGGACCAACATAAGGGATGGATCACTTCAAGGGGGTCAGGCCAACAGTACCCCGCACCGACCCCTTCGAGGCGTGGTCACGGGCGACGTCTGCCTAGATTCCAGTGGGGGCGGAATTGTTGCCACCCAGGCCGGCTAACACAACAACCCTCTCTCAAGCCAGGTCGGCCACCATGCCTGTCAAAGTCTCGGCCAGCCGGACCAGAGCGGCGGGGTCTATAGCTGAGCCATCGTCGCCTTGGGTATGGAAGCCCGGAAACACCCCGGCGAGGCTCACCAGCTTTTCATAGCCAGCCTTGGCGATATCGCCGCCTTCTCCTGGAGCGCCGGGTCTCACCGGCAGCCAGATCCAATCCGCGGCCGGAAAGATCGCCTTAAGAGGTATCTCGAAGGCCCTCGAAACCGTGGCGAATTGCGGCGATACGGTGTGGTACTGGGCGTCTAAACCGCGAGAGGCGAGACCGGCGCCGAGGTGGAGCCAAAGGCCCACGGCAGCCGGCGGTGGCAGGCCCGGAGTCTCGAGCAGTTGCTTCATGCCCAGATGCCCGAGTTCGTGGGCACCCGTGGCAAGGATCCAGACGGGTCTGACGCTAGTCGACAGACGTGCGGCTAGATGCAGCATCAAGGCGACGCCTGGGCCCCGTTCTGCCCCACACCGGAACCACCCACTCAGCGGGGTCGAGATCACGATCGGGGCACCCGAGCCAGGCTTTCGAGCAAGCACACTGTGGGCCGAGACCTCAGCTGGCATTGCTAGGAGTGTCAGATGCGCGGCAGCGCCCTGGGCCGTCCGGCCTTGGAGAGCCAACAGATCTGAGGGTCGCAGGAGCGCCACAGGCAGGGGAAGACCGCCCTGCACTTCCTGATTGCAGGCAAAAATGCCGTCTGTCGGTTCAGCGAAGGCCATTAGCAATGCTTTGGCGCCCGCCTGTCCCGCCGAAACCGCCGTTGCCTGCGAACCGGCCGGCCAATAGGCACTCAAAGGCGCAGGGGCACCCATAACCCAAAATGCGCCCGACTTGAGCGCGCCCAACGGCGCCAGCGGCCCTTCAAGAGTTGTCCCAAGAACAGTAGTCGGCGGGCGCCATTGCGGAAAGGCTTCAACCTTGAGGTCCGCACAGACAAGCTCGCCGCTGGGGCGCAGCAGGGTCGACACTGGGGTCGTCTCAATTGTGGCTTTGAACCCCAGCGCCGAAAGCCGGCGGGCTATCCAGCCGGCGGTCTGGGCCTCAGGGATCGTGCCGCTCCGATGCTCGCCAAAGGCGACATAGCGCGCCACATCCCGCATCAGAGGTGCGCCCACGTCAGCCCCTCGCTCAGGTGGAAGGATACCGAGGGCCACGGCGTTCCGCACCATGCGACGCCGATCAATCACCTTGAGGCCTATGGACAGCGAGACGCCGCATCACCTGACAAAGCCCTTCTATCTGTTACCCCGGGACGGCGACAAACTTGCGAGTGGGCGGGTGATTTGTCATGTCGTGGTCGTGGCCGGTGAGGGCATCGACAAGACCTCGAAGCTTGTTGAGGTGGTCGTCGAGGAGACCGCGGGGCGTCGTGTCGTGCTCATTGCAAAGGAACGCCGCAGCCGCGACGGCGACTCCGTGTTGCGCGCCATTCCCCATGAGTTTCACCGAAGAGCCAGCGACGTGGGTTACGCTGATGTGCTTGCCGGCCATCAGGAGGTTGTCGATGTTGGCCGAGTAGAGGCAGCGGAACGGGATGCCGTAGGATTGCTGATCGCGGCTGTCGAAGATCCAGTCCTTGAGCCTAAAGTCATTTTTTCCCTCGCCAGGGCTCCAGGCGCAGTGGATGCAGAACGACCCGTCGTTGGCGATCAGCATGTCATTGAAACGGGTGTGGTTGCGGATGTCGTTCTCGGTCAGGACATAGTCGCCCTTGTAGCGCCGGAATTCGCCCTGCGCCGCCACGAACGCCATCCATTCGAATTCGAGGTTGGCATACTGCTCGGGCTCCAGCTTCTTGACGTTGGAGAAGGTCCCGTAGAGCGCCCGCATCAGATAGTCGCGAACGAATTCCCCCGACGTGTAGGGGTCGAGCCACTGGCCGTATTCCCAGAAGTGCGTCGCCGGGAACTCCATCATCCAGGACTTGGTCGGATTGTCGGTGAACTGGAAGGTCGGGTTGTCAGGATTGGCCGAGGGGCCAGGGCCATTTTCCAAGCCAGACTTGATCAGCTGTCCGCTGAGATTGGCGTAATCCTTGGACACCTCAGTCGCCCAGGACACCTCGGGGAAGGGGACTGGGCGGTCCGCCATGCGCGTGCGGAAGAAGAGGGTGTTGCCATGGTGCATGTCATCGGCCACCTCGGGGGCGTAGGGCTCGTCGAACTCCGAGCGCGCCTCGCGGCCGAACAGGGTTTCCGCGTCCACCAGGACGCCGAGCTGGGCGACGCCGCTGGCGTCGATGAACATCTTTCCGCGGAAGCGACGCTCCTGCCCGCCGCGAGCTTGAACGGCGTCTACCCAGAAGATCCGGTCGCCCTTCCGCTCTGCGGCGACAATCCGGTGTTCCAAGAAGACCGTCGCGGTCGCCTCTGCTTCGAGAAGTGAAAGCGCCATGAGGTCGCCGTCCGGCGTTCGCTGCGAGAGTTCGCGCAGGATGGAGCCCTGGGCGCCGCGCGGCATAAGGCCGATTTCCTTGCTGGCGTTGCCGCCGAGCACCGGGCGGTCATGGATCAAGGCCACTCGTTGGCCGAGACGGGCAGCCGTCAGCGCCGCCGCACAGCCGGAGACGCCGCCGCCTACGACCACCACGTCGAAATCACCCGCCTCGAGCGGATCGGCCGGTAGACCACGCAGGACCTTGCGCCAGGCGCGGCTCGCGGCATCGACGGCATTCGGAGGCGGCGTATCGTCCTGACTCAGGAAGATCGCGTCGCAGCGCCCATCAAAGCCCGTGAGGTCATGCAGCGCCAGGGTCACCGCGCCCTTCGGCAGGGAGATCGTGCCGGCGGGATGCCAGGACCAGTCCTCCCCATTGGCGCCGAACTCGGCAGCGATTCTGGCGCCATTGATCGATAGCGCAAACCGACCCGGCGCATGCGGGGCTGCCCAGTCCCGGGTGCGAACCCACACGGCGTAGTGGCCGGCGTCAGCCACCTCGATGATCGTGGTCGCGTCGGCGACCGGCTGTCCGAGTCCGTGGGCCAGCAAATAGGGCGAGCCCATCTGCGCCTCGAACTGGGAGTCGAGGACCCAGCCCCCATAGCTGTCGAAGTCCTCTGCTTCGACGAGGATTCCGGAGGGGCCTGTGGGCGCCGTCATGGTCATGCTGCCGGGTCCGACTGATCGTTGTGCAAATCCACGGTTCGAGCCGGCCCGGGCCTTCCACGACGCACCACGCCTTGTCTTCCGGGCGATCACGTCGTTGTCGATGGCGCCGGGCTGTCTCGCTCCACCAGAGCAGCAGTAAATTGCGAATGAACAAATGTATAGTGTTTGGCTAAGCGGACCCGCGCGGAGAGGCGGGGGATTGGCGCAGTGCGTGAGGTGACATGGACCTGGAACTTGGACCGGCTGACGCGGATTTTCGTGGACGGGTTAGGGCCTTCCTCCACGAACATCTCTCGGAGGATCTCCGGGCCGCCGTCGCCGCCAGCACGGGCGCCTTCTGCGACCTTTCCGCGATGTCCCGGTGGCACGAGATCCTCCATGAACAAGGGTGGGTCGCGCCAGACTGGCCGATGGAATTCGGCGGGCCGGGCTGGACCGACACGCATAGGCACATCTTCGCATCCGAGTGCGCCCTCGCGGGCGCTCCGCCCACCCACTTGTTCGGAATTCGAATGTGTGGCCCGGTGCTCATCCGGTTCGGTACGCCGGAACAGCAGCTCCACTACCTTCCGCGCATTCTGACGGGCGAGCATCGCTGGTGTCAGGGCTATTCAGAACCCGGATCTGGTTCGGACCTGGCCTCCCTTAAGACGGCGGCGCGATCAGACGGCGACGACTATGTTGTCACGGGCAGCAAGATCTGGACGACCCTGGCGCACCAGGCCACTCACATGTTCTGCCTTGTCAGAACGGATTTCGAGGTGAGGGCCCAGGCCGGGATCACCTTCCTGCTGATCGACATGTCGTCCCCCGGGATTTCCATAAGGCCGATCGTCAACATCGCCGGCGACCACGAGTTCAACCAGGTCTTCTTCGACGAGGTTCGAGTCCCGAAAATCAACCGCGTGAGCGAAGAAAACGCCGGCTGGGCTGTCGCCAAGCACCTGCTGGAATTTGAACGGGGTGGGAACTACGCGGCTGGCCTGCGGGCGCGCCTGGCTTGGGTAAGAAGGCTCGCTGTCGATGGCCTGGCGGACGACGAGTCCTTCCGGGGCAGGCTCGCGCGGGCCGAGATCGAAGTGACCGCCGTGGAAATGCAGGAGAGGCGGGTAATTTCCGCCCTGAGCCTGGGCGAAGCGCCCGGCAATGCGGCCTCCCTGTTGAAGCTTCAAGGCAGTGAGCTGACCCAGAGACTCGATGAGCTCGCCATCGAAGCGGTCGGTCCGAGAATGTCGACAGTCGACGTGCAGGCGGACGTGGCCATGGGTCGCTACCTGTACGATCGTTCGGTGACGATATTCGGCGGAACCAGCGAAATTCAGCGCAACATCATTGCACGGACCGTTTTGGCGCTCTGAAGAACTTCGGCTCCAATGACGCTAGATTCAGCGGGGGGCTATCGCTTTGTCGGGCCACCCCCTCAAGACCGGGAAAGCTGGCTCAGGTTGGTGACAAATCCCACCGGCAAAGGGCTTCACACGACACTGAACAAGTGTATAGTAATGCGAACAGTCAGGGAGATCGCAGGTGGACGTCGCCAAGGAAATTCCCGTTCGCCGGATGAACTTCGAGTTCCCGGACGACATGGATCTGGTGTTCATCGAGGGCGACCCCGCGATGTCCTACTACTTTGTCGGCGCCTGGATGATGCTCCCCTACCTGGAGCCGTTCCTGATCCGCACCATGCAGTCCGCGATGGACAAGGTGGATGACCCGGTGCTTCGCGAGGAAATGAAGCGGTTCTGCGCCCAGGAAGGGCAGCATTTCCGCCAGCATGCCAAGGCCAACGAAGTGGTCAAGCGCGTCCATCCCGCTGGTCCGCGTCTTGCCGAGCTGGAGAAGGAAGTCGAGGCGCTGTTCGCCCGCTGGTCAGTCGAAAAGCCCCTGAAGTTCAACCTTGCCTACGCCGAGGGCTTCGAGTCGATGACCTGCGCGGCGGCCCGAACCCAGATCGACGTCGATATGTTCGGCTACATGAAGGAACCGATCCGCGGCCTGATGTACTGGCACATCATGGAGGAGATCGAGCACCGCTCGGTGTGCTTCGATGTCTACGAGAAGCTGGTCGGCGACTATCTGTATCGGACCCGCATGAGTCTCTGGTTCCAGAGGCACTATCTGGGACTGTGCAAGAAGTTCGCGACCGTGATGCTCGAGGCCGATCCGGAGACGGTCGCCCGCTACAACACGCCGGAATGGGCGGCCGTCCGCAAGAAACGCCTTGCGACCTACACCCGCAACTACCTGCCCCGGTATCTGAGCACGTTCTCGCCCTGGTACAACCCGGCCAAGGTCGATCTTCCCGCCGGCTTTCATCTGGCGCGCCAGACCTACACTGCCCTGGCTACGGGCGTTCAATAGCTCGCTTGTTCGACGGAGAAACCCATGGACGACGCTTCAGTTCTCTCACCGGATGAGCGGCTCGCCGCGCTGATCCAGGACCGCGCCTCACGCCCGATGATCCCGGCCGAAGGCGCCCTTGAGACCCTTCACATCGGCGATGACGAACTTCCCTGGATGGAAATCGGCGGCGGTTCTGCCCTGCAGATGCTCCATGTGGACCTGAACCAGGGCCTGTGGATTTCCAAGACCCGTCTGCCGCCGGGAACCCAGGTGCCGACGCACTACCATACCGGCCTTGTCTTCGCCGTGACCCTGAAGGGGACCTGGCACTATCTCGAGAGCCCGGAAGCCGTGAACCGCCCTGGCTCCTATCTGTTCGAGCCGGCGGGCTCGCGACACACGCTCGTCACCCCCGCCGACGCCACCGAGGACATGGTCACCTGGTTCGCCATCTATGGCGCCAACATCAATCTCGACGAGGACGGCAAGCCCACCGCGGTGGTGGACGCCAAGGCCGCGCTCGACCTCTACCGGGACTATTGTGACGCCCTCGGCCTCGACTACTCCAAGCTGATCGTCAACGGGGAATAGCCTTGAAAACCATGCGCGCCGCCGTCATGCGCGGCGATCGGTTTGTCGTCGAGGAACGCCCCATGCCCGTTCCGGGCCCGGGCGATGTGCTGGTCAAGGTTCGGGCCTGCGGCATTTGCGGGTCCGATCTGCACTATTTCCATCACATCGACGGAATGATCGAGAACGTCCGTGCGTTGGGCGCCCCGACCGATGCGATGGAGAAGACGCTCCGCGACGGCCCGGTCCTGGGCCACGAGTTCGTCTGTGAGGTCGTCGACTTCGGTCCGGACACCGGTCGGCGGCTCGAACACGGCGAGCGGGTCTGTTCAATGCCGTTCCTCAGCAAGAACGGCGTGCCCATCCTGATCGGCTCCACCTCGGACGTTACGGGCGCCTATGCCGAGTACATGTTGTTGACCGAGGCGCTGCTTCTGCCGGTGGACAGTTCGGTCGTCGATGATGCCGCGGCGCTGACCGAGCCCGTCGGCATTGCGGTTCACGCCGTCAACAAGGCGGTCCTCAGGCCCGAGGATGCGACGGTCATCGTGGGGTGTGGGCCGATCGGCCTGGCGACAATTGCCGTCCTGAAGGCGCGCGGCGTCAGCCAGATCATCGCGTCCGACCTGTCGCCGAAGCGGCGCGAGCTGGCGAGCCTCATGGGCGCGACCAAGGTCGTCGATGCCGGGCAGGCCAGTGTGATCGACGCCGCCATGGACGCCGCGCCAGGGGCACCCCTGGTGATCTTCGAGAACACCGGCGCCCCCAGGATGCTCCACAAGCTGGTGCTGGAAGCGCCCCAGAATTCGCGGATTATCGGAACGGGCATTCCGGCCGGCGAAGAGAGCTTCATTCCCATGCTGGCGATCAGCAAGGAGCTGCAGCTCACGTTCGTGATCTTCTACACGGCAGAGGAATTCGCCGAAGCGTTGCGGCTGATCAAAGACGGCGAAATCAACTGGAAGCCGCTGATCACCGGCAAGGTTGGTCTCGACGGCGTGACACAAGCCTTCAAGGACCTTGGCGACCCGGAGCGGCACGCCAAGATTCTCATTCAGCCGTGGGCCGACTAGGCCGATGACTGGCGTCCCGGGTGCAAAGCAGCGGCAACTGACCGTCGGAGCCCTGACGTTTACGGCCTGGGAGATGGGCGAGGGGCCTTTGGCGCTTTGCCTGCACGGGTTTCCGGATACGCCGGCGTCATGGCGCCACCTGCTTCCGGCCCTGGCGGCAAACGGCTGGCGGGCCGTAGCGGTCACCAGTCGTGGCTACGAACCGAGCTCACAGCCCGAGGATGGCGACTACGGGATTGCTGCGCTGTCCGACGACGTCGGCGGATGGATTGATGCCCTGGGCGAGACATCGGCGGTCCTGATCGGTCACGATTGGGGGGCCGCGATCGCCTACGCCGCGGCGGCGAAGTTTCCTGACCGGATCAAGAAACTGATCACGCTGGCGGTGCCCCATCCGCTGGGGTGGGCGACCGAGTTGCCGGGCGACTTCGAACAGCTCAAGCGCACCTGGTATGTTTTCATGTTCCAGGTTCCCGGCCTGGCGGAGCTCCTGTTGGCGGCCAATGACGGGGCCTACATCGAGCGCCTGTGGCGCGACTGGTCACCCGGCTGGGACTTTGACCGCGCCGACCTGGAGGCCGCCAAGGCGACCCTGTCGACCCCGGGAGTCATGGCAGCCGCGCTCGGCTACTATCGCTCTGCCTTTAACGCATCCGCGCCACGCCTGTCAGAGGGGCAGGGCTTGGCCCTCGTCCTGATCCAGACGCCCACGCTCGGATTGGCGGGCCAGACAGACGGCTGCGTGAGTTCGGACATCTTTGTCCGCGCCATGCCGCCGGCGATGTTCCCAGGCGGGCTGGACGTGCGAGTCATCGAGAAGGCGGGTCACTTCCTGCAGCTGGAAAACCCCGATGCCGTGAACCGCGCCATTCTGGACTGGCTGGCGGCGGGCTAACGAAAGCCCGATCGTCGCTGACAAGGCCTGCCCGCCTCAGGCGCCGTGGGCCAGGTCCCGCGGTTGCTCCATCCGCTCGCGCCCATCGTGACCGATGGTCAGCGCCAGCGGCGCCGACGCGTCCAAGGGCGTCCATGTGATCCGCTCGGGGAGATTGGGCTCCCCGCCTTCGATGAAGGGCAGGATACGGTCGCGAAGGCCCGCCGCGACGCGCCAATCAGCCTCCGTTGGCGTCGCGCCCAGTTCTGCATACGCAGGGTCGAGCGTGCCAAGCAGCGCGTAGAGCCCCGCGCCGTGGCCGGCGCCACGCGCCTGGCCCCTCAGGCTTTGGGGCGCATAGCCGAAGTCGAACAGCCAGGTCTCAGCGGCATTATCCGCCGACAAGAGAGCCAGCTCACGCGCGGGTCGACGAAACAGCAGTTCTCCGTAGAGGTCGTAGCCATCCGCTCGAGGTGAGTTCTCAGGGCTGGCGAAGACCTGGGCCAACAGATCGGCCGGCAGGCCGAGCGTGTCCAGCAGGCTGCCTTCAAAGTTGGAGTAGCCGACGATGAGGCGGCGCGCGTTCGACACACCGGCCGATAGCGCCTGTGAAGGTAGGCGGTCGATAAAGAGGCCGTCGACGTAGGGGGTCTCGCCCCGCCCGCCGTCGAATGCGGGCGTACGAACGGGGGCCGGGGCGCTGTGGTCGATCATTGGAGTGGCGGGGTGCGGGCCGGGCGAAAAAAGGCTGTCGCCACCACCGGATATGACGATCGCCTGGTCGAACAGACCCCTGGCTTCGGGACTCAGATTCAGGGCGTTGACGCTGACGCCGCCGGCCGACATGCCGGCCACCGTTACCCGTGCCGGGTCCCCGCCGAAGGCCGCAATGTTGCGCTGAACCCACTTCAGAGCCGCGATCTGGTCCTGGATCCAAAGGGGGCCATGGTCGAAACCAAGGGCGCCGAGCCGGTAGTTGAAGGTGACGACAACAACCCCGGATGCGGCAAGACGGTCTCCCCGATAGGCCGGGGCTGCTCCCGAGCCGATCTGGAAGCCGCCGCCATGAGCGATCACCAGCACGGGCCTGTCTATGGCGCCCGTCGGCGTCCAGACGTTCAGATAGAGACAGTCTTCCGACGATGTCCCGGTGGCATGGGTCGACATCGCCGGGAAGTCTGGCTGGAGAGACCAGTCGCGAAACCCGGTTGCCCTTCGCACGCCTTGCCAGGCCTCCACGGCCAGTGGTGGCTGTCCCCGTCTCCGCCCCGTTGGCGGCGCGGCGAAGGGAATGCCGAGAAAGCTGTCGACACCGTTCGCCCGCACTCCCGACACGACGCCATCGGTCGTGCCGGCGAGAGGGATCTCAGTCACCTTTGAACGCGCCCGGCCGCTTCTCGAAGAAGGCCTTCACTCCCTCCTGGAAGTCCTGGGTCTTCACCGTCAGCAGGTACTGGTCACGATCCATGAAGCTCGTGGCGTAGTGATTGGCGTTCGCCTGGGCATTGACCGCTTCCTTGGTCATGCGGATGGGGAGGGGAGGCAGGGCCGCGACTTTTGACGCCCAGGCCCGGGCGGCGTCGAGCGCCTTGCCCTTTTCCGTAACCTCGTCAGCCATGCCCCAAGACAGGCAGACCTCGGCCGTCGCCGGTTCGCCGAACATCACGAACCGCTTGGCCCGCGACGGCCCAGCCATCGTGGTGATCCGCGGAATGCTGTTCCAGCTCATGTTGATCCCGAGAGGAACCTCCGGCAGCCGAACGAAGCTGCCCTCGCCCATGATCCTGAAGTCACAGGCGACGGCCAAGGCGCAGGCCCCGCCAACGCAATAGCCCTCTATGGCGACGATCGTGACGGCCTCGATCTCCTCCCAGGCGCGACACATGTCCGGCCCGGCCATGATCGCTTCACGGGTCTCAAGGACTGTCGGCGCCGTCACGCGGTCCTGAATTCCGCCAAGATCCGCGCCGGCGGAAAAGTACTTGTCACCGCCCGCCAGTATGACCGCCAGGACGTCAGAACGGCGTCGCAGAAGGGC
>JBILYE010000103.1:0-12794 GCA_044377925.1 Caulobacter sp. | reverse complement strand
GCCCTACACCGTGGCCCTGGACCAGAGCGCGCTCGGTCGCCTGGGCGTCAAGCTGGGTGACAAGGCGCTCTACAACGGCAAGACCGTGACCGTCGCCGCCGTGACCACCGGCTACCCGAACATGATGCAGCCGAGCATGGTCATGTCGCGTGACACCCTTCGCCTGCTCGGCGAGGCCGACACCGGGCCGCGGGTGGCGCCGCTGATGGTCAAGATCGCCGATCCGGCCCGCGCCGAGATCGTCGCCGCGCAATTGAACATCCTCGCCGACGGCAAGTTCAAGGCCTGGACCCGATCCGACCTGGCCGAGGCCAACGAGGCCTCGATGTTCAAGGAGCAGTTCATCAGCATCATCCTGTTCTTCGCCGTGATCATGGGCGCCATTATCGGCATCGCCATCACCTGGCAGACCCTGCGCGGCGCGATCATGGCCAACATCAAGGAGTTCGCCTCCCTGCGGGCTCTTGGCGTCTCGATGGGCAGCCTGCGGATGATCGTCATGGAGCTGAGCTTCTGGGTCGGCGTCGTCGGCATCATCGCCTCGGGCCTGCTGACCTGGGGCGTCTCGATCCTGGCCGGCCTGGGCGGTCTTCCGATGGCCTTCCCGGCTCCGATCGTCACCCTGATCGCCATCTTCCTGCTGCTGATCGCCATCCTGTCGGGCTTCATGTCGCTCGGGGTGTTGCAGAAGAGCCAACCGGCGGACCTGCTGCGATGAGCGCCAACACCTCAGGCAAGGGCCACAGGCTGGGCGAGGTCGCCATCAAGGCGACGGGCATCGTCAAGCGCTTCAAGACCGGCAAGACCTTCGTGGAGGTCCTCAAAGGCGTGGACTTCGACGCCCGCCACGGCGACGTGACCATGGTCATGGGCCCCTCGGGCAGCGGCAAGTCCACCCTGGTGGCGGCCTTGTCGGGCCTGCTCGAGCCCGATGAGGGCAAAGTCACGGCCCTGGGCGCCAGCAGCCTGTGGGACCTGTCCTCCGGGCGGATCGACAAGTTCCGGCTCGACCATTGCGGCTTCATCTTCCAGGGCTTCAACCTGTTCCCGGCCCTCACCGCCAAGCAGCAGGTGATGACGGCCCTGAAGTATCAGGGAGCCTCCCGCAGCGAGGCCGAACGGCGCGCCGAAACGGCGCTGGCCGAGGTCGGGCTGAGCAACAAGATGAACCAGCGGCCCTCCGAGCTGTCGGGCGGCGAGAAGCAGCGGGTGGCCATCGCCCGCGCCCTGGCCAAGAATCCTGACCTGCTCTTCGCCGACGAGCCGACCTCCGCCCTCGACGGCGAGAACGGCCAGATCGTCATCCGCCTTCTGCGTCGCGCCGCGACCGAGCATGGCGCGGCGGTGATCTGCGTCACCCACGACCCCCGCCTGGAGGCCTATGCCGACCGGGTGATCCACATCGAGGACGGCAAGATCCTGGACGACGTGCGCCGCACGCCCGATCCCAATCCGCCGTCGCTCTCGCACTGACTTTCAAGGACGACCACTCACATGCCCGGTTTCCTGCGTAGACCCTGGTTCTGGATCATCACCATCCTGGTGCTGCTGGTGGTCGGCGGCTACTTCTTCACGAAGAGCGCCGGCGAGCAGAAGAAGAAGGACCAGGACGCGGCCGCCAAGGCCATGCCCGAAAGCCCGTTCGCGGCCATCGGCAACGGCAAGGCCGACGTCGAGGGCGGCATCATTCCGGTCGCGGCCCGCCGCGGCGGGGTGGTCAAGGCGGTCTATGTCGAGGAAGGCCAGGCCGTGGCCGCCGGCCAGATCCTGGCCCGTCAGGAGGACGACGATCCGCGCCTGGCCGTCGCCAGCGCCCGCGCCCGTGTGAATCAGGCCCAGTCCCAGATCGGCGTCCTGCAGGTCAAGCTCAACGCCGCCCGCCGCGAGTACAAGCGCCTCGAGGAGCTGCAGGCCAGCAACTTCGTGGCCCGGCAGCGGATGGACCAGAAGATGGACGAGATCCGCGACTGGGAAGCCCAGATCGAGGCCCAGCGCGCCACCGTCGCGGCCAGCCGCGCCGCTCTGAACGAGGCGGAGTACGCCCTCGAGCTGACCATCATCCGTGCGCCGATCGATGGCCGGATCGCTCGTCGCTACGCCAACCCGGGCGCCGGCGCCTCAACCCTGAACGTCTCGACCATGTTCGACCTGGAGCCCAACACGGCCCGCATCGTCCGCGCCGAGATCGTCGAGGCCGACCTGCCGAACGTGCGGGACGACCAGGAGGTCGAGATCACGCCGGAGTCGGACCCCAACAAGGTCTATGTCGGCAAGGTCCTGCGCCGCGCCGGCGTCTTCGGGGCTCGCAAGCTGGCCTCGGACGATCCCAGCCAGCGCAGCGACGAGCGCGTCGTCGAGGTGGTGGTCAGCGCTGACGGCGCCCCCCTGCTGGTCGGCCAGCGCGTCCTGGTCAAGTTCATGAAGCCCAAGTTCAAGGCCGGCGCGGTCCGCGCCAAGCCGAAGACCGAAGCCCCGACGAACAAGTAAGGTATTTTCCCTTCTCCCGCTTGCCGGGAGAAGACCATCCCCGCGGAGCGGGTCGGATGAGGGCAGCGCCGCTGGTGGACGATTTCCACCAAGGCGTTGCTCTTTTCGTTTAGAGGCCGGCGCCGCCCTCATCCGTCAGCCTTCGGCTGCCACCTTCTCCCGGCAAGCGGGAGAAGGATAAGGTGAACCCATGCGCACACGTCTCGATCTCCTGCTCGTCGACCGCGGCCTGTTCGACAGCCGCGCCAAGGCCCGCGCCGCCATCGAGGCCGGTGGGGTGACGGTCGATGGCAAGCCGGCCACCAAGGCGTCCCTCGCTGTGGAGGAGGACGCGGACATCGCCGCCGTCGCCGCCCACCCCTACGTCGGCCGGGGCGGCCTGAAACTGGAGCATGCCCTGACCGTCTGGCCCGTCGTGGTCGAAGGCCGCACGGTGCTAGACGTCGGCGCCTCGACGGGCGGCTTCACCGAGGTCTGCCTCCTGCGCGGCGCGGCCTGCGTCTATGCCGTCGATGTCGGCCAGGGCCAGCTGCATCCGCGCATCGCCGAAGACCCGCGCGTCACCGAACTCAGCGGCCAGGACGTTCGCAGCCTCGACACCGATCTGATCCCGACCGCGCCGCAGCTGGTCGTCTGCGACCTCAGCTTCATCTCGGTGACCAAGGCTCTGGGCCCCGCCCTCGCCCTGGCCGCGCCCGGGGCCGACCTTGTCCTGCTGGTCAAGCCGCAGTTCGAGGCCGGGCGCGAGCGGGTCGGCAAAGGTGGCCTGGTGACCGATCCCGCCGTCCGCCAGGACTGCCTGGGCGCCACCGCCGCCTGGATCGCGCAGCAGGGTTGGGCCGTGCAGGCCACCACCGACAGCCCGATCACCGGCGGTGACGGCAACCACGAATTCCTGCTCTGGGCTCGCAAGCCCCAATAGAAAACGGGCCCCGGTTTCCCGGGGCCCGTCGTCAATATCCAGGTCGGCTGGCGATCAATAACGGCCGCTGGGGCGCCACTCGCCGTTGCGGTTGCGGCAGACTTCAAACCCGCGCCAGCGATTGCCACGGTACTCCTGCACCCAGCGGCAGTTGTCGCGGCGATAGCTGATGCGCTTGGGATAGCTGGCGCAACGGACGTTCTTGCGGCCGATTTCCTTGCCGGCGAGGGCGCCGACCGTGCCGCCGACCAGCGCGCCTTCGCCCCGGTTGTCGTCACCGGCCACGGCTGCGCCGAGCACGCCGCCGATGATGGCGCCGGTGACGGTGCCCTTCTTCTCGGCCTGCTTCTTTTCGTAGTTGCAGGGCGACTGGCCGCGGCCGTACTCGCGATAGGACTGGGCGGAAACCGCGGTCGGGACGGTGAAGGCCGGAATGGCCAGGGCGGCCATGGTGGCCAGGGTCAGAATCTTGCGCATAACAGATACCTCTCTCTGCGTTTAGCGGCGGCGGCGGAGAGCGCCGGTGTCGCCTGTGAGGATGATGAACCCCGCAACCTGAACAGAAGCTGACAGAGGTTCATCGATGTTGCGGGCGTCCATGGCTTGCACCGCGACGCTCAGGGCCATAACAACCAGCCAACCGGCGGGTTCCGCCAGGAGCAAGCCGCTGACCACCACCCGTGACATCGAAATCACACGTATCGGCGCCCAGGGCGACGGAATCGGTGATCGAACCTTCGTACCGCTGACCCTGCCCGGCGAAACCGTGCGCGCCCGCATTGACGGCGAGCGGGGCGAAATCGACGAGCTGCTGACCCGCAGCGCCGATCGCGTCACTCCGCCATGCCCCCACTTCGGGGTCTGCGGTGGCTGCTCCCTGCAGCATTGGGCGGCCGGGCCCTATCTCGCCTGGAAGCGGGACCGCATCATCGAGGCCCTGTCGCGCGAACAGCTTGAGACCGACGTCCTCGCCACCTTCGCCTCGCCGCCGGCCTCACGCCGGCGTCTGGCGCTGCACGCCCGGGCCGCCAAGGGCGGGGCCGTGGTCGGCTTCAAGGAGCGGCGCAGCTGGAAGCTGGTCCCCATCGAGGTCTGCCCGATCACCGATCCGCGCATCGTCGCCGCCCTGCCGGCGTTGCGCACCCTGGCCAGGCCCTTCCTGGAACATCCCAAGTCCGCGCCGACCCTGCACGTCACCCTGACCCGCACCGGCCTGGACATCGACATCACCGGCGTCGAGGCCAAGAGCGGCGGTCTCTCCGCCGACGCCCGGGTGCGCGCCGCGATGATCGCCCAGGAGGCTGACTTCGCCCGCGTCACCATGGCCGGCGAGGCGATCTACGCCACCCGCGAGGCCATCGTCACCCTGGGGCAGGCTCACGTCGCCCTGCCGCCCGGCGCCTTCCTGCAGGCCGTGCCCCAGGCGGAAGCCGCCATGGCCGCTTTCATGCTCGAGGCCGTCAGCGGCGCGGCCCGCATCGCCGACCTGTTCTGCGGCGTCGGCACCTTTACCTTCCGGCTGGCGGAGGTCGGCACGGTGCTGGCCGCCGACTCATCCGCGCCGGCGATCGCCGCCCTCAAGTCGGCGGCCGGTCGCGCCCCGGGCCTGAAGACCATCACCGCTGAAGCCCGCGACCTGGCCAAGCGACCGGTGCTGTCGCGCGAACTGGCCAAGATCGACGCCGTGGTCTTCGATCCGCCCCGCGCCGGCGCCCTGGAACAGGCCGGCGAGATCGCCCGCTCGAAGGTCGGCCGCGTCGTCGGCGTCTCCTGCAACCCGGCAACCTTCGCCCGCGACGCGCGGGTGCTGATCGACGCCGGGTTCAAGCTGGATCGGGTGCTGCCGGTCGACCAGTTCCTCTGGTCGCCGCACGTCGAACTGGTCGGGGTGTTTTCGCGGTAGGGGCCGCTGCCCCGTCCTCCTTCACGCCCGGAAGCCGGGGTGGCTCCGGTTCCTCGCCGGTCTTCCAGAACGTATGTTTCGAATGCAGGCAGGGCGCCGTCCCGACCGGCAGCGGGCTCGCCGTCTCGGTCATCGGGGACCGGTGCACCGGGTTGGCTGTCCCCCCGCGCAACGCCGCCACGACCGGGTTCGGCTTCACCCCCTTCGCCACCTCTCCGAACAGATCCATCTGATCCCCGGCTTTCGCAGGAACCTTGAAGGCCGTCAGATCCATCGGCGGCATCTCGCCATCCAGTCCGAAGCGCCGTCTGGCCGCCGCGAACCGCGCCGCGATCAGTTCCGCGACCGGCCCCTCGCCCTTCTGCCGACTGCCCCAGTCGGCGGTGTAGTCGGCCCCGCCGCGCGTCTGGCGGATCAGGGACATCACCCGCGCCGCCCGTCCCGGGTGGTCCGACGACAGCCACTGCTGGAACAGCGAGGCGATCTCGCGGGGCAGGCGGATGACCACGTAGCCGGCGGTCGTCGCCCCGGCCTCCGCCGAGGCCTCCAGCACCGCCTCCAGCTCATGGTCGTTCAGCGCCGGAATGACCGGCGCGAACATCACCGCTGTCGGCACCCCCGCCGCGCTCAGCGCCCGCACCGCCTCCAGCCGCCTGGCCGGCGTCGCCGCGCGCGGCTCCATGCTGCGGGCCAGCTTGCGGTCGAGCGTCGTGATCGACACCGCCACCCGGCACAGCCCCTCGGCGGCGGCCGGCCCCAGGATGTCGAGGTCGCGCAGCACCAGGGCCGACTTGGTGATCAGGGTGAAGGGCTGCTTGAACCGGTAGAG
Source organism: Caulobacter sp. (assembly GCA_044377925.1). Taxonomy (GTDB): domain Bacteria; phylum Pseudomonadota; class Alphaproteobacteria; order Caulobacterales; family Caulobacteraceae; genus Caulobacter. The sequence goes on along the minus strand of JBILYE010000103.1, from coordinate 6,653 downwards.
GGTCTCGATGACCTTTCGCGTCACCCGCATCCGCCGCTCGGCCGGCTGATAGGGATCGGTGTCGCCGCCGATGTGGATGACCTCGGGCCGGTAGCTCTTCTTCGACAGCTCTCTGGCCAGCAGCTCGTGGGCGAACGGCTTGAAGAACAGCTTGCTCTCGAAATCCAGCCCCGGCGACAGGCCGAGGTAGGCATGGGCCGGCCGGGCGTAGCAGTAGATGCAGCCGTGCTCGCAGCCCCGGTAGGGATTGATCGACCTGTTGAAGCCGATGTCGGGACTGTCGTTGCTGGCGATGATGGTCCTGGCGTGGTCGGCCTGGATCACCGTGCGAAGCGGCTTCGGCTTCTCGTCATCAGCCGTCCAGCCGTCGTCGAACTCCTCCCGCTGCAACGACAGGAAGCGGCTGGTGTCGTTGGTGCGGGCGCCGCGGCCCTTGGTCTGGAGCGGTATGGGGGGCACGGGCGAAGCATACGCCGGCGCGCGAACAAAACAAGAACTATGGTTTGGTAACCATGGTTAACAAAATGCGACGAAAGGCGAACACCGCTTCCCTATGGGCGTTCGAGCGGCCATGAACGGGACCATGATTTCCGTGGTGATCCCGACCCTCGATTCCGCCCGCACCCTGCCGGTCACCCTGGCCAGCCTGGTCGGGGCCGCGCTGGAGGGGCTGGTCAAGGAGGTGCTGGTCGCCGACGCCGGCTCGGCCGACGCGACGCTGGAGATCGCCGACGACGCCGGGGCCACGATCGTGACGGAGGGCGTCGCGGCCGCCTGCGCCGCCGCCCGGGGCGACTGGCTGCTGATCCTGCAGCCGGGGGCGAAGCTGTCGCCCGACTGGGAGACGGCGGCCGCGATGCATATGGCCCGCACCTGGGAGCGGGCCGGCCGCTTCCGCGCCTCGATCGACGGCCGGCGGCCCTCGCGCCTGCTGGCCGAGGCGCTGCGACTGCCGCTGAAGGGCGACGAAGGTCTGCTGGTTTCGCGCCGCCTCTACGACAAGGTCGAGGGCGGGGAGGGCCGACAATTGCTCAGCCGCCTGCGCGGCCGGATCGACCGGCTGGATGCCTTGATCAGCCGATGACGGTCTCGCACCGCGCGGCTGTCACCTAGACCCTTTTGATCAGGTTTTGATGTACGCATCAAAACCTGATCAAAAGGGTCTAGAATCAAACATTTAGGGCACGTCCGGGCGGCGGAACCGCCTGCACTTCCGCCTGACGTGCTCTAGCGATCGACCCGCAGGTCGATGATCCGGTCATACCGCGCCGCCTGGTCCAGCGTCGGCGTCGGTTGCCCCCACATCCGCCGGTAGGTCCAATAGCCGAAGGCGACCTTTTCGACGTACTCGCGGGTTTCCCTGGCCGGCAGGCTTTCCATGAACAGCAGGGCGTCGGCTTCGGGCTCCATCCGCTTGCGGGTCTTGATCACGGCGCCGGCCCCGCCGTTGTAGGCCGCGATGACCCGGAACAGATCATAGGCCTCGTCGCCGCCGCCCAGGCCCCGCTCCATCAGCCAGGTCATGTAGTCCTGGCCGATCCGCAGATTCACCGGCGGGTCGAACAGCGGCATGATGTTGTAGAGCAGGTGATCGTCGCCGGCCGCTTCCGCCGCCGAGGTCGGCAGCACCTGCATCAGGCCGACGGCGCCCGCGTGGGAATAGGCGAAGGGATTGAACCGGCTCTCCTGGCGCACCAGGGCGTAGACCAGCGCCTTGTCCAGGGTGAAGCCACCGTCCGGATAGAGCTCGGGAACCTCATAGGGCTCGGCGCGGTAGGGGCGGGCCTTCTTTCTCACTGGCGCCGGGCCGGCGGTCGGCGCGGGCGCGATCTGCAGCGGAACCTTGAGCGTGACGATCAGGGTCTGCCAGTCCTTCTGGTCGGTGTCGCTGCGGGCCAGGGCCAGGCCGACGCGCAGTTCCTGGGCCGCCTCGATCGGTCGGTCGATCTGCACCAGGGCGGCGGCCCGCTGGGCTCGCTCGTCGCGGTCGATCAGCGACTCGGCCTTGCGCTGGTCGCGGGTCGAGACCTGGATCAGCAGCGGATTGCGAACCGGCTGGGGCGGCGGCTCGAACACCGGCGGCGGGGCAGGGGCGGCCTGGCTGAGGGCCATGGTGCGGCCGCCTTCCATCTCCAGCTTCCGCGTCGCGATCAGGCCGTAGAAGGTGTAGGGCGTGCCCGCCGTACGCTGGAAATAGGCCCGGGCGGCCGTCTTGTCGCCCATCCGCTCGGCGCAGCGGCCGGCCCAGAACCAGGCCGCCGAGCGCAGCCAGTCGTCGTTGCTGTCGTCTTCCGCCACCTTCAGGAAGTAGGTCTTCGCCTCTTCGACCTTGCCCAGCCGCCATCCGGCCAGGCCGGCGATCCACGGCTCTCCGGCCGAGGGGGCCAGCGCCCAGGCCTCGGCGGTGCGACCGGAGTAGTAGGCGTCGCGGGCGGCGAAACTGGCGTCGGCGGCGGAGATGTCGGGTCCGGCCTGCATCCAGACCCGGGCGGCGGCCAGGAAGCTGGGCTTGGCGGGCTCCCGGCTTCCGTGCGGCTGGCGCTTCTGGGCCAGGGTGTAGATGCGTTCGGCCCCGCCCAGCTCGGCGTAGTCGCCCAGCCAGTCGGCCAGTTCGCCGTAGGTGGCGCGATAGGCCGTCGGGTGCATCAGTTTGACGAACTGCACATGTCCGACCAGCGACCGGTCCTTGACCTTGGCCAGAACGGCGTCGGCCTCGTCGAAGTCGCCCCGGTCGGCGGCGGCGAAGGCGGCGCGATAGCGGACTTCGTCGGGTTTGGAGAGTGGGCCGCCGGCGGCCAGGGCCGGGGTCGTCATCCAGACAGCGGCCAGCACCACGACGACCAGGGCGGCCGCCAGTCTGCAAAGCTTCACACCGGCTGCAACCATGCCGAACACCCCGAACGCGATTTCGCCGGCCCCCTTACAGGGAATGGAACGGCAAAAGGTTAAGCGCGGACGGCGGATACCCGAACTTCAAGACCCGCACGCGCTTCAGTGGAGCCCCCACTGCAAGAGGCGTGCAGCTTTAGGCAGGGCGACCCTGACGATCAAGCCTTTCGGTCAGGGTCAGCAGATCCTGCCACGCCTTCTTCTTCGCTGCCGGTTGGCGCAGCAGGAAGGCGGGATGAAGTGTCGGCATGGCGGGCAGATCGAGCGCGCCGTCGGTCGACTTCCATTCGAACCAGCGGCCCCGCATGGCCAGAATGCCCTCGTCCCGCTTCAGCACAGCCTTGGCCGAGGCCCCGCCGGCCAGCAGCAGCATGCGCGGTTTGACCAGGGCCACGGCCCGCTCGACGAAGGGGGCGCAGACCGCCTGTTCGGAGGGTGATGGCGTTCGGTTGCCGGGCGGGCGCCAGAAGACAGTGTTGGTGATGAACACCCGGCCCTCCAGCCCCGCCGCGCCCAGCATCCGGTCCAGCAGCTTGCCTGCCCGACCGACAAACGGCTGGCCTTGCGAGTCCTCGTCGGCCCCGGGCGCCTCGCCGATGATCATCACCGGGGCGTCGGTCGCACCGCGACAGAAGACCGGTTGCCGTGCGCCCTCGTAGCGAAGGGGACAGCCTTCGAAGGCGGCAATGGCCTCGGCCAGGGCCTCGATGCTGCCCGCTGCCGCCGCCATCGCCTCTGCCTGGGCCAGCGCCGCGCCGATATCGATGTTGGGCACACCCGGCCGGGCGGGCCGGATCGGGGTCGGCGGCGGGGGAGGCGGCGTCGGCCGGGCCCGGGCCTTGAGCCGCTCGGCCCCTTCGGCCAGCCGGTCGATGGCCTCATCGGCGTACAGCGCGTCGACCCCTGCATCGGCCCAGAAGGCGAGCAGGGCCTCTGCGGCGCGGCGGTCGGAGGCGGGAGTCATCTGGAGGCGAGAATAGGCGCCGCAGGGCCGCCGGTCACCCCGGCAAGTTGCGCATATTCGCCGATTGCGACGCCATTCCCGCTTGACCACCCTTGCGTCTGCTTCAGATAAGCGTGCGCAGAGGATCGAACCGGGGACTGACCATGAGCGACATCGACACGGCCGCCGAAGAACGCGAAGCCATGGAGTACGACGTCGTCATCGTCGGCGGCGGCCCCTCCGGCCTGGCGGCGGCGATCCGCCTCAAGCAGATGGCCGAGGCGGCCGGGACCGAGGTTTCGGTCGCGTTGCTGGAAAAGGGCTCCGAAGTCGGCGCCCACATCCTGTCCGGCGCGGTCATCGACCCCAAAGCTCTGACCGAGCTGATCCCCGACTGGAAGGAACAGGGCGCCCCGCTCGAGACGCCGGTGACCCAGGACAAGTTCCTGATCCTGGGTCCGCAGGGCGAGCTCGACCTGCCGATGTTCGCCATGCCGCCGTTCATGCACAACGACGGCTGCTACATCGCCTCCCTGGGCAACGTCTGCCGCTGGCTGGCGACCCAGGCCGAGAACCTCGGCGTCGAGATCTACCCGGGCTTCGCCGCCTCCGACCTCGTCTATCGTGAGGACGGCTCGGTGAAGGGCGTCATCGTCGGCGTCGTCGGCGTCGGCAAGGATGGCGTCAAGAAGGGCTCCTACGAGCCCGGCATGGAACTGCACGGCAAGTACGTCTTCTTCGCCGAGGGCGTGCGCGGCTCGCTCAGCAAGATCCTGATCAACAAGTTCGATCTGCAGAAGGGCAAGAGCCCGCAGAAGTACGGCATCGGCATCAAGGAACTCTGGCAGGTGCCGCCGGCCAACCACCGCCCGGGCCTGGCCCAGCACACCACCGGCTGGCCGCTCGACAACGACACCGGCGGCGGCAGCTTCATGTACCACTTCGGGGACAACTACGTGGCCATCGGCTACGTCGTTCACCTCAACTACAAGAACCCCTTCCTTTCGCCCTTCGACGAGTTCCAGCGCTTCAAGCACCACCCGTCGGTGAAGCCTCACCTCGAGGGCGGCAAGCGCATCGCCTACGGGGCCCGCGCCATCACCGAGGGCGGCTACCAGTCGGTGCCGAAACTGACCTTCCCGGGCGGCGTGCTGATCGGCTGCTCGGCCGGCTTCGTCAACGTGCCCCGCATCAAGGGCAGCCACAACGCCATGAAGACCGGCATGCTGGCCGCCGAGGAGGCCTTCAAGGCCCTGCAGGCCGGCCGCGAAGCCGACGAGCTGGTCGAATACCAGGCCGCCTATGAAGGCAGCTGGGTGGCCAGGGAGCTGAAGATCGTCCGCAACGCCAAGCCGCTGCTGGGCAAGCTCGGCACCTTCCTGGGCGGCGCGGCCGGCATGTTCGACATGTGGGTGAACCACCTGACCGGCGGCTTCTCCTTCTTCGGCACCATGAAGCACGAGAAGACCGACGCCGCCTCGACGGGTCTGGCCAAGGACTTCAAGCAGAAGGTCTATCCCAAGCCCGATGACGTGATCAGCTTCGACAAGCTGTCGAGCGTCTTCCTGTCGGCGACCAACCACGAGGAAGACCAGCCGGCCCACCTGAAGCTCAAGGATCCGTCGATCCCGATCAACGTCAACCTGCCCAAGTACGGCGAACCGGCCCGGCTCTACTGCCCGGCCGGCGTCTATGAGGTGCTGTACGACGAGGCCGGCGCCAATCCGAAGTTCCAGATCAACGCCCAGAACTGCGTCCACTGCAAAACCTGCGACATCAAGGACCCGTCGCAGAACATCGTCTGGACGACGCCCGAGGGCGGCGGCGGGCCGAACTACCCGAACATGTAGTGCGTCCTTCGACAGGCGGCCTGCGGCCGCTACTCAGGATGACGAACTTGGGTGCAATTCCTCTCTCTTCGTCATCCTGAGTAGCCCGCGGCACGCGGGCGTGTCGAAGGACGCAACGTCGTTGCAGCGAAGCGCCTTGCTCCCGCCACCGATTGGGGCAAGTTACGGGGCATGAAGCGTCTTGCCCTTGTTTCCGCCGCGTCCTGCGCCCTGCTGCTGACCGCCTGCGCCACCACCCCGGCGCCCAGCGCCGAGGACGCCGGCCTGCGTCCGGTCCAGAGCAATCTCGATACCGAGGGCCAGTCCGGCTACGGCCAGTTCCTCGCCGGCCAGAAGGCCCAGGCCGACGGTAAGGACGACGAGGCCGCCGGCTATTTCGCCCGCGCCCAGGCCCTGGGGGCCGAAACCGGCACGCTCAAGCAGCGCATCTTCCAGTCCGCCCTGTTCTCCGGCGATGTCACCCGCGCCGCCGCCAGCGCTCCGGTCGAGGGCGAGGCTTCGGTCATGGTCGTGCGCCTGGGCCAGCTGACCCGCGCCGTCGAGGCCCTGGCCACCGATGACGCGGCCACCGCCAAGGCCATCATGATCGACACGGGCGTCGGCTTTCCGCACCGCCAGGCCGCGGTCCTGCTGACCCCCTGGGCCGCCGCCGCGGCCGGCGAGGAGGAGGCCGCCCTGACCCAGCCGGCCCTGCGCGGCGACCGGCTGGTCGAGGTCTTCGGCCTGCTGGGGCAGGCCCAGCTGTTCGAGCGCTACAACCGCCTCGAGGAGGCAGAAGCCAACTACAAGACACTGATGGGTTTCGGCGAAGCCTCGGCCATCTTCGCCCCCGACTACGGGGCCTTCCTCGAACGCCGCAAGCGCGGCGCCGAGGCCGTCGCCGTCTATGACACCGCCCTGCAGGCCCGCCCGGGCGATCCCGGCCTGACCGCCGCCCGCCTGCGCGCCGCCAAGAAGCGCAAGGCGCCGGC
>JBILYE010000102.1:0-12796 GCA_044377925.1 Caulobacter sp. | reverse complement strand
TCGATTGCGTGCCCTTCCTGAAGGGCTCGCCGGTGTGGACGGTCAATCGCCACGTGCTGAACCCGGCGACCAAGCAATACATGTGCGAGCGCCAGGTGCAGGAGACGCGGGTCGTGCAGATCGACGTGGCCACCGCCGACAACCGGTCGCCGACCGGCTGGGTCTATGGCACCTTCGCCTACGATGGCAACAAGACGGGCGCGACCTTCTGGGATCGCCTGACGCCGCTGGGCGTGCAGTGGGGAGCCGACCCCTGGACCTTCCCGGCCGTGCCGGAGGCGGATAGCAAACCGCTGCAGCAGTCGGTCGCCAACCCGAACGTGGGCATGTACCAGCACATGGGCTGCCGCGGCCGCCTGGCCGGCCCGGTCGACAACCCGCAGTCCTCCTGCATGAGCTGCCACAGCAGCGCCTATGCGGCCAAGGACGGGGCCAAGTCGGTGATGGGCCAGAATGTGCCGCCGTCGTTCGGGTTCGACGGGCTGTGCGAGGCCTATTCGCTGGACAACGCCGGCTACTTCCAGAACCAGCCGGCGCCCCAGAGCTTCGGTGGCGGCAAGTATCCCAACGCCATGTCGCTGGATACCTCGCTGCAGATGGAGGTGGCCTACCAGAGCTACGGCCAGTTCAAGACTGACGGCAAGCCCGTCGCCTGCGTCAACCCAAGCTAGGAGCCTGAGGGCCGATGAAACCCATCTCTCGCAGGCAACTGTTCGAAGGCGCGACCGGCGTCGCCCTGGCGTCTGCGGTGACGACCGCCGCCGAGGCGGCCGACAAGCCGGAAGGCGAGGCCAGGTCACCCTTGCGTCAGGACATCGTCCTGCGCTGCGCGACCAAGGACACCGTGATCGATGGCAAGAAGGTCCGCCTTCGCGCCTATAACGACACGGTGCCGGGGCCGCTGATCGTCACCCGGCCGGGCGAGCTGTTGAACATACGGGTGCAGAACGACCTGCCGCCCTATGACTCGTCCGGCTGGAACGGCAATCACAACGTGCCGCACGACATCAGCTCAACCAATCTTCACACCCATGGGCTGGATGTGCGGCCGCATCTGTTCGAGCCGCTGGGCACGTCAAACCCGCTGGCCGAGATGATTTCGATCCATCCCGGCGAGCACAAGGACTACCCGTTCCAGCTGCCGGACGACCAGCCGCCGGGCCTCTACTGGTACCACCCCCATCACCATGGCTCGACCGCCGTGCAGGCGGTCAGCGGCATGGCCGGGGCGATGATCGTGAAGGGCGCCATCGACGAGGTGCCGGAGATCAAGGCGGCCCGGGACATCCTGCTGGCCATGCAGGACATCGGTCTGTTCCAGAGCAACGACGAACCGGACCTGTGGTGCTACGAGCCGAAGCAGAACGCGATCTGGCAGACGTTCGGCGGCAACGTCACCATCTACGATCCCAAGACCGGCAAGAACGAGCCGACCAAGCTGACCTGCGGCTTTACCACCGGCGACTATCCGGTCCGCTACTACATGCTGAACGGCAAGCCGTTCTTCAAGGAGACCCATAACCAGGCCAGTCCGACCAGTCCGACTCCCGCCCAGATGCCGGTCGAGCGGATCCGGATCGCGCCGGGCGAGGTGGTCCGCTTGAGGATGCTGAACGCCTGTTCCGACAACCTGATGCCGATCGTGGTCGAGGGCCACGAGATGCATCTGCTGGCGCTGGACGGGGTCAACTTCACCGAGGTGCGCACCCAGCCGGTCTACACCGGCACAACCGGTGACGGGCAGGTGCTGCTGTCGCCGGCCAACCGGGCGGAGTTCCTGATCAAGGGCGTCGCCAAGCCGGGCGTCTATCGGGTGCTGCAACTGGCCCAGACCCAGCAGTTCCTGGAAAGCGCCCAGAAGACGATCTGCGAGATCGAGGTGGTCGGCAAACCCAGGAAGATGAAGCTGCCGACCCGGCTGCCGGTCCCGACGCGGAACTATCCCCTGATCAAACCCGAGGAGATCAAAACCATCCGCACCATCCAGTTCGGCGGGGCCTTCCCGGGCGTTCTGAACCCGGTGGTCGGCATCGATTTCCTGCTCAACAACATGCAGTACGAGGAGCGGGCCGTCCCCGTCGTCGTCGAGCGCGACACCTGTGAGGAATGGCATCTGGTGGTCGAAGGACCGCACCACGGCGGCACCGAAGGCCACCCGTTCCACATTCACGTGGACTCCTTCGAGGTGATCTCAGTCGGCGGTGTGGCGCAGCCGCCGGGCACCTTTATGGATACGATCTGGGTGCCGGTGAACACCACGGTGGTCGTCCGGATGAGGTTCACCGAATGGGTCGGGAAGAGCGTCTTCCACTGTCACATCCTGCCGCATGAGGACACGGGGATGATGCAGAACTTCCTGATCGTCCCCAAGGACCGGGGACACAAGGGCCACCACTAGAGCCTGCCGACGCTGGTCTTCAGGGCTTGAGGATCAGCGCCGTGCGGGTGGCCTCGAAGGAGGACAGGCGGCCGAGGTAGCTCATGCCGAGCAGGCTGGTTTCCAGGCCGCTCTGCAGCACCAGGGCGTCGACGTTCTCGATCCTGGCGCCGGCGATGGTGACGCTGCGCAGCTTGACCTGGGCGGCCATGGTCTTGCCGTCGGCGGTGGTGACGGGAACGCCGTAGGTCAGCGTCGCGAGATCGAGGCCGAGGCGGCGGGCGTCGTTGGCGGTCAGGGCGACGGCGGTGGCGCCGGTATCGACCAGGAAGCGCACGGCGCTGCCGTTGACGTCGGCGGTGGCCCAGTAGTGGCCGTCGGCGGCCTTGGTCACCTGGGCGGGAGCGGCGCTGCTGGAGACCGGCGTGACGGCCAGCTGGGCGTTGGCCGGCGCGGTCCGGGCGCCGAACGTCTGGGCGGCGTCGAAGTTGACGACGGCGCCGGCCGCGCCAACGGCCGACAACGCCCCCACCAGCACCACGGCTGCAAACTTCAACATCGGTGACACCCCGCCTTCAGGCTTCGTCGGGCCGCTCTGAACGCGAGCCATTGAGCAGGGTTTTAGGTCAGCAGGGTTTGCATCCGATGAATCAGGCTGGTGAATCAGGTGTTGAAGATGCCGAGCTTCTCGGGGCGGATGCGGTCCTTGCGGGTCGGCAGCTCGTTCATCACCGCGGCGCGCTCGTCCTCGCTGAACCGCGCCCAGCCGCCGATTTCGGGCAGGGTGCGGAAGCAGCCGAGGCAGAGGTTGCTCTCCGGATCGACGATACAGACCTTCACGCAAGGGGTGGTGATGGCCTTGGGCGGGCTTGTGTAGGGCGGTCCAGGACTCATGACACGGCTCCCTCGGGAATGGCGTAGGCGACGGTGGCTTTGGCGGCGGCGCGGTCAGGGCCTTCGGTCCACATCAGCACATCGACGGTGGCGATCCGGCGGCCCAGCCGCAACAGACGGCCCTCGGCCATCAACCGGCCGGGCTTGCAGGGCCGCAGGAAATGGATGTTGAGCGAGGTCGTCACCGCCATGGCGACCTCGCCGATATGGGCCAGGATCAGCGCATAGGCGGCGCGGTCGGCGAGGCTCATCAGGGTGGGCCCGGAGATGACGGCGCCGGGGCGGTGATGCCGCTCGCTGGTCGGCATGGCCAGGGTGATCACACCGGGATCGACCTTGATCACCTTGACCATGGCCTCCGGGTCGCCGAGCGGAAAGGCCCGCAGCAGGAAGCCGTTGAGGGCTGCGGCGTCCATGCGCAGGGCGCCGAGGCCCGGGCCGGTCATGTCGGAAGGAAGATCGGTCATCGCCGCAAGGATCGCGGGCCGCGGCGACGCTGGCAAGTGAGACAAAACCTTCAAGAAGGCGCTATGTTTTCGCCCGGAGCATTACAACAAGTTTAGATATGAAATCTCTGTCATACTGGGAGTCTTTCTGGAGTTTAATTTGAGTATACGGTGTTCGTGCCTCACCCTGCATTCATCGAGTTCAATCGCTGACGGGAACCACACCATGAAGACCCTGCTGATCTCCGCGACTTTGCTGGCCCTGGCCGGCGCCACCGCCGTCTCGGCCCAGCCGGCCGAACGCCTGAGCGACTCCCAGTTCGTCAAGGCCGCCCGCTGCAAAGGCCTCGCCAAGGCCGACGGTGTCGACACCAAGGGCGTCGACGCGGTGATCAAGGCCAACAAGCGCGGCCGCGCCGACTGGATCATCGACAAGGCCATGAACGCCCAGGACGACGCGCAGGTCGAGGCCAGCAAGGCCAGCGACACGCGCAAGGCCGAACTGATCGCCGAGCGAAACGGCGCCTGCCAGGCCTTCGGCGTGGTTGGATAATTTCGCACTCTGTATCGAGCACCCAGAGCCCCTAGGCGCCCCGTCTCCCCAGGACGGGGCGCTCTTTTTTGTTCATGTCGGAGTCAAAAGCCCATATCCATCGGGCCTATCTGAATGCCGGGGGTCTGACTGATGTTGCTGCTTACCCTTGTCGCTCTCCTCGGGCAGCCAACCGCGCCGGCTGTTCCATCCATTGACGGCTACCCGATGAGAGCGCTGCGCGAGGGCGCCGGCGGGCGCGTGACACTGAGTTGCATCCTTCAGGAGAATCTCTCCGTCAGGGACTGCGAGGTCATTGAGGAGGACCCTGTCGATTTTGGGTTCGGCGAAACCGCGATGAGGAGAGTCGGGCAATTCCGCTTCAAGGTCCCGGCCGACGGGACACTCGCGCCTGTGGGGGCGGCAATTCGCATTCCGTTCAATTTTGTCCCGTCGTCACCGGGGGAAGCTGTCCCCGTGATGCCTCCTCCGGCTTTGGATGCGCTAGATTTCGGACAGCTCCTGCAGTGCCACACGATCTTTACGCGGCAGTTCAAATATCTCCATCGCGAAGGCCAGAAGCTGAAGGCCGATCGGTCCCTGCAGATGTTGTTCGAGGCCGGCAAGGCGCGAGGCATGACCCGCGATCAGATCAAGGGACGGATCCGCCGTGCCCTAGAGGAGGGTGTCTATGACATCGACAACACCTGTGACGCCTTCTGAATTCTCCTTACGTTGACGTGAGCGTCATCTTTCCAAACAAGCGTTCGGCTTCTATGATCCGCGCGACTTGAACACGGCCCTTGAAGAGCCGCGCCGGGAGCCCCTCATGAATCTCGACTTTTCCCCCGAAGACATTGCGTTCCGTGACGAGGTCCGCGCCTTTATCGCCGAGAACTACCCCGCGCAGCTGCGCGACAAGGGCTCGGATCGGGAGGACCTGAGCAAGGACGACTTCCTGTCCTGGCACAAGGTTCTGGCCAAGAAGGGCTGGGTGGCCCCGTCGTGGCCCAAGGAATGGGGCGGCTGCGGCTGGACCTCGACCCAGAAGTACCTGTTCGGCGAAGAGATGGCCCGGGCGGACGCGATCGCGGTGCTGCCCTTCGGCGTCGCCATGGTGGCTCCGGTTATCTACACCTTCGGCACCCAGGAGCAGAAGGAACGCTACCTGCCGAAGATCTACAACGGCGAGGAGTGGTGGTGCCAGGGGTACTCGGAGCCGGGCGCCGGCTCGGACCTCGCGTCGTTGAAGACCAAGGCCGAGCGCATCACGGGCGATGACGGCAAGGAATACTACATCGTCAACGGCCAGAAGACCTGGACCACGCTGGCGCAGCACGCCGACTGGGGCTTCTTCCTGGTCCGCACCAATCCTGAGGCCAAGATCCAGGAAGGCATCAGCTTCCTGCTGATCGACATGAAGAGCCCGGGCATCACCGTGCGCCCGATCATCACCATCGACGGCGGCCATGAGGTCAACGAAGTCTGGCTCGAGAACGTCAAGGTTCCGGTCGAGAACCGCGTGTTCGAGGAGAACAAGGGCTGGACCTGCGCCAAGTTCCTGCTGGCTCACGAACGCTCCGGCATCGCCGGCGTGGCGCGTTCCAAGCGCGGCGTCGAGAGGGTCCGCGAGATGGCCTCGGTGGAATTCGGCGACGACGGCGACAACCTGCTGAAGGACTCCGATTTCAAGCGCAAGGTCGCCGAACTTGAGATCGACCTGACCGCGCTCGAGTACACCGAACTGCGCGTTCTGGCGGCGGAAAGCGCTGGCAAGGGCCCCGGCCCCGAATCGTCGCTGCTCAAGATCAAGGGCACCGAGATCCAGCAACGGCTGACCGAGCTGGCCCTGGAAGCGGCCGGCCACTACGCCTCGCCCTACTTCCGCGGCTTCCCCGAGGATGGCGACAACGCCCATCCGATCGGCCCGGACAGCGCCCACCGCACCGCGCCCAACTACTTCAACACCCGCAAGACCTCGATCTACGGCGGGTCGAACGAAATCCAGCGCAACATCATCGCCAAGATGGTTCTGGGCCTCTAGGCTTCGGACCAACCAAAAGAAACGCATCTAGTCAGGGACGCCCGATGGACTTCAATTTCTCCGAAGAGCAGTCGATGCTGCGCGACACCGTCGCCAGCTTCCTGCAGGACAAGTACGACTTCGACAAGCGCCAGAAGCTGATCAAGTCCGAGAGCGGCTGGAGCGCCGATATCTGGGAAGCCTTCGCCAATGAGCTGGGCATCCTCGGCGCGCCCTTCTCGGAAGAGCTGGGCGGTCTGGGCGGCGGCGCCATCGAGAACATGATCGTCATGGAAGAGTTCGGCAAAGCCCTGGTGGTCGAGCCCTACCTCGGCACCGTGGTGATCGGCGGCGGCTTCCTGAAGCATTCGGGTCACGCCCAGGCGGCCGAGCTGATCGGCGGCATCATCGAAGGCAGGGTCACCATCGCGTTCGGCTATGCCGAGCCGCAGGCCCGCTACAACTGGGCCGACGTGAAGACCACCGCCAAGAAAGAAGGCGACGGCTACGTCCTCAACGGCCACAAGGCGGTCGTCATCGGCGCTCCCTGGGCCAGCCACCTGATCGTCACCGCCCGCACCAGCGGCGGCCAGCGTGATGAGGCCGGCATCTCGGTGTTCCTGGTCGAGAAGGGCGCCAAGGGCGTCGTCACCCGCGACTACCCGACCGTCGATGGCCAGCGCGCCTCGGAAGTCTACCTCGAGAACGTGTCCGTTCCGGCTTCGGCCCTGATCGGCGAAGAGGGCAATGGCCTGCCGCTGGTCAACAAGGTGCTGGACGAGGCCGCGGCCGCCGCCTGCGCCGAGGCCGTCGGCGCCATGCGCAAGATGCATGAGCAGACCCTCGAGTACGCGCGCCAGCGCAAGCAGTTCGGCACGGCGATCGCCAACTTCCAGGTGCTGCAGCACCGGATGGTCGACATGTTCATGAACGTCGAGCAGTCGGTGTCGATGACCTACATGGCCACCCTGAAGCTCGACGAGAGCGACGCGGAACGCGCCAAGGCCGTCTCGGCCGCCAAGGTGCAGATCGGCAAGGCCTGCAAGTTCGTCGGCCAGAACGCCATCCAGATTCACGGCGGCATGGGCATGACCGAGGAACTGGCCGTCGGCCACTACTTCAAGCGCGCGACGATGATCGAAGGGCTGTACGGCTCGGTCGATCACCACCTGCGCCGCTATGAGACGCTGAGCTTCGGCAAGGCCGCATAAGGCCTTCAACGGCGAGATAGAGAGGCCCGATCGCTCCTGGCGGTCGGGCCTTTTTCTTGGCCATCGACTTCCCCAGGGACACGGCCGGCAGTCTGCGCGGCCAACGAACAAGCAGGGTCTGCCATGACGTACGATGATGTGGTTCTGGGACGCCGGAGCATCCGGGGATACAAGCCCGATCCCGTGCCGAAGTCGGTGATCAAGGAGGTCATCGCGCTGGCCCTGCGGGCCCCATCCTCGCTGAACACCCAGCCCTGGAACTTCCACGTCATCGCCGGTGAGCCGCTGGACCGCATCCGGGCCGGCAACACCGAGCGCAACCTGGCCGGCGTGCCCCACAGCCGCGAGTTCCGCACCCAGGGCGAATACGGCGGCGCGCACCGTGAGCGGCAGATCGGCGTCGCCAAGCAGCTGTTCGCGGCCATGGGCATCGCCCGGGAAGACAAGGAGGCCCGCATGGACTGGGTGCTCCGTGGCTTCCGCCAGTTCGACGCGCCGGTGTCGATCGTGGTCACCTACGACCGGTCGATCCATGGCAGCGACATCGGGCCGTTCGACTGCGGCGCCGTGGTGAACGCTCTGGTCAACGCCGCCTGGTCGCGGGGCCTCGGCTGCGTGATCAACAGCCAGGGGATCATGCAGTCGCCGGTGGTGCGCGAGCATGGGGCGATCCCGGACGACGAAGTGATCATGATCTGCGTCGCCATGGGCTATCCGGACGACAGCTTCCCGGCCAATGCCGTGGTCTCGGAGCGCAAGAGCGTCGATGAGGCGGTGGTGTTCGTCGGCTTCGACGACTAGGGCCCCCCGCCCACTGCAGGCCCGGCTATCGAAGCGCCAAATCCATTGTAGCGCCAATGGCGTGGGCTACAAAAACAGGCGATGCGTTCGCCTGGCCGTGACGATCGAGCCAAAAGCCCGCAGGCGTGGGCTTTTGCGTGGGCCGGGCCTGCGCGTTTGTAGCCCGGGGCGTAGGTCGGTCTGTAGGTCGATCCGCAGCGTTTGTAGGTCGAAAGCGCGCCACCGCGACCTACGCGCCAGGACGGTCGCCTGGCGCAGCTCGAAAAAGCCGATGAATATGTCTAGACATATTTCTTAAGGCATTGAAATAGCGGTAGAAGTTTTGCCGATGATCACGTGTCGATGTGCGGGCGCAGGGCCGGCGCGCGAACTCAGGTCCCGCCTATAGCCTGAGCGTCCAGCGCTGATATGGTGCGCCAAAGCGTTGGGAAGCATCATGATTTCAGTGTCTCGCCGTTCGGCAATCGCCCTGTCCGCCTCAGCCCTTGCGATGGCGGCCGCGCCGCGCGTGATGGCGCAGGGGGGGGGCGAATGGACCCCCGCGCAGGCCAGGGAAATTCTCGACAAGACCCAGGCCCTGACCCTCGCCCCGGACCTCGGCCACCTATCGGCCAGCGAGCAGGCGGCGGTCAACAAGCTGCTGCAGGCCGGCGCCATCTTCCAGGATGTCTATGAGTTGCAGCGGCACCGCGCCGCCCTGCAGGTGCGCGGCGCCCTGGCCAGGCGCACCGACGCCCATGGCCGGGACCTGGCGACCCTGTACCGGGTGTTCCAGGGTCCGATCGCCACCACCCTGGACAACAAGCGCGTTCCCTTCGTCGCCATCGATGACGCCCCGGCCGGCAAGAACGTCTATCCTTGGGATCTGACCAAGGCCGAGTTCGAAGCCTTCCTCGCGGCTCACCCGGACAAGAAGGCCTCGCTGACCGACCTGCGCTCTGTCGTCCGGCGGGCGGACAGGGCGTCGCTGACCCGCGATCTGGGCAAGCTCAAACGCTATCCGGTGCTCGACACCCTGCATCCCGGCCTGAAGGCCCGACTGGAGCAACTGGCTCGAAATTCCGATGCCGGAACGCTGTACGCCGCGCCCTATTCGGTGGCTTACGCCGACGAGATGATCCGGTGTCACGCCCTGCTCAATGAGGCCGCCGACGCGGTCGAGGCCGACGACTGGGCCTTCGCCAGATATCTGAGAAACCGCGCGCGTGACCTGCTCAGCGACGATTACGAGTCCGGCGACGCGGCCTGGCTGAAGGGGCGGTTCAAGAACCTCAACGCCCAGATCGGCGCCTACGAGACCTACGACGACGAGCTCCTGGGCACGCGGGCCTTCTACAGCTTCAGCCTGCTGGCGACGCGCAATGAGGAAGGGGCGGCGCTGCGGGCGGCGATGAACGGCATCCAGGCGCTGGAGGACAGCCTGCCGACGCCGACCCACAAGAAGGTGCAGGAGGACATTCCCGTCGGCGTCTATGACGTGATCGCCGATTTCGGCCAGGCGCGGGGGACCAATACGGCGACCAACCTGCCCAACGAGGCCTATCTGGTCGAGCGCTACGGAAGCATCATCCTGCTGCGCGTCAACATCATGCGGAACCCTGACCTGTTCAAAGGCAGCGGGGACGTCTTCGGGGCCGCGGTGGCCCAGCCCTTTGCGGGGCACCTGACCTCGGACGCCAACTTCTACCGCACCCTCTGGCACGAGGTGGGCCACTATCTTGGGCCGGATCTGACCAGGGACGGCGGCCAGTTCGCTGATGCGCTGGGCGCCGACGCCAGCCTGCTGGAGGAAATGAAGGCCGATCTCGTCTCCCTGTTCGTGGCGGAGGAACTGAAGACGCGCGGCTACTACAGCGAGGACCAGCTACGGGCGGTCTATGCCAGCGGCATCCTGCGCTGCCTGCAGAACAACCGGCCGCGCCGCGAGCAGCCGTACAACATGATGCAGCTGATGCAGTGGAACTGGTTCCTCGACCGCAAGGTGCTGAGCTTCGATGCGGCGACGGTGAAGATGTCGATCGACTACGGGCGTTACCACGCCGCCGTGGCCGACCTCCTGCAGGTGGTGCTGGCCCTGCAGGTCGCCGGCGACAAGGCGGCGGCCGAAGCCTTCATCACCAGGTGGGGAAGCTGGGACGAGGCGCTGCACGGGAAGATCGCGGGCAACATCAGGGCCCAGCAGCGGTATCGCTTCCGGCAGGTCAACTATGCGGCGTTGGCGAAAGCCTGATCCCTCGATAGCGCCGCCAGCAGGCCGACGCCCAGCCAGGCGCCCACGATCGGGCTGGGTCCCATGCCGAGGAAGGGGACCGGGAAGGCGCCCAGGAAGGGTGCGGCGGCCCAGGCCAGCAGAAAGAGCCCGAGAGACAGGGCCGGTAACCGGGTTGCCGGCGCCGTGGCGGCGAGGGTCGGGGCGACGGCCGTCAGGATCAGCAGCGACAGCGCCAGGGCGCCCATGGAAACCGACTGGGCGAAGGCCAGGGTGATGACGCCCTCGACTTCGGGGACCGGGGCCAGGGGATCGGGCCTCTGCCAGGCCCAGACGGCGGCGCCGATGGCCAGGGCGACAAGGATCAGGCGGCTGCGGGGGCGGGCGTGGAAGCTCCAGGCGGCGAGGACGGCGACGGCCGCCAGGGCGGTGGCCTGCGAGGCGTCCGGTTGGGCGGCGGTCAGGGCCAGGGCGGCTAGGATGGCGAGCCAGGAGCCGGTCGGCCAGAAATCCATGCGGGCGGCGAAGGCGACAACGAAGGCCGGCCCCAGCAGCATGGCGACATTGGCCTGGACCGGGCCGAACGCCAGCCAGCGGTGGACGCCCTCAAGGCCCGGACCCTGGAAGCTTACCATCAGCGCCACCGGCAGCAGCCACAGGAAGACCGGCAGGGCGCTGCGTCGGACCTTCAGCGCGATGATCGCGGCGACGACCGCGCCGATCGCCCAGGCCGCGAGGTTGCGCAGTCCGAGGGTGAGGGGGACGCCGCCGGCCGAACAGATGGCCAGGCCGGCAAGGACGGCCGCGAGGGAGACAAGGCCGAAGACGGCCAGCAGGGGGATGGCTTTGAATCGGGCGGACACGGGGGGCTCGCTGGAAGGATGCGGTGATAGTGTCAGGCTTGGCCGCGTCCGTCTTCGGCCATCACGCCTTCAGCCAAGCGAAGGCGCGGGCCAGGAAGGCCTGTCCGCCGCGCTGGACGGGCGGGCCATGGGCCATGATCACCGTTTCCGCCGGCCAGGCCAGGATGCGGCGCACCGCCGCGCGGGCGGCCGCGCGGTCGGTGAAGGCGGTCCGGAACTTGCGGGGGACGGAGGGTTCGGCGGCGGTCATCAGGTCGAGGCGGGCGACGACCGCGCGCCAGCCCTTGAACCAGCCCGGCGGAAATTGCTGGATCAGATCGGTGAAGATGACGGTCCGGCTGTGCCGATGGAAGAAGACCACCTCGGTAGTGATCCGGTTGCCGCGCACGACGACCTGGTCGAGGTCGGCGGCCCAGTCGGCGGGCGGCGCATCGTCCAGTTCAATGTCTCCCGGCGAGGCGGCGAAGCCGGGCGCGACATAGGCCCGGGCCGCCGGGAAGGCCTGACGCCACTCGGCGAGGTAGCGGTCGTGAAGACTATTGGGCGCCACAAGGCAGGTCACCGGGCCGAGCGCCTCGACCTCCATCCTGAGCGCGGCGGTCAACGCCACGGGGGACCAGATCAGCAGGCCGCCATCGGCCAGGCGGATCATGGCCATCCGCGTCGGATAGGCAAACCCGATCACCTCGACCTGGGGGCCGGCGGAAAGCCAGAGACTGGACGCGAACGGTTGCAGCAGCGCCGTCATGCGATCTGGACGTCCACCCTGCGGAACTTCACGACGCCGGAGCCATACTGCAGGGCGATGGGGCCCTCGGCATGGGCGGCATTGCGGACGGCGTCGACGGTCTTCTGTCCGTTCAGCACGACGGTGAGGCCGTCGCCCCGGGCGCTGATCTCCAGCAGGCTCCAGCGGCCGGCGGCGCGGGGCATGGGCGACACCTTGGCCACATCGACGATGGCGCCGGTGCCATAGGTCGGGTCCGGCCGGGCGTCGAAGACGTTGACCTCGTAGGCGTTGGCCGGGTTGAAGACCTTGCGGTCGGAACAGCGGATGAAGACCCCGGAGTTGGCCTCCGGGCTGATCCAGATTTCGACGCGCAGGTCGAAGTCGCGATAGCTGGCGTCGGAGACGAGGAAGCTCATCGCGCCCTTGTCGGCGACGAGGACGCCGTCCTGGACGGTCCAGTTGGCGTCGCCGACAGCGGTCCAGCCGCTTAGGTCGTGGCCGTCGAAAAGGGGCGTGAAGCCACCGGCAGCCAGGGCAGGGCCGGCCAGGCCGGTGGCGGCGAGGCCGAGCATCAGGTCGCGTCTGTGGATCATGCCGTCCCCCCTTGTGGGCCTCACAGCGGCGCGCAGGCGTCCTGCAGCCATTCGCCGGCCTCACCATCAACGAGCGGGCCGATCTCGGCCAGGACGCGGGCGTGGTAGGCGTTGAAC
>JBILYE010000342.1:0-2877 GCA_044377925.1 Caulobacter sp. | reverse complement strand
GCCGGAGGGTGCCAGGCGGGCTTCCTCGAGAAGCTCGCGGACCAGGGATTCCGGCACCGGGTCGGACTTGAAGGCGCGGATGGAGCGGCGGGCGCGGACGGCGTCGGTGAGCAGCAAGGCGAGGCTCCGGTGTCGGCAGGGAAAAAGGGGACACATTGAAATCGAAGATTTCAATGTGTCCCCTCTAACCCAAGTCGGCGGACGCGCCAGACCGACGTAGCGTCAATCCTTCTCCGGCAACGAAAAGGCGGCCGGATCTGCATCCAGCCGCCTCCGCTCGTTGGGCCGAAGCTAGCCCAGGTCGACTTCGGCGACCTTGTCCCCGTAGTCCTTCTTCGGATCGCGCCCGGCCAGCATCATCAAACCCGCGATGAAGCCGTGGCCGTTTTCCCAGATCTCGCCGCGGTCCGGATCGAAGCGGAGCAGGGCCAGCTCCGGATTATCCGGCGATTGAGCTCGGGCGCGCCGCCGGTCTCAGGTCTTGCTCGCGGGGGCGGCCTTCGCCTTGTCCCTGGCCTGCTGCTCGCGCAGCCCGCCCGCCGAGGCCTCGACGAAGCTGACCTTGACCCCTGCCTTGACCTTGCCGGCCAGTTCCACCGCGTCCCAGTTGGTCAGGCGGATGCAGCCGTGGCTGAACTTCTTGCCGATCTCCCTGGGCGCGTCCGAGCCGTGGATGCCGAAGGTTTCCTTGCTCAGGCCGATCCAGACGCTGCCGACCGGGTTATTGGGTCCGCCCGGCAGGGTCAGCTTTCCCTTCACGCCGGGCTGGCTGTAGGTCAGCCGCCTGGGGTCGAAGGTGTAGGTCGGGTTCATCGCCACGCCGGTGACCTTCAGCAGGCCTTCGGGGGCAGGTCGCTCGTCGCTGCCGATCGTCGAGGGGTAGAAGGCCAGCAGCTTGCCGCCGGCGTCGAAGGCCCGCAGCGCCTTGTCGGCCTTGTCGACCTCGATCAGCGCCACATCGGCGGGCAGGGCGTCGTCACCGATCCGGGCGACGACGATCGTCGCACCCACCCTGGCGAAGTCGGCGCCCGGGTTGAGCTGGTCGAGCAGCTCTTCGCTCATGTGGAATTTCTCGGCCAGCGCCTCTTTTGCGCTCTCGAAACCCATGGCGGAAAGCCTGGCCTGCTCGATCATCTTGTCGCCCAGGGTGACGAAGGGGCCCTTCACGTCAGCGTCGGCGATCACATAGTCGGCCAGCACCGGCCGGCCGTCGGCGGCGGTCAGTCTGGCGAAGACCTGTTCGTCCATCTCACCGTCCACCGGCAGGCCATTGGCCTCCTCATAGGCGGCCACCGCCTGGCGCAGGTTCTCGCCGGCCGTGCCGTCGATGACGCCGGGCGAAAAACGGGCCCGGTCGAGCAGGATCTGGGCGCGCAGCACGGCCGGCGCCCGCGCATCGTCCGTAGGCGGAACAGCGAACGGCGCCTTGTTGACGGCCACGGGCGACAGGCCGCCGGCCAGGGTCGGCGACGGCGCGGGCGAGGCCTCCTGGGGCGGGATGGCCGGCCCCTCTGTCCTGGATTGCGGAGTGGGGCCGCACGCGGCCAGAAGGAGCGTGACGCCGGTCACGGCGAACAGGAGGCGAGGTGTCATACCGCTGTAAGCCTTGGGGGTCATGATCGGTTCCCGGCCCCCGGAGGTTGAACCTTGCATGCTCAGGATGAGTATCCGCCCCGCAGTGGGCGGTTGGCGGAAATGGCTGTTGTGGCTTCCGCAAACCCGTGTTCGATTGTCGGCATCCGCTTGGGGAGCGCTGGGTTGGGGACGTCGAATCCTTGCTGTCTGCGAGCGGGCGCCGTGGGCGCAACGCTCGCTATCGACATACCGCAAATGGGGATGGCGCGAGCGCCGTGCCTGAGCGAACCCTGTTCCCAAATGGGATGGGGCGCTCCCGCCTGTCATCACAATTGTCCGCCGGCCACTGGCCTGCTGAACCGCGTCAATAGGGAATAACATCATGGCTGACATCACGGGCACCAGCGGCGACGACACTCTGGTCGGCACCTCGGAAAACGACGTCATCACCGGCGGTGAGGGACAGGATACGGTCGATGCGGGCGGCGGCGCCGACACGGTCAGCGGCGGCCTGGCGCGGGACGGCCTCTATGGAGGCGACGGCGATGACACGCTGAACGGCGATGAGGACAACGACGTGCTGGCCGGCGGCGCCGGAGCCGATACGCTGAACGGCGGGGCCGGCAACGATACGCTGAATGGGGGCGGCGCGGGGCTGACCACCGGAACGGCCTTCATCGCCAATCCGCCTGGTCCGTCGGTGCAGATCACAACCTATTTCGTGACCAACAGCACGATCGATGACGGGGCTGTGGATACCCTGAACGGCGGCGACGGCGACGACAATATCACGATGGGCGCGGGCGATATCGCCGATGGCGGGGCCGGGACCGATTCCATCACCCTGCTGCTGCGCAGCAGCGCCAACGCCCTGAACGTCGACTTCTCGGTTGACGCCCAGGCGAGCCTGGCCGCCGCCTCGGGCGGCAGTGTGAGCAACTTCGAATCGTTTTCGATCTATGCCTCTGACTTCGACGACACCTTCGTTGGCGGCGCCGCCAATGACGGGTTCTTCGCCTTCAACGGCAACGACAACCTCTCCGGCGGCGACGGCAACGACATTCTGATCGGCGGCGCTGGCTCTGACGTGCTGAACGGCGGGATCGGCAACGACACCCTCTATGCCGGCAACAATCTGTCGACCAACAATCTGGTGTCCCAGCATGGCGCGGACTTCGCGGCCGACACCCTGACCGGCGGCGACGGCAACGACGTCCTCTATATCGGCATGGGCGATAGCGCCGATGGCGGCGACGGCACGACCGATTCGGTCTTCGTCGCCTTTACGGAAGCCACCAGCGG
>JBILYE010000101.1:0-12801 GCA_044377925.1 Caulobacter sp. | reverse complement strand
GCCTGCTCGGCGGTGCTGGTCAACGGGCCGGTCGAGCGGAAGGAAGACGGTTTCAAGGTCGCTTACGGCCAGGCCTATTGCGGCCAGCAGAACGGCAAGTCCTATGGCCTGCACATCTTCTTCAAGATCATCCCGGGGCGGGAGGCGCTTTACGTCATCAACCGCGAGTTCCGCACCCCGGCAACGACCACGCCCGGCGCCCTTGCCTTCCCGCCCGAGCGGAAGGAGGAGGCGTTGGCCCTGTTCAAGGCTGAAGGCGAAGCGAACACCTACCTGACCAGTGGGATCTACCTCTGCGGCGACGGCACGACCGAGGCCCGCTGCCGGCCCTGACTCTTTCCACCTCATGTGCGATTTCGAGGCTATGAGATTTTCCGGAAACCTCCGCGACCTGACCGCCGCCGACCGCCCGGCCCGGGACCGGCTTTGGGCCGGCTATCTCGACTTCTAAAGCGCCAGCGGACCGGACGAGGTCAGCGAGGCCACATTTCGCCGCCTGCTGAATCCCGCCGAGCCACTGTTCGCCCTGGTCGCTCCAGGACAAGGTGGCGTGTAACCTGGGGTTTATTCATCACCGAAACTAACGCCGTCAAAAAGAAAACGGCGTGATCCTTGTCACGGCCTCTATCACACTATTTCATCTAAGACTGATCATCGGCAGCGCTGAACTACTCTGTGTTAAGTAGTCGTGAAAACGCGTTAAAGTTGCTTTCAAGGGCGTCAGGTGGATCAACGAACTCATTTCGCGGATGACCAGACCCTGCCTGGCCGTTCCCTTGAGCCGTGGCTCCACGAATCCGCCGCCCTCACCGAACTGATGCGTTCCGGCTCGCGCGACTTCGCAGAGGGTCTCGGCGGGCCGACGACGGCTTTCGCCCTGGTCAGGACCGAGCGAATGGGGGTGGCGGTCGTCGACCGCCTGGGCGCGCCGCTGTTCGCCAACCCCGCCTGGCGCCAGGTGTTCGAGACCGCGCCGGCGGACCGCAAGGTTCTGGCCGCAGTCATCGCCGAGGGCGGCCGCCGCACCGTGCTGATCGACCACGGAGACGCCGCAACAGGTCGCTCTACCGCCCTGTACGCCGCTGCTTCCCTGGCGCGCGACTGGGCTCTGCCCATTGAGGCGATGGCCACTCTGGAGGATGCGCGCGCCGCGGCTGTGATCATCGTGGTCGGGCCGCTGTCGGCGGCGCAGGTGCTGGCTGACGTGTGCAAGGCCTTCGGACTGACAGACCTTCAGACCCGTATCGCCATCGGTCTGGTACGGACCGGTGATGTGCGCGGCGCGGCGCAGCAGGCCGGCGTCTCCTATCAGACGGCCCGCAAGGTGGCCTTCGACGCCATGCAACGGGTCGGGGCGCCCCGTATCGCCGGCTTCATCGAACGGCTGGTGCGGCTGTCCTTCGGCGTCTGGCCGCAGGGAGAGGCCGGGGCGGCGGAACTGACGGACATCTGGGGCTTGTCGGCGCGTCAGGCCAGCCTCGCGCTGCGGATCGCCGAAGGAATGACCCGGGCGGAAGCGGCGGCCGCTTCCGGCCTCTCCGAAGCGACGGCCAAGAAGGAACTGGACCTCATCTTCGACGTCATGGGCGTACGATCGGCGGGAGCCCTGGCGCGCGCCGTGACCGAGGCGCGGGCGCTGGCGCTGATTACCGACGCCACCCACGGCGAAGCCCAGATCGACAGTGACATGGTCGAGCCGCTCAGTCTGTTCCGGCGGCCGGACGGATCCCAGGTCGCCTACAGTGACTATGGCCCCCGGTCAGGCCAGCCTGTTCTGATCCTGCATTCCAGTTCAGCCTCCAGACCGGCGCCCAGTCGCCTGGTGACCGCCCTCCAGGCCAGGGGCTTTCGACCGCTCAGCCTCGACCGGCCCGGCTTTGGCCTGACCGACCTGCATCCCGACAGGGCGTGGGCGCGAAACCATCCCTTCCTGGCGGCGGTCGACGACATGAAGCTGTTTCTCGCCCACCTGAAGCTGAAGCGCATCGACATCGTCGCGCGCGGCGGGGCCCAGGTTGCGACGGCGACGGCGCAGACCGCGCCGGAGATCATGGGCCGGGTGGTGCTGGTCAACCCGGACCCGGCCACCGCCTCGCACAATCGCCGGAGCGGCCCGGTGGGGGCGCTGCAGGAAGCCTATATGCGCCATCCGGACCTGATCGAGGGGCTGGTCAGGCTGGTGGCTTCGAACCTGTCGAGCAGCCAGTCGCGGCGGATCATGCTCAAGTCCGTCGAGAGCAGCCCGTTGGACACGGCCATCTTTGCCGACCCGCGCAACATGGCCGACTATCGGCGAGGGTTTCGTCTGTTCTCGACCGGCCGCACCGCCGGCTACGTCGCCGAACAGTCCGCCATCCATAGTTGGACCTGCCCTCCCCTGACCGGCGCAGGCCATTGGCGCGTCCTGCTCAGCCGCCATGATTTCCTGCACGACCCTGACCGCACACTCGAGGTCTGGCGGTCGATCCTGCCGGAGGCCCGGCTTGATTGGGTAGAGGACGGCTCACGGCTGATGGTGATGAGCCATGCCGACCTGGTCGCCCGGACCCTCACGGAAGCGACCGAGCCGGACTGACCGCTTCCCGCGCCGGTGGAGCAGGCGCGACAGGCGCGGGGTTTCGTGCTCACATGCCGCCATGCGCAACAACCTTTTCCGGCTCGTCCTCCTCGCCCTGGCGCTGTTCGCCATCGCCTTCGTGGCGGCGCCCTTCTACAGCTACCGGGCCCTGAGGGCGGCGACGGTCGCCGAGGACGTGCAGGCCATGAGCCAGCTCGTCGACTTCCCGGCCGTGCGCAAGAGCCTCGCCGGCCAGCTCGACCCGGACACTACCCGCACCGCCGAACCGCCGACCATCTGGCAGGACCCGATCGGAGCCATCAAGCGGGCCTGGAAGGACGTCGCGCCGCAACCCCCGAAGATCGACCGCTATGTCACCGTCGCGGGTCTGGGCGACATCCTGCGCGGCTATGCGCCGGGAACCGCGCCGCCCGAGGCCAAGCCCGACGGCAGCTTCATGAGCGGCGCCAGGGGACTGGTCAGCGGACCGTGGCCGGGTGTCACCTACTTCGGGCTGGAGCGGGTTCGCCTGGCGGTCAAGCGGCCGAACGCGCCGGAGAAGATCACCACCCTGACATTCGAGCGCCGCAGCCTGTTTGTCTGGAAACTGGTGCATGTGCAGCTGCCCGATGGCGATCGATAGTTCTTGTTTTGTTCCTTTCCTGGCGTACTATTGTCTCCTCATAGACGGGAGAATGTCATGATCGGCTACGTCACCATCGGCGCCCTCGACAGCGAACAATCGGGCAAATTCTACGACGCGGTGTTCGGCGCGCTCGGCCATGACCGCCGCACCGAAGGCGGCGGCTGGATCGGCTATGGCCCCAAGGACGGCGGCCAGGGCTTCGCCGACTGTCACACCGCCCTCTGCCCACCCTTCGACGGCCAGCCGGCCCGGCCCGGCAACGGCATCATGATCGCCTACCAGGCCCAGACGGCCGCCGAGGTTGACGCGGCCCATGCAGCCGGCCTGGCGGCCGGTGGGACTGACGAGGGGGCGCCGGGGCATCGGCCACCGGGGACGCCGGGGTTCTATGGGGCCTACCTGCGGGACCCGACAGGCAACAAGATCGCCCTCTTCGCGGCGGCTTAGCGATGCGCAAGGTTGTCAGCTACCTCACCATCGGCTGCAACGATCTGGACCAGGCGGTGGCCTTCTATGATCCGGTGCTGGCGGCGCTGGGTCTGGGCCGCCTCTGGATTCAGAACGGCTGGGCGGGTTACGGACCCGAAGGGGACGATCACGGGACCATCCTCATCTGTCCGCCCTACGACGAACAGCCGGCCCGGGCGGGGAACGGGATGATGATCGGGCTGCATGCGGAGACGCAGTCCGAGGTGGATGCCTTCCACGCGGCGGCTCTGGCCAACGGCGGGTCCTGCGAAGGGCCGCCGGGGCCGCGAGCGTCCTACGGCGAAGGCTACTACCTCGCCTACGTCCGCGACCCGACCGGCAACAAGCTGTCGGCCTTCTTCAAGGCCGACCCTTAGCTACCCGGCCAACGCCGCCTTCACGGCGGCGACGCCGTCAGTGGCCTTGCTGTCGTCCGGAGCGCCGCCCTGGGCGAAGTCGGGTTTGCCGCCGGCGCCCTGGCCGCCCATGGCGATGACGGCGGCCTTGGCGAGCTCGGCGGCGTTGAAGCGGCCGACGAGATCGGACGTCACCGCGACGGCGACCGCCGCCTTGCCGTCAGAGACACCGACCAGGGCGACGACGCCCGAGCCGACCTGCTTCTTGAAGTCCTCGACGAGGCCCCGCAGGTCCTTGCCGCCGACGCCGTCCAGCACCCGGCCGATGAAGGCCACGCCGCCGACGTCTTCCGGACCGGAGGCGGCCGCACCGCCACCGCCCAGCGCCAGCGCCTTCTTGGCGTCGGCCAGAGCCTTTTCGAGCGCCTTGCGTTGGGTTTCCAGAGCTTCGACGCGGGCGGCGACTTCAGCCACCGGCACCTTGAACTTCTCGGCCAGCCCCGTGGCGACGCCCGCCTGGCCTTCCAGCCACTTGCGGGCCGCATCCCCGGTCAGCGCCTCTATGCGACGGATGCCGGCGGCAACGCCGCCTTCCGAGACAACCTTGAACAGGCCGATGTCACCGGTGCGCGAGACGTGGGTGCCGCCGCAGAGTTCGACCGAGTAGTCGCCCTCCCCGTCCAGCGCCTTGCCCAGCGCCAGCACGCGAACCTCGTCGCCGTACTTCTCGCCGAACAGGGCCATGGCCCCGGCCTCGATGGCCTGCTCCGGCTTCATCAGCTTGGTCTCGGCGGCGCGGTTCTGCAGGACGACGGTGTTCACCTCATCCTCGATGGCGGCCATCTCGGCGGCCGTCACCGGCCCGCCGTGGCTGAAGTCGAAGCGGATACGGTCGCCGTCGACCATCTGGCCTTTCTGGCTGACGTGCGGGCCGAGGACATGGCGGAGCGCCGCGTGCAGCAGGTGGGTGGCCGAGTGGTTGGCGCGGGTCGCCTGGCGGGCCGGCGGATCGACGTGCAGGGCGGCGGACGCGCCGACGGTCAGTGAACCGCTGAGCACCTTGATGTCATGGACGAAGAGATCGCCGGCCTGCTTCTGGACGTCGAGCACCTCTCCCGAGCCACCGTCCCATTCGACAACGCCCTTGTCGCCGGCCTGACCGCCGCTCTCGGCGTAGAAGGGGGTGCGGTCGAAGACAGCCTGGACCGTCTCTCCCGAGGCGGCCGTTTCGACGGCCGCGCCGTCGATCAGCAGGGCCTGGACCTTGCCGGTTCCGTCGACGCTGTCGTAACCACTGAACTCGGTCGCGCCGACCTCGTCACGGACGGTGAACCAGGCGGCCCCCGCCGATTTCTGGCCCGAGCCCTTCCAGTTGGCGCGGCTGTTGTCCTGTTGGTCCTTCATGGCGGCGTCGAAGCCGTCGGTGTCGACCGTGATGCCCTTGGCGCGCACGGCGTCCTGGGTCAGGTCGAGGGGGAAGCCATAGGTGTCGTAGAGCTTGAAGGCCA
Organism: Caulobacter sp.; assembly: GCA_044377925.1. GTDB lineage: Bacteria > Pseudomonadota > Alphaproteobacteria > Caulobacterales > Caulobacteraceae > Caulobacter. The sequence goes on along the minus strand of JBILYE010000101.1, from coordinate 7,266 downwards.
CATCGCCGGATAGCACGCCGCCTTCACTGAGGCCCTCGGTCGCTTCGTCAAGCAGACCCATGCCGCGGCCGAGGGTGCGGCGGAACCGCTCCTCTTCCTGACGCAGGGTGTCGATGATGGCTGGTTCGGCCCGGCGCAGCTCGCTGTAGGCGCCGCCCATCTCGGCGGTCAGGGTCGGGACCAGGCGGTGCATCAGCGGGTCTTCCGCACCCAGCAGGTGGGCGTGGCGCATGGCCCGGCGCATGATTCGGCGCAGGACGTAGCCCCGGCCCTCGTTGGAGGGCGTGACGCCGTCGGCGATCAGGAAGGCGCTGGTGCGCAGGTGGTCGGCGATGACCCGGTGGCTGGGGGCGCGGTCGCCCTCCGCCTTGACGCCGGTCAGGTCAACGGAGGCGGCGATCAGGGTCTTGAACAGGTCGGTGTCATAGTTGTCGTGCACGCCCTGCATGACGGCGGCGATCCGCTCCAGCCCCATGCCGGTGTCGATGGAGGGCTTGGGCAGGCTGGTTCGCGTACCGTCGGCATGCTGTTCGAACTGCATGAAGACGAGATTCCAGATCTCGACGAAGCGGTCGCCGTCTTCCTCCGGGCTGCCGGGCGGGCCGCCCCAGATCTTGTCGCCGTGATCGTAGAAGATTTCCGAGCAGGGCCCGCAGGGACCGGTGTCGCCCATCGACCAGAAATTGTCGTTGGTCGGGATGCGGATGATCCGGTCTTCAGGCATGCCGGCGATGGACTTCCACAGCGCCGCCGCCTCGTCGTCGGTGTGGTAGACGGTGACCGTCAGCTTGTCCTTCGGAAGGCCGAAGTCGCGGGTCAGCAGGGTCCAGGCGTGTTCGATCGCCTGTTCCTTGAAGTAGTCGCCGAACGAGAAGTTGCCCAGCATCTCGAAAAAGGTGTGGTGGCGGGCGGTGTAGCCGACATTGTCGAGATCGTTGTGCTTGCCGCCGGCGCGGACGCACTTTTGCGACGAAGCAGCGCGCGGGCTGACCGGCGTCTCGGCGCCCGTGAAGACGTTCTTGAACGGCACCATGCCGGCGTTGACGAACAGCAGCGTCGGATCGTTCTGGGGAACGAGCGGAGCTGACGGCGTGACGGTGTGACCCGTGTTGCCGAAGTAGTCGAGGAAGGTGGCGCGGATGTCGTTCAGGCTCTTCATGCGGCGTATCTAGTGTGCGGCGTCAAAGAGTGGAACAGGCATTTACGTTATCGCGGCGGTGGGCCGCTGGATTGCCTGACAACGATCATCGGCAGGCGGTCCTCGGGAGCCGGCTCGGCCGTCTCCTTGCCCATCAGTTTCTCGGCCGCCATCTGGCCGATGCGGCGGGTCGGGGTGCGGACCGTGGTCAGCGGCGGCCAGACGCGGCTGGCGATCTGGAAGTCATCGTAGCCGACGATGGAGACGTCGTCCGGCACCTTCAGGCCCAGCTCGCGGGCGGCGTGCAGGGCCCCGGCGGCCATCTCGTCGTTGCCGGCGAAGATGGCCGTCGGGCGATCCGGCTTCGACAGCAGGGCGCGAGCGCATTCCAGACCGGACTCGAAGGTATAGGCGCCCTCGGCGACCAGGGCCGGATCGAGCGCGAGGCCGTTTTCAGCCAACCCCTCTTCCAGGCCCGAGCGGCGCTCGGCGCTGGAGCGGAAGCTGGGAACGCCGGAGATGAAGCCGACGCGGCGGTGGCCGAGCTCGGCAAGGTGACGGGCTGCGGCCAGGCCGCCAAGCCGGTCCTGGGTCTCGATCATGTGGCCCGGCGCATCAAGGGCGACCGAGGCGACACGGATGTAGGCGCAGTCGATCTCGCGCAGCATCTGCGCGATGCGCTCGTCCTCCGAGACCGAAGGCGTGAGAACGACGCCGTACAGCTTCTGGCGCTCGATGAAGTTGCGGATGTCGTCGACCAGCGGCGGGTGGGCGCGGTCGCAGGGGTGGACGACCAGTTCGAAGCCACTGCCGCGCATGGCGTCGAGCAGGCCGAGCTGCATGTTCACGACGTACTGCGGGTTGGGGTTGTCGTAGATCAGACCAATCAGGAAGGAGCGGCGGAAGGCCAGGCCCCGGGCCTGCGGGTCGGGGACATAGCCGGTCTGCTTGATGACCGCCTCGATGCGCTCGCGGGTTTCCTGCTGCACCGAGGGGCTGTCGTTGATGACCCGGCTGACGGTTTTCTTCGAAACGCCGGCCAGACGGGCGACGTCGTTGATGGTCGCCCGCTTGCGCGAGAAATCGGTGTCATTCTCGGACAATGGCTTGCGAGGCGGCATCCAGACTCAGACCAGGTCGCCGTGGGCCGCGTCGAGCAGGAGCCAGGCGCGGCCGGCGTCGGAGGACAACAGGCTGGAGACCAGCATACCGCCGCGATCGCGCTCCGCCGCCTCGTCGAGCATGCCGGTGAAGCGGCGCAGGTAGCGTTCGGCCTGGCCACGCAGGGCGGCGTCGGAGAACAGGCGGCGAACCAGGCGCCGGATGGCGGCCGGGGCCAGGCGTCGGACCACCTCGCGGGCGCCGCCGTAGTCGCGGGTCTGCACCGCGGCGGCCAGTTCATCCAGGCGGTTCCTCGGCAAGAGAGCCGTGGGGTCGATACCCATGGCCTCGATCTCGCCAAGCAGGCGCTCGGCCAGACCCTCGGCGTCGCTGTCATCGCCATCGATGGTGGAAAGCAGGTCCTTCCAGCTCCAGGCCCCAGGCTCGCCGGCCGGCGCGGGTTCGGGAGGCGCGCGACCGCCGGCCGCTTCGAAGACGCTGCGGAATTCCTCGTCGGTTGCGGTCGGGGTCAGGCGGAGGCGCGGACGCAGTCCCGCCTCGCGGCTGACGGCATCGCCGCTGATCTCACGGCTGCGCAGGGAGGCCCGCGGCGGGGTGACGTGGGGCGCGGGCGCGGCCTGACCGGCAGCGCCGGCGACGACGCCCATCAGCTTCACCGCGTCGGTCAGCATGTCGTAGTTGCGGCGGACGCGATCCTGGAAGGCAGAGTCGATGGCTTGGGTTTCCTCGGCCGTGCGGCGGGCGGAATCCATCAGGTCTTCCATGCCCTGGTCGACGGCGGCCTTGACCTGCTGGGTCTGGACGCGGGCCTGTTCAGGCAGGGCGCGGGTGCGGGTCTCGAGGTCCGCGAGCAGAGCCTGCAGCTCCGACAGCGTGGCCTTGGCCGAGGCGGCCCCCTGCTCCAGCCGCTGGGCGGTCTGGGCGCCGGCCTGTTCAACCATCTGGGCCGAGGACTCGATCAGGTCGCGGGCCTCGTCGAGGCGGGCCTGGAAGATGGCGTCGGCCTTCTGGTGCGCGGCGAAGGCCGCTTCGTTCAGTTGATCGACGCGGCTCTGGGCGGCGCCGGCATGGCCCTCGGCGGCCGATTTGGCCTCCAGCGCGGACTGGGTCAGCCGGCCGATGGCCTCGCGCAGGTCGCGCTCCATGCGCTGGCGCTCGCCGGCGGCGGCGTCGCTGAGCAGGTTGAGGGCGTTCTGGCTCTCGCCGGTCAGGGCCTCGCGCTCGGCGGCGGCGGTTTCCAGCAGGGCCGACATCTGGCTGGCGGCCTCCCCGATCAGGTGGCGCAGGGCCTCGCCGCCCCGGGCGGCCGTGTCGCCAAGCTCGCTGGCGCTCATCGTCGCCTGGGCCATGAATTCGGACAACTGGGCGGCGCGGGTCTCGGCCTGGGCGGCGAAGTCTTCCTGGTCGGCGCGGATGGCGTGGCTGACGGTGACCAGGCTGGCGCGCTGTTGCGACAGACCGGCCTCGACCAGACGCATCTGGTCGCCGACGCCGACACCGGCGGTTTCCAGCCGGGCGACCTGGCGGGCCAGGTCCTCACCGGCGACACGGGCGGCGTCGCTGGCCTCTCCGGCGGCGGCGGCCAGGTCGGCGGCGCGGGCGGTCAGGGTGGCCTCGGCTTCGCGCAGCTGGGTCTCTGCGAGGTCGGAGGCCTCGGCGACCATGCGGGCCTGCATCGAGATGCTGTCGGAGACCGCCATGGCGCGGTTGTCGAGTTCTCCCGACAGGGCGCTCAGCGCTTCCCTTTGGCGGCCAAGGGTTTCAGCCAGATCCCTGGACGTCCGTTCCGCCGTGGCGGCGGCCGCGGCGAGGCGTTCGGTCTCGTCGGCCAGAGCGTGGCGCAGGGCCAGAATGGTTTCCCGCGCTTCGGTGGCGGACGCCGCCGCGGCGTCGATCTGGCCGCGGATCGCCTCGACGGCGCTCCCGGCCTCGGCGGCGGCCAGGGCGGCCGGCCCGACCATGGTCTGGGCCAGGTCACGGGTGCGACGGATCTCGACGGTCAGCTTGCGACCCTGGGCGGCGAAGTAGGCGACGAGCCAGATCAGGGCCAGCGGCCCGATGGCCAGCAGGCCGAAGACCACCATGGCCATCGGATCATTCTGCAGCGGGGCGATGTTCTGACGGTAGCCGAAAGCGTAGGCGATGGGCGCGGCGGCCCAGACGGCCGAGGCGACACAGGCCAGGGCCAGCACCGGCGCGAAGCTGGGCTCCTTGATTTTGGGCGCCCTTTGCAGGACGGCCGGCGGCAGCGGCGGCTCGGCGACGGGCTTGAGGCTCTGCTCCGGCGTCGGCGGGATCAGCGCCGCGTCAGGCTCCCGGCGCAGGGGCTCGGCCGCCATCTGGACGGCGGGGGCTTCGACGATTTCCAGCTCGGCCTCAAGCACCGGCGGCGCATCAAGGCGCTGATCCGGGGCGGGCTCGAAACGCGGGACAACTCCCTCCGGCGCGATGCGAGTGAAATCGAGCGTCGGGCGCTTCTTGGCCATGCGCTTAGCGTCGTCCTGGGGCCGGACCTCCAACCTGCGCCAAGGCCCCGACCCCTGCCTCGCGCAACGGGGGAAACCTAGACGGGAAAGTGCTGCGCGTTAAGCGGCTTGCAACGATTTCGTTAAGGTTCGCAGTCGGATGACCGACTCAAGCGGACGCTGGGGCGCTATTGGTCCCGCTGGCCGGCGATTATTCCCGGAATCAGGCGGCGGTCGCTGTCGGTTTGGCGACCTTCACGGCGTCGGGGCAGTCGGTTGCGGCGCGGGCGTCGGCCTTCTCGGGCGGCGCCGATTCGCGCTCGATCACCCGCTCGGCCTTGGCCGGCGGCTCAGGAAAATCGACCTTCAGACCAAGCTGATTGAGGCTGGCGACGGCCATCCAGACGATGACAGCGACGATCAACTCCAGAATGGCTTGCATGGGGCGTCCCTCCCCGGAACCAGATATCCCGGTTATCCATCGGGTTCCCCACTGTGGCAATATGTCCGAACATGAACAATTGGACAGGTTGTCGCCTAGCGGGCGTTCAGGCGCGGCGGATGAGCAGAGCGATGACGGCCAGGCCGGACAGGGTCATCAGCGTCATGCCCAGGTAGCCGAAGGCGCCGAAGGCGTCGAACAGCGGACCCGACGCCAGGGTCGCCAGGCCAATGAACAGGCCGCCGGACAGGGAGGAGCTCACCGTCTGGGCGGCGCTGGCGGTGTGCGGCGGGGCGTAGCGCTCGATCAGGGCCAGGGAGCCGAGGAAGGTGGCGGTGAAGCTGAGGGAATGCAGGCCCTGCAGCGGGAACAGCAGCCAGAGCGGCGGCGAGAAGGCCAGGGCTGTCCAGCGGACCACGGCCGCCAACCCGCCGATGGCGACCATCACTTCGGGCCGGACGCGGCGACGCCAGCCCTCGGCGAACCACATGAAGATCACCTCGAGGATGACGCCAATGGCCCACAGGACGCCGATCCACGCCTCCCCGATCTCCTGTTTGCGCCAGAGCAGGGCCGAGAAGGCGTAGTAGAAGCCGTGGCTGGCCTGGATGATCCCGGAGCCCACGACGGCGATCATGAAGCCCCGATTGCGCAGCAGGTCGGAGAGGCCCCGCCCGCGGGAAGACCTGGGCGGCGCCTCGCCGTGTTCGTGGACCGGTTCCGGCGGCAGCAGCGCCCTTGCGAAGACCGCGGCGAGGGCCGCGGCGGCGATGGTCCAGAACAGCACCAGGTCCGGGGTCAGGACCCCCAGCAAGGCGCCGACCGCGAGGTTGCCGACGATGAAGGCGATGGAGCCGAGGCCCCGGGCGAAGGGGTAGGAAAAGCCTTCCCGGCGGGACAGGCGCAGGCCCATGACGTCGGCCAGCGACGGCAGTGTGCCCAGCATAGCGGCGGCGATGGTCCAGGCCAGCAGCCAGGCGGTGAAGCCGTGAACCAGACCGATGACGCCATAGGCCAGGGCGGCGACGGTTCCGATGATGATCAGCGGCGTGCGGCGGAGGCGGAAGCCGTCCGCCCAGAGGGCAGCCATCGGTGAGATGACGATGCGAGCCAGCGAGGGCGCGGCCAGGATTATGCCGATCTCGGCCCCGCTGAGCCCCTGGCTGCGGAACCACACCGGCATGTAGGGCAGGCTGGCCCCCGTGCCGATGAAGATGGCGCAGTAGTAGAGGCCAAGGCGGAGGTTGGTCGGCATGGCTTCCGTTAGCAGGAGTCGCCGGCTGGCGTGGACCTACAGGGTGGATTTGCGGGGCGAAGCGATTATAGCCGTTTCGAGTCTTATAGTCAGCCGTTTTTATTGAACAGTTTCAATCGACTAAGGCCAACATTCTTACGCCAAAAAGCCAACCTTGAGACGACAGTTTTCAGTCCGGCGAGCAACAAAACCCCAACACAGATAGACCCGCGATCGCGTTAATCGGGCGCGGCCTTCAGAGGCGCCGGACAAGGCCGGGATTGGAGATGTCCAGACCGGTCCAGGTTGGGTTTTCAGGCGGCGGGCGGCGACAGGATCGAGACGACGGCGATGTAGAGGTACAGCAAGGTATGCAGGCCGATGGCGATGGCGAACAGCCACCGTCGCTTCGTCCAGGCGGCCGCGCCGATGAGGACGATGTAGATGCCCATGTTTTGTGCGTAGGCGATCGCCAGGCCGAGGCCGTTCTCGCGGGTCAGGTTGACGGCCATCTGGCCGCCGACGCCGAGCAGGTTGGCCAGGATCAGCAGGCAGAGCGTGGCCCGTCGGTTGGCCCAGAAATGATCGTCCAGTGGCGCCGGCCTGTCGCTGTCGTCGGGAAAGACCAGGGCGGCGGCGATGAAATAGACCACGGCGACGACCAGACCGCCGACCAGCAGGCCGTAGCTGACCGGCAGGGCCCGGTAGTTGACCCAGGCCGCCTCCCAGAAGGTGGCGATGTCGAGGGCGACAAAGACGGCGAGCAGCGGGGTGAGCCAGCCGACGGGCCGGGTCCTGCGATGCTTGAAGGCGCGGGCGGCGCCGGTGGCCAGCACGGCGACGGACAGGCCGAGCAGCAGGCCGT
>JBILYE010000100.1:0-12828 GCA_044377925.1 Caulobacter sp. | reverse complement strand
GCCCTGGCCCGTGAAGCGGCCGAGAGCGGCGAACGCCGGGAGACGGTCAAGCGCATCACGCTTGGCGGGCGCCGCCGGGCTCTGAAGGTTCGCGCCGCCCCTCTGGAAGGCGGCGATGTCGCCATGTCGGCCCGCGACCTGACCGAGGCCGAGGACGTCCGTGAGGCCTTGAAGCGCCACGTCGCCGCCCACGACGAGACCCTGAACCACATCGCCGAGGCGGTGGCCATCTTCACCCGCGACCGGCGCCTGGCCTTCCACAACACCGCCTTCGCCCAGCTGTGGAGCCTGGAGCCGGCCTGGCTGGCCGAGACCCCGACCCACGGCGAGATCCTGGATCGCCTGCGCCAGCGCCGCCGCCTGCCCGAGACCGTCGACTACGCCGGCTGGAAGGCCAATGAGCTGGCCCGCTACGAATCCCTGAAGGCCCAGCCCGACGACCTCTGGAGCCTGCCCGACGGCCGCACCCTGCGCGTCGTCCACCAGCCCCATCCGCTGGGCGGCGTCCTCCTGCTGTTCAGCGACATCACCGACGAGCTGAAACTGAAGTCCCGCTACAACGCCTTCATCCAGGTGCAGCAGGCGACGCTGGACAAGCTGAACGACGCCGTCGCCGTGTTCGGCTCCGACGGCCTGATGCGGCTGCACAATGACGCCTTCGCCCAGTTCTGGAACATTCCGGCCGTCGACCTCGAGGGGGCGATGGATTTCGAGGGCGTGGTCGAGCGCTGCCTGCCCCGCCTGCACGACGCCGTCTTCTGGTCCGAGCTCAAGGGCCGCATCGCCGACCCTGATCCCAAGGCCCGTGCGCCCGCGTCCGGCGAGGCCCGCACCAGCGACAGCCGCATCGTCGCCTGGCAGTCGCGGCCGCTGCCCGACGGCGCCACCCTGATCGCCTTCGCCGACGTCACTGACACCCGCCGGCTGGAAAGCGCCCTGGCCGACCGCGAGAACGCCCTGGCCGAGGCCGAGCGGCTGAAGCGCGAGTTTGTCGGCAACGTCTCCTACGAGCTGCGCACCCCGCTCACGACGATCATCGGCTATTCCGAGCTTCTGGAACGGATGGGCGACGCCCTGCCCGAGCGGGCCCGCAGCCACCTGGCCGCCGTGCGCACCGCCGGCTCGCAGCTTGGCCGCTCGATCGACGACGTGCTCGATATCGCCGCCATCGATTCAGGCGAGATCGCCCTGGAAGTGGCCGACGTCCGGGTCTGCGAACTGCTGAACGAGACCGCCGAGCGCTGGAGCCGCCACGCCGAGGCCGGCCAGATCAATCTGATCGTCGACTGCGACGATGATGTCGGCCTGATCCGCGGCGATCCCAAGCGTTTCGCCCAGGTTCTCGACCATCTGGTCGAGAACGGCATCCGCCAGACTCCGCCGCAGGGCAAGGTCACCCTGACCGCCCGCCGGGCGCTGGGCGAGGTTCGGATCAGCATCGCCGACACGGGCCGGGGCATCCCCTTCCACGTCCAGGCCCACATCTTCGACCGCTTCGTCGGCCGCGACCGCGGCGGCCCGGGCCTCGGCCTTGCCCTGGTCAAGTCGCTGGTCGAGCTGCACGGCGGCTGGGTGGCCCTGGAAAGCGAGCCGGGGGCGGGGGCGGTCTTCACCTGCCACCTGCCGGAAGCGGCGCAGATCGAGACCGGCCAGCGCGAGCTCGGGCTTTAGCTATTTACAATCATAAAATATTACGCTCTTAATCTCTCATCGATGGGAGGAAGAGCCAATGGCCGCCAAACTCGCCGGAGCCGGCGCAGGTCGTTTTTCGATCAGCCAGAACGCCGAGATCAACGTCACCCCGTTCGTGGACGTCATGCTGGTGCTGCTGATCATCTTCATGGTCGCCGCCCCGATGGCGACGGTGTCGATCACCGTCGACCTGCCGGTCGCCAACGCCCCGGAGAACGCTCAACCGCCGAGGCTGACCATCGTCTCGCTTCAGAAGGGCGGGGCTGTCTACATCGGCGACACGGCGACCAGCCTGGCGGACCTGCCGTCGGCGCTGCCGGTGTCGATGCGGGCCAACGGTATCGCCGGCCTGCCTCAGGCGCAGCGGATCGTCGTGCGGGCCGATGCCGAGGTGAAGTACGAGCAGTTCATGGGCGTCGTGAACGCCCTGCAGGACGGCGGCTTCAACAAGATCGACCTGATGGCCGAAGATATCGAATAGGCAAGGAACGGGGCGAAAGACCGGGACCTTCCCTCCCCTTTATGGGGAGGGACAGCGAGGCGAAGCCTCGCAGGGTGGGGTACGAAAATCATAGGGCGCCAACCTTCAGGGGTTGGTGCGCTGCATCCGACTTCCCCACCCGTCAGGCTTTGCCTGACACCCTCCCCATAAAGGGGAGGGAGCACGATCCGGGATCGTTAGTGCTGGCTTTCCGGCATCCGCACGACCAGACCGTCGAGGTCGTCGCTGACCTTGATCTGGCAGGACAGGCGGCTGCTGGGTTCAACGTTCTCGGCGAAGTCGAGCATCGACTCCTCCATCGCCGACTTCTCGCCGGTTTTGCCTTCCCAGGCGGCGTCGACATAGACGTGGCACGTGGCGCAGGCGCAGGCCCCGCCGCAGTCGGCGTCGATGCCGGGGACGTTGTTCTTGATCGCCCCTTCCATGACGGACATGCCGTTCTTCACCTCGATGGTGTGCTCGGTGCCGTCATGCTCGACGTAGGTGATCTTGGCCATACGCTCCCCTTGGACCTTCTTCTTGGCGCGCCCGTTTTCAGGCTGCGACCTCTTTCATGGAAATCGACGCGTCCGCAAGCTTATCAATGTTCACCCGCGTACGGTTTTCAATCAGTTTTCGTCCCATCATGAACTCCGGCGGGGCGTTGACCGCCTCCACCGAGCGCACGATGTCCCCCTGCAGGTGGAAGACGGCGAACTTCGCGGTTGCCGGATCGCCGCGAAGCAGGACCCGGTCGGTGTCGAAGGCGATGCCGGCGATCTGCAGTTTCAGGTCATACTGGTCCGACCAGAACCACGGAACCTCCGGCGTCGGCCCCGGCTTGCCGACGATGGCGCAGGCGACCTGCTTGGCCTGCTCCAGGGCGTTGGGAACGCTCTCCAGCCGGAACATGCGGTCGTAGTGGGGCAGGGGGCGGTGGGCCAGGTCGCCGATGGCGAAGACGTGCGGATCGGCCGTGCGGGCCTCCAGGTCCACCACCACGCCGCCCACGCACTCCAGGCCGGCCGCCTTGGCCATGTCGTCGTTGGGGATGGCCCCGATGCCGACGATGACGGCGTCGCAGGGCAGGGTGCGGCCGTCCGACAGTTTCACGCCGGTGACCTTGCCGTCGCTGCCTTCGAAGGCCTCGACCCCGGCCGACAGCTCGAAGGCCACGCCCCGCGCCCGGTGATAGTCGGTGAAGAAGCTGGACAGGGCCTCACAGGCCACCCGGGCCAATACCCGGGGCTCGCGTTCAAGGATCACCGCTTCGGCGCCCAGCGACCGGGCCGAGGCCGCGACTTCCAGCCCGACATAGCCGCCGCCGACAATGGCCAGCCGCTTGCCGGGGCCGAGCGTCGCCTTGAGCGTCTCGGCGTCCGCCGCGGTGCGCAGGGCCATCACGCCGGACAGTTCGGCGGCGGGAATGGGCAGCATTCGCGCCCGCGCTCCGGTGGCCAGCACCAGATAGTCGTAGTCCAGCGTCGCGCCGTTATTGAGGGTGACTTGCCGGGCGTCCCGGTTCAGCACCGTCGCCGTGGCGCCGAGGATCAGGCGGCAGTCGTTCTCCTCGTACCATTCGGCGGGCTTGAGGCTTAAGGATTCGGCATCGGCCTCACCCTTCAGCCAGGCCTTGCTCAGCGGCGGCCGCTGATACGGAACCAGCGGCTCGTCGCCGACCAGAACGATGGGGCCGGTGTGGCCGTACTGGCGCAGGAACGCCGCCGCCGAGCCGCCGGCATGGCCGGCCCCGATGATGACGACTCGTGACTCCAGATCGGCCAAGCGGCCCTCCTTTGGGAATGCGGACGGAAAATGACGCCTGCGTCACCTTTGTGCAAGCACCTTCAACCCGGATGGGCAGTCCAGAACCACAGATAGAACAGCAGCCAGCCTGCCGTGAAGGCCGCCAACAGGATTCTTCTGTCGATCCGTTCCCGGAAGAGAGCGCCGATCAGCGCGAATATCGCGGCCACGATCAGAAACCGCGGCAACCGCACCGGCAGGGCAGTGGGCGCGAAGGCGGCCAGGGGCGCGCCGCTCTTCGGCGCCAGCAGGGCGTAGACCTTGTAGGGCGTGCTGGTCAGCGGCCCCTTCATGGCGGCGATGAACCAGCCGTTGGCGTCGATATCGGCCTGGGCGTCGGCGATCATCGCATCGGAGACGGCCGGAACGGCTGACACCGCGCGTCGGGCGCTTGCCGGATCATTGGCGCTCCAAAAGAAGATAAGCGCCCCGCCGATCACGGCGCCGAGCGCCGCCAGCAGACTGGCCCAGGCGCCGGCCTTGAGGCCGCGGTTCATGGCTACCCAGCTGATCAGCAGGTCGGGAACGACGAAAAACAGGCTGGCTTCCGCAAAGCCCCAAACCAAAGCAGCTAAAGACCCGCGCCGCTTCATTCATCCCTCTCCCTTCGGGAGAGGTTGTCCCTAGACCACCCGCTCGGCCAGCATCTTCTTGATCTCGGCGATCGCCTTCGCCGGGTTCAGCCCCTTCGGGCAGACCTGGGCGCAGTTCATGATGGTGTGGCAGCGATAGAGCTTGAAGGGGTCTTCCAGGGCGTCCAGGCGGTCGCCGGTGGCCTCGTCGCGGCTGTCGATGATCCAGCGGTAGGCGTGCAAGAGGGTGGCCGGGCCGAGGTACTTCTCGCCGTTCCACCAGTAGCTGGGGCAGCTGGTCGTGCAGCAGGCGCAGAGGATGCACTCGTACAGGCCGTCCAGCTTCTCGCGGTCGGCCGGGTCCTGACGCCACTCCTTCTGCGGCATCGGGGTCTCGGTCTGCAGCCAGGGCTCGATCGAGGCGTACTGGGCGTAGAACATGGTCAGATCCGGCACCAGGTCCTTGACCACCGGCATGCCCGGCAGCGGGCTGATGGTGATCTGGGCCCCGGGGACCTCTTCCCAGCCGTGGGTGCAGGCCAGGGTGTTGCGGCCGCCGATGTTCATCGAGCAGGACCCGCAGACGCCTTCGCGGCAGGAGCGGCGGAAGGTCAGGGTGGGATCGATGCTGTTCTTGATGTGGATCAGCACGTCGAGAAGCATCGGCCCGCAGGCGTCGACGTCGACGTCGTAGGTGTCCCAACGCGGGTTCTCGAGACCCTCCGGATCATACCGGTAGATCTTGAAGGTCTTGACCCGCTTGGCGCCGGTCGGGGCGGCGAAATGCCGACCCTTGCCGATGCGGGAGTTCTTCGGGAGCGTGAGCTGAACCATTAGGCGGATACCTGAAGGGCTGAAGTCGAAGGGCGTGTTGGCCAGGCGATCCTAGTAAACGCGGGCCTTCGGCGGGATGTAGGCGATCTCGTTGGTCATGGTGTAGCTGTGCACCGGCCGGAAGTCGTAGCTCGCCTGGCCGGTGGCGTCGTCGAACCAGGCCAGGGTGTGCTTCATCCAGTCGCCGTCGTTGCGATCCGGATAGTCCTCGCGGGCGTGGGCCCCACGGCTTTCCGGACGCAACAGGGCGCCGCCGACCGTGACGGCCGCCTGGCTGACCAGGTTGTCGAACTCCAGCGTTTCCATCAGGTCGCTGTTCCAGATCAGGCCGCGATCGGTGGTCTTGATGTCGGCCCGCTGGCTGACGACCTTGGCGATCCGGTCGACGCCGGACTGCAGGGTCTCGCCGGTGCGGAAGACGGCGGCGTCTTCCTGCATGGCCCGCTGCATGTCGAGGCGCAGCACCGACGTCGGCGTTGAGCCATTGGCGTTGCGGAAGCGGTCAAGGCGCGCCAGGTGGGCGTCGGTGAAGCTGTCCTTCATCTCCGGCTGGGTCGCCCCGGCCTTCACCGTCTCGGCGCAGCGCAGGCCGACGGCGCGGCCGAAGACCACGAGATCGATCAGGCTGTTGGAGCCGAGGCGATTGGCCCCGTGAACGGAGACGCAGGCCGCCTCGCCGACGGCCATCAGGCCGGGCACCGGGCTGTCGGCGTTGCCGTCCTTCAGGGTCAGGACCTCGCCGTGATAGTTGGTCGGGATGCCGCCCATGTTGTAGTGGACGGTCGGCAGCACAGGGATCGGGGCCTTGGTCACGTCGACGCCGGCGAAGACCTTGGCGGTCTCCGAGATGCCGGGCAGGCGCTCGGCCAGGATCGCCGGGTCCAGGTGATCCAGGTGCAGGAAGATGTGGTCCTTGTTCGGTCCCACCCCGCGCCCTTCGCGGATCTCGATGGTCATGGCCCGGCTGACCATGTCGCGCGGGGCCAGATCCTTCACGGTCGGCGCATAGCGCTCCATGAAGCGCTCGCCCTCGCTGTTGGTCAGGTAGCCGCCTTCGCCGCGGGCGCCCTCGGTGATCAGGCAGCCGGCGCCGTAGATGCCGGTCGGGTGGAACTGCACAAATTCCATGTCCTGCAACGGCAGGCCGGCGCGCAGCACCATGGCCCCGCCGTCGCCGGTGCAGGTGTGGGCGCTGGTGGCGCTGAAGTAGGCGCGGCCGTAGCCGCCGGTGGCCAGGATCACCTTCTGGGCCTGGAACCGGTGCAGGGTGCCGTCGTCCAGCTTCCAGGCGGTGACGCCCCGGCAGACGCCGTCGTCCATGATCAGGTCGAGGGCGAAGTACTCGATGAAGAACTCGACGTTCTTGCGCAGGCTCTGGCCGTACATGGTGTGCAGCATGGCGTGGCCGGTGCGGTCGGCCGCCGCGCAGGTGCGCTGGATCGGGGCCTCGCCATAGTTCTTGGTCATGCCGCCGAAGGCGCGCTGGTAGATCTTGCCCTCTTCGGTGCGGCTGAAGGGCACGCCCCAGTGTTCCAGCTCATAGACGGCGGCCGGCGCATTGCGGGTCAGGTATTCGATGGCGTCCTGGTCGCCCAGCCAGTCCGACCCCTTGACGGTGTCGTACATGTGCCAGCGCCAGTTATCCTCGCCCATGTTGCCGAGCGAGGCGGAGATGCCGCCCTGGGCCGCCACGGTGTGGCTGCGGGTCGGGAACACCTTGGTGACGCAGGCGGTCTTCAGACCGGCTTCGGCGCAGCCGAGCGCCGCGCGCAGGCCGCTGCCGCCGGCTCCGACCACGACCACGTCATAGGTATGGTCGACGAAATTGTAGGTGGTTGCCATCAGAGGGCCCCTCCAAACGCGATCTTGAGGATGGAGAAGATGGCCAGCCCGCCGGCCAGGACGCAGAGGAACAGGTTCACCAGCAGGGAGATAGTGCGCGGCACGAGCGTGTCGACATAGTCCTCGATGACCACGCGCAGGCCCGAATGCATGTGCCAGAAGCCGACCAGGAAGGTCAGCACCATCAGCACCGCGTTGACCGGTTCGGCCAGCCACAGCAGCGCCAGATCGCGCGGCAGCGGGGCCAGGTGGATGGTGGCGTAGACCGCCCACAATGTCAGCGGAACCAGGGCGATGGAGCTGACCCGTTCGGAAATCCAGTGGGCGGCGCCGTGGTGGGCAGCGCCCAGGCCGCGGGCGCGGGAAAGGGGGGTGCGGTAGCGGCTCATTACAGCGCTCCCATCATGGCGGCGATGATCCAGACGGCGACACTGGCGACGGCCGTGAAGACCAGCTCGGCGACGCTGCTGGCGTTGGAGGTCTTCACCTCGAAGCCCTTGCCGGCGTCCCAGACCAGGTGGCGAATGCCGTGGGCCAGGTGGAAGAAGACACAGACGGTGGCGACGAACAGGCCCAGGCGCCCGATCGGGCTTCCCAGAAAGCCCATGAAGCCGGCGTAGGCGTCCGGCCCCGCCGCCAGGGTGACGGCCCAGATCGCCGCCAGCAGGGCGGTGACATAGAGGCCGACGCCGGTGACGCGGTGCAGGATCGAGGTCACCATGGTGATGTGCCAGCGCCAGACCTGGGTGTGCGGCGATTGCGGGCGTTCGCGTACGCCCCGATTGGCTTCAGTCATGGGGATTCCGGAAGTTTGGGGCCGAGTTCGGACACGGCCACGGATTTAACCCCCAAGGCGCGGGTGTCAACGCGCGGGGGAAAGATGAGAACGTTTTCTCTATCGAACTCACCCAGAGGCAGCGGAAAGTGCTCGGCCTGTCCATGCACGAGTGCACGGCCCTGAACCCGACATCAGGTCCGGAATGGCCAGGAGGCCGTCACGTCAAGCAAGGCCGGACGTGGTTAACTGTCTGGGCTTGCTCGCGGCACGTTCTTGTCGCGATCGGCCGGAAGACGAGAGTTGATCGCCCCAGAGGCTAAACTCGTACCATTTTTTTCCACTGTCGCCGCCTTGGAAGGTGTGAGCAGGGTCCGCGCCTTAACTTTCAGAGCCGGGGCCAGGTGGCGCCCAGCCAGGTTTGCAGGGCTGTTTCATGGATCCGATCACCAACACCTCCAACGTCGGCGACGCCGGCGCGGCGACCGCGCTGGACTTTCCGGCCATCGCGGCGACGGCTGTCGTCGGTGGCGTGACCTACGTCTATGTCACCTCCCTCAACAACGGCATCCAGACCCTGACGCTCGACGCGGCCGGCAATCTGACCCCGGTGACGGCGACCTTTGACGACGCCGGCGTCTTCCTGTCCGGCGCCTACACGCCCATCGTCGCCACGGTCGGCGGCAACACCTACCTGGCGGTGTCCAGCCGCACCGAAAGCGGAATCAGCGTCTTCTCGATCGGCGCCGGCGGCGCCCTGACCAACGTCTCCAACTTCGCGGACAACGGCGACACCTACCTTGGCGGCGTCGCCGGCATGACCGGCATGACCGTCGCCGGCGTCACCTACCTCGTGGCCTCCAACCAGGGCGGCGAAGCAGGCGTCAGCGTCTTCTCGCTCGCCGCCGATGGCTCACTGACCAACGTCTCGAACCTGGCCAGCAGCCCGCAGGCCCAGATCAACACCGTCTCGCGGATCATGGCTGTCGAGATCGCCGGCCGTAGCTTCGCGGTCATCGCCAGCGCCGGTTCGGGCGTCTCGGTGGTGGAGATCACCGCCGGCGGCGCCGCCGTCGCGGTGCAGTCCTTCGGCGATAATGGCGTGACCCACATCGCCTCCGCCGGCTTCCTGTCCTCCGCCGTCGTCGGCGGCGTCACCTACGTCGTCGCTTCGGGCTTCGGAGAGAACGGCGTCTCGGTGTTCTCGATGGCCGGCGATGGCCTGCTGACCAACGTCTTCAACGTCACCGACGACGGCGCCAGCGCGCTCAGCTCGATGACCGGCATCGGCGCCTCGTTCGTGGTCGATGGCGAAACCTATGTGCCGGTCTTCTCGTTTGAAGGCGCCGGCGGAATCACCATCTTCAAGCTGGCTGCCGACGGCTCGCTGTCCACCGACCAGATCGTCACCGATACGGTCGCCACCTACGTCCGCGACGTCTTCAGCGGCACGACGGTCGATGTCGGCGGCTCGCGTTTCCTGCTGACCGTCGATGTCAGCGGCAGTGGCGTCAGCGCCTTCCGCCTCGGCGCCGCGCCGTCTATCGACACGGCCAAGGACGACAGCTTCTCGGTCGCCGAGAACGCCGGCTTCGTCGCCAACGTCCGCAACGACAACGGCAACGGCGCCGATGCCCCGGCTCTGGCCATCACGGCGGTCAACGGCCAGCCGGCCGCTGTCGGCATGAAGATCCTGCTGCCGTCGGGCGCCTTCCTGACCCTGCAGGCCAACGGCACCTTCCAGTACCTGACCAACGGCGCCTTCAATCACCTGGCCGGCGCCGCCTCGGGCGCCCTGAACCTGACGGCGACGGACACCTTCACCTACACCGTGGCCAACGGCGATACGGCGACCGTCACGGTCACCATCAACGGTGTCGACGGCAACGGCGACATCCTGCAGGGCTCGGTCCTGGCCGACAACCTGGTGGGCGGGATCGGCAGCGACACGGTCAACGGCCTGACGGGCAATGACACCCTCGACGGTGGCGACGGCAACGACACCCTGCTGGGTGGGGCCGGCACGGACGTCCTGCTCGGTGGGGCCGGCATCGACCGCCTCGACGGAGGCAAGGGCAGCGACGCCATGACCGGCGGCGCGGGCAATGACACCTATGTGGTCGACGACGCCGGTGACACCGTGACCGAAGGCCTGAACAGCGGAACGGACACGGTCGAATCCAGCATCGACTACCTGCTGGGCGCCAACGTCGAGAACCTGCTGCTGACCGGCATCGCCAGCGTCAGCGGCATCGGCAACGCACTCTCCAACCGCATGACCGGCAACGCCGGGGCCAATGTGCTCAGCGCCGGTGGCGGCAACGACTTCGTCTACGGCATGGGCGGTGACGACACCCTGTCGGGCGGCGCCGGCGTCGACACGATGTTCGGCGGCAGCGGCAGCGACATCCTCGACGGCGGGGCCGGCGGCGACAAGCTGTACGGCGAGGTCGGCGACGACACCCTGATCGGCGGCGTTGACGCCGACGTGCTCGACGGTGGGGCCGGTGACGACGTCATCAATGGCGGCGCCGGCATCGACAGCCTGATCGGCGGCACCGGCAAGGACACCATGCGCGGCGGCGCCGGCAATGACGTCTACTCGGTCGACAACAGCCTCGACCAGGTGTTCGAACTGGCGGGCGAGGGCGAGGATGTGGTCAACGCCTCGGCCAGCTTCGTGCTCGGCAGCAACGTCGAGGTGCTGAACCTGGTCGGGACCGCCGCCATCAACGGCACGGGCTCCAGCAGCAACAACCGCCTCTACGGCAACGCCGCCTCCAACACCCTGGACGGCGGCCTCGGCGACGACATCATGGCCGGCGGCGCGGGGTCCGACACCTACGTGGTCGACAGCGCCAAGGACGTGGTCACCGAACTGGTCGGCGAGGGCGCCGACACCGTCCGCGCCAGCCTGAGCTGGGTGCTGGGCGCCAACCTCGAGAACCTGGTCCTGACCGGCACGGCCGCCAACGGCACGGGCAACGCCGAGGCGAACACCATCACCGGGACCGAGGGCGCCAACCTCCTCCTGGGTCTGGACGGCAACGACAAGCTGGTCGGTAATGGCGGCGAGGACCATCTGGTCGGCGGCGTCGGCAGCGACAACCTCAGCGGCGGCACCGGCAATGACCTTCTCGAAGGCGGCTCGGGCAACAATGTCCTGTCCGGCGGCACCGGGTCGGACGTCTTCAAGATCGGCCAGGATTCGGTGCGTCTGTCCGGCTCCAGCGCCCTGGCGCTGCAGACCGACCAGATCCTCGACTTCAGCCAGGCCTCCGGCGACCGCATCGACCTGACCGCCATCGACGCCAACAGCACCGTCGCCGGCGACCAGGCCTTCACCTTCGTCAGCGTCTTCAGCTTCCAGGCCGGAGAAGCCACCCTGATCTACGATGCGGGCGTGGGCCAGACGATCCTGCGCCTCGACATCGATGGCGACGGCAAGGCCGACTACCAGCTGCGGCTGGACGGCGATGCCGGCGCGCCCAACCTGATCACCGGCGCCTCGACGCCGGCCGAAGGTGGTTGGCTGCTCTGACCCGAAGATAGGACTGAAAAATTCCACTGCCAGGGCCCTTTGGGCCATGGCATGGAAGCGCCTTCAACGGCTTGAACCGCTCGGGGGGAGCGGTGAGGCGCGCGGGGGGATGCGGCGGATCGGGGAAACCCGATCCGCCGCCTTTCGTTCGGGGCCTTAGTCCCTGTCCTGTTCGAGCCAGTCGGCCGACTGCATCTCTTCCAGCCGCGACACCGTGCGTTCGAACTCGAACGCCCCCTCGCCCTCGGGGTAGAGATCGCGCGGGGCGACCTCCGCCAGGGTCACAAGCCGCACCCGGGCCTCGTACAGGGCGTCGACCAGGGTGTTGAATCGCCGGGCCGCCGAGCGCCTGGCCGGGGTGAGGCGCGGCACGTCTTCCAGAAACAGGGTGTGGAACCGGCCCGCGACGGCGAGGTAGTCGTTGGGTCCCAGCGCCGTATCGCAAAGACTGGCGAAGCTGGCCCGTAGCAGGCCGCCGCTGGCCCGAGGCAGATGGATCTTGCGGCCCAGCACCTCGAGGCTGGCCCCCGTCTCCGGCTGGCCGTCCAGCATGTCGGCCCAGAGCGCGTCGAAGGTCCGCTCGTTGTCCGGATCGAGGGGCGAAAGCCAGACCCGGGCGCTCTTCAGCCGGTCCAGGCGAAAATCCGTCGGCCCCTTCACGGCCACCACATCCATGCGGCTCTTCAGCATGTCGATGAAGGGCAGGAAGAGCTGGCGGTTGAGGCCCTCCTTGTAGAGGTCCTCCGGCGGTCTGTTGGAGGTGGCGACCAGGGTCACCCCCCGATCGAACAACGCCTCGAACAGTCGGCCGAGGATCATGGCGTCGGCGATATCGGTGACCTGCAGCTCGTCGAAACACAGCAGCCGGGCCTCGCCGGCGATCCGTTCGGCGGTGGGAACAATGGGATCGTCGCCCTTGCTCTGTCCGAAGCGCGCCTTGCGCGCCGCCGTATCGCCCTTTCGCCAGGCGTCGATATGGCCGTGAACCTCGCCCATGAAACCGTGGAAGTGGATGCGGCGCTTGCGCGACACCGGGGCGCTGTCGAAGAACAGGTCCATCAGCATCGACTTGCCGCGCCCCACCGGACCCCACAGGTAGACGCCCTTCTGGGACTTTGGCTTGCGACCGAACAGGGTGAAGCCGGGCTCACCGGCCTGATCGAGGTCGGCTTCCAGGCGGGACAGCGCTTCGACCGCCCGCTCCTGCGCCGCGTCCGGCTGGATCTCGCCCGCCTTCAGGCGATCACGATAGGCGGTGCGGACGGAGGACGGCATCGCTGGTCCG
>JBILYE010000099.1:0-12861 GCA_044377925.1 Caulobacter sp. | reverse complement strand
ACCAAGCTTCACGAGACCTGCATTCGCGGCCGCCTGTCCGAGCTGGCCGCCGACCCCAAACTCGACGACCCCAGGGGCGAAATCGTCATCGTTGTCGGTCCCGGCGAGGACGAGGTCGCCACCGAGGCCGACGCCGACGCGGCCCTGGCCGAGGCCCTGACCCGCCTTGCGCCGGGCGAGGCGGCGTCCGAAGTGGCCAGGGCCCTGGGCGTCAATCGCCGCGAACTGTATCGCAAGGCGCTGGCCCTGAAGGACAGCCGGTGACCCAGGCGCGGAGCCAGCGCGGCCGCGCCGCCCGCCGCTCCGGCCGCCGGGCCGAGGTCTTCGCGGCCCTGGCCCTGATGCTCAAGGGTTACCGCATCCTCGGCTTTCGCCTGAAGACCCCGCAGGGGGAAATCGACCTTCTGGCCCTCAAGGGACGCGTCCTGGCGGTGGTTGAGGTCAAGAGCCGCACCACCCCGGAGGCTGCCCTGGAAGCGGTCCGCATCGACCAGCGCCAGCGCCTGCGCCGGGCCGGCGCCCAGCTGGCGGCCAACCGCCCGGCCCTGAAGGGCGTTACCGTGCGGCTGGACCTGGTCGCCCTCTCCCCGGGCAAATGGCCGCGTCATGTTCCCGACGCATGGCCAGACGGCTACTGACGCGGCTATGAGGGACGCATGACCCGTCAGGATGCGGAAGAGCTGTTGGCAGAGGCAGGCAAGGCGCCCGATGACGCCTTTCCCCTGTTCGACGCCGCCGTGGCCTGCGCCGTGCATGAAGATCCCGACCGCGACACCGGCCCGACCCTCGACCTCGGCCGCGAGGCCGTCGAGCGCCTGGCCGCCCGCCTGGAGAACGAAAGCCCGGAGGAAGCCATCGCCGAGGCCATGGCCGGCGACCTGCGCCTCGAAGGCGACGTCATCACCTACGAGAGTCCGGCCAACGCCGACCTCATCCATTTGACCGAGCGCCGCAAGGGCCTGCCGGTGATGCTGGGCGTCGTCTACATCCACGCCGCCCGGGGCTGCAAACTTCAGGTGCATGGCGTCGACTTTCCCGGCCACTTCCTGCTGCGCATCGAGACCAGCGGGGGGCCAATGGCGCTGGACCCGTTCAGCGAAGGCCGCATCGTCCTGCCTTCCGAACTCAGCCGCCGCGCCCTGCGGGCCGGCCTGACCCCCGATGTGGCCAGCCGGCTGGGTGCCCTGATGGCCCCGGTCAGCGACCGCGCCGTGCTCATCCGGCTGCAGAACAACATTTTCGCCAGAGCCCAGCAGCGCGCCGACTGGCCCGCCGCCGAACGGTCCGCCCTGCGCCGCGCCCTGCTCAATCCCGCCGATCACCGCCCCTGGCTCGATGTCGCCCGCGCCCGCGAAGGGCAGGGGGCGCTGGTCGGGGCGCAGGAGGCGCTGAGCCGCGCCACCATCCTCGACGGCGGCGCGGCGGTCTCGGCCCGCGCGGCGCGTGAACGCGTGCGGATGCAGCTCAACTAAACGCCTCCACAGGGAACCGGGGCTGGCGAAATGCTCCGCGACCCCTCAAGTATGCCGCACACAGTTTCGGAGCTCCCATGACCTTGCGCGTCGCCGTCCAGATGGACCCGGTCCACGGGATCAACATCGATACCGACACCACCTTCCTGATGATGGAGAACGCCCAGGCGCGCGGTCACAGCCTCTGGGTCTACACCCCCGACAAGCTCAGCCTGGAAGAGGGCAGGGTCATCGCCCGGGCCATTCCGGTGACCGTCCGGCGGGAGAAGGGCAACCACGTCACCGCCGGTGAGCCGGTCCTGCTCGACCTCGGCGCCGATATCGACGTCGTCCTGATGCGCCAGGACCCGCCCTTCGACATGGCCTACATCACCGCCACCCACTTCCTCGACGCGGTCCACCCCAGGACCCTGGTCGTCAACAACCCGACCGAGGTGCGCAACGCCCCGGAAAAGCTCTACGTCACCACCTTCCCGGGCGTGCAGCCGCCGACCCTGATCACCAGCGACGTCGACGCCATCCACGACTTCCAGGAACGCCACGGCGACATCGTGCTGAAACCCCTCTACGGCGGCGGCGGCTCGGGCGTGGTGCGGCTGAAGAAGGGCGACCCCAACCTCGACGCCCTGCTGGAACTGCACGCCCTGATCGGCCGCGAACAGGTCATCGCACAGGCCTTCATCCCCGCCGTCAGCAAAGGCGACAAGCGCATCCTGCTGGTCGACGGCCTGCCCGTCGGCGCCATCAACCGCGTGCCGGCCGATGGCCAGGTGCGCTCGAATCTGGCCCGCGGCGGCCGCGCCGAGGCGGTCGAGTTGACCGCCCGCGATCTGGAACTCTGCGCCATCATCGGCCCGGATCTGAAGAAGCGCGGCCTGCTGTTCGTCGGTATCGACGTCATCGGCGACTACCTGACCGAGATCAACGTCACCTCCCCGACCGGCGCCCAGCAGCTCAAGCGTTTCGGCGGGCCGGACGTGACCGAGGCGATGTGGGACCGCATCGAGGCGATCCGCGCGAGCGCCTGAACTTGTCCAGGTTGCGTATCGCTGGTTTCTGATTAAGGTTGTCTTTGGATAACCTTCAATCAGCGGGGCTTTCGTTGCGCAAATTCACGATCCTGGGACTGGTCGCCGTCATGGCGGTCGGGTCCACCGGCTTTGGAACCGTCAGAGCCCTTGGCCAGGATGCCGAGCATGAGCACATCACCCGCCAGGCGATGAACCACGGCGCCGTTCCGCTGCTGGAGCCGCTGACGCTCGGCGAACTTGCCGGCAGGAACGGGACCTTCGGCGCGGTCGGCGCGCCGGACAGACCCGGCCGCGACCTGATGTCCTCCGAAGAGAACCACTGCGACGGCGGCGACTGGTACGACGAGAGCGGTTATCCGCAGAGCAAGGCCAACGCCCAGAAGCGGCTTGAGGCCTGCCGCGCCTACATCTTCGCCCGCCTCAATGACGC
The DNA here is from genome assembly GCA_044377925.1 of Caulobacter sp. Taxonomy (GTDB): domain Bacteria; phylum Pseudomonadota; class Alphaproteobacteria; order Caulobacterales; family Caulobacteraceae; genus Caulobacter. Next base: position 9,928 of record JBILYE010000099.1, on the reverse strand, counting down.
GGTGAGTGCGGCCGGCGCCCTGGTCGAGCAGAACACAAGCGGCAAGTGGGTCGTCAGGGCGGACCAGATGCCGACCGTTTCCAGCCCCTGCCCCTATTCGGGCAAGAAGAGCCTGGCCAAATGCAATGTCCTGGAGAACGTCGGCCTGGCCCTCCACGCCGCCCAGGATTTCTATTCTCACTCCAACTGGGCCGATCGGGCCGACACCAGCAAGGCGGTCGCCCGCGACAACCCGCCCGGACTGGGCAACGGCGTTCCTGCCCCGTGGCTCGACCCCAGAACGCCGGATACGGCCTTTCCGGCCGGCCTGATCAGTGGCTGCTACGAAGGGTTTCCGGAGTGGAGCAACTGCAACTACGGCTTCTTCAAATCGCGCGTGAAGCACGGCTATCTGAACAAGGATACGCCCGGAAAAGACCGGGCCAGGATCAACGGCAACTTCAACCAGGTCTTCAACCTCGCCGCCCTGGACAGCGGCAACAAATGGGTGTGGCTGGAGAGCAGGATCAACGAGACCTATCCCGGCCCACAGGGCAGGGCCATCGTCTGCGGCCTTCGCAAGGACGCCGCCGTCAGCTGCCCATGATCGTCGGATCCCTCTCGTGGCAGGGCTGAACGGCCTTGACCCCCGCCTCGATTGACTGGGTGTTCGGCGACCTGCGCTTGTGACGGCTAGGTGACTGTTTGTAATGGATTTCTTGTCAAGTTCTGTCTTTGTTCTTGCTTTGAGCCGCCCGTTGTGCTGGACTTGTGGATAAGTGGCATAACTTCAACGACTTAGCAGGGGCGAGTTGGAACATGGTCGCCAAGGTGGTCACCGTCGCCTTCCAGGGGGTCGAAGCCCGGCGTGTCGACGTCGAGGTCCAGTTGACCGGCGGCGAGACCGCCATCGTCATCGTCGGCCTGGGCGACAAGGCGGTGGCCGAAAGTCGCGAGCGGGTTCGTGGGGCCTTTACCGGGCTGGGACTGGCGATGCCGGCCCAGCGGGTGGTGGTCAATCTGGCCCCGGCCGATCTGCCCAAGGAAGGCAGCCATTACGACCTGCCGATCGCCCTGGCGGTGATGGGCGCCATGGGCATCATCCCGCATGACGCCCTGAACGGCTGGGCGGCGATCGGCGAGCTGTCGCTGGACGGCAGCATTTCCGCCGTCGCCGGCGCCCTGCCCGCCGCGATCGCCGTCGGGGCCATGGACCTTGGCCTGATCTGCCCGGAGGCCTGCGGGCCGGAGGCGGCCTGGGCCGGCGAGACCCGCATCCTGGCCCCTCGCTCGCTGATCAGCCTGATCAACCATTTCCGGGGCACACAGATCATGTCCGCCCCGCGCCCGGGCGAGGTCACCCAGTCGACCGGCGGCCCGGACCTGCGCGACGTGAAGGGCCAGGAACAGGCCAAGCGGGCGCTGGAGATCGCCGCCGCCGGCGGTCACAACCTGATGTACTGCGGCCCGCCGGGCTCGGGCAAGTCGATGCTGGCCCAGCGCCTGCCCGGCCTGTTGCCGCCGCTGACCGCCGCCGAGCTGCTGGAAACCAGCATGGTCCATTCGGTCGCCGGCCTGATCGCCAAGGGGACGCTGACCCGCGACCGGCCCTTCCGCGCCCCCCACCACAGCGCCAGCATGGCCGCCCTGACCGGCGGCGGTGTCAAGGCCAAGCCGGGCGAGGTCAGCCTGGCCCACAACGGCGTCCTCTTTCTCGACGAACTGCCCGAGTTCGGGGTCCAGGCCCTCGATTCCCTGCGCCAGCCGCTGGAGACCGGCGAGGTGATGGTCGCCCGCGCCAACTTCCACATCCGCTATCCGGCCCGGGTCCAGCTGGTCGCCGCCATGAACCCCTGCCGCTGCGGCCACGGCGGGGCCGGCAAGGGCGCCTGCGGCAAGGCTCCGCGCTGCCAGCGCGACTACCAGGGCCGCGTCTCCGGCCCGCTGATGGACCGCATTGACCTGGCCGTCGACGTCCCCGCCGTCACCGCCGCCGACCTCGCCCTGCCGCCCCCTGCCGAGGGCACGGCCGAGGCCGCCGCCCGCGTCGCCGCCGCCCGCGCCCTGCAGGTGGCCCGCGCTGAAGCCGCCGGCGACGGCGCCCCCACCCTCAACGCGCGCGCCGAGGGCGACTTCCTCGAAAAGGCCCTGGCCATGGACGACGCCGCCCGCACCCTGATGTCCCGCGCCGCCGAAGCTGGCCGCCTCACCGCCCGAGGCTGGACCCGCACCCTCCGCCTGGCCCGCACCATCGCCGACCTCGACCAGACCGAAGGCGTGCGCCGCATCCATGTGGCGGAGGCCCTGATCTACCGCCGCACGGGGCCTGGCGGGGACGAGGGCGTGGCCGCGCCACCGGCGGCGGGGTTTCACCGGCTGTCGATCTGAATTCCTGCCCCCCCGGGGATAAGCCGAAGGGAAGGTGAGTTCAGCTACCGCCCCTGCGCGTCAAAGAACGCGTCCGGGTCATCCACCTCGACCAGCTTGCCCCGTCGGATCTCCAGGAACCGGTTGGCCGCCGTGCGCGTGAAATAGCGGTCGTGGCTGACGAACAGGCAGCTGACCTCGGCGCTCTCCAGCTCGGCTTCCAGCGCCTCCTGGCCCTCGATGTCGAGGTGGTTGGTCGGTTCGTCCAGCAGGTAGAAGTTGGGCCGCTCCAGCTTCAGCCGCAGGAAGATCAGCCGGGCCCGCTCGCCATAGCTCAGCCGGCTGATCGGGTCGTTGATGCGGATGTAGAGAAAGCCCGCCTGGGCCAGCAGCCGGGTGGCCTCGCGCTCGGTGGCGTCCGGGGCGGCGGTGACATAGGCCAGCAGGCTCGTCTTCAGGGGCAGTTCGGCCATCGACTGGTCGAAATAGACCAGCCGCGTCGCCGGATTGAACCGCACCGCCGCCGTGCCGTCATAATGTTCCCGCGCCGGGTCGAAAGCCGCCGCCAGGGCGTTGAGCAGGGTGGTCTTGCCCGCCCCGTTGGTCCCCAGGATCGCCACCCGGTCGCCGGCGGCGATGGACAGCCGGTCGATGGTGATCAGGGTCCGGGGAGGGTTGTCCGGCGTGGTCACAGTCAGGCCCTGGACGCGCAGCGCCACCTTGGCGTCGATCTCGCCGTCGGCCAGCTCCAGCCGACGGTCGCGGTGGCCGATGACCTCGGTGCGATCGTTCTCGATGCGGGCGATCCGGCTCTCGATGGCCTTCTTGCGCTTGTTCAGCTCCGGGTTCTTGACCGCCCAGACCTTGTAGCGGGCGGCGGCGGCCTCCAGCCGGCGCACCTCCTTCTCTTCCAGCTTTCGTTGGCTGGCGGCGGCGGCGTCGCGGCGCAGCAGCTCTTCCCGCGCCTGGTCGAACCGGCTCTTGAAGCTGTGTACCCCGTCGGCGCGCAGGAACAGGGTGCGGTCGGTCACCCGGTTGAGGAACTCGCGGTCGTGGCTGACGATCAGCATCGGCACGTCGAACGAGGCGGTCAGCCAGTCTTCCAGCCGGTTGATGTTCGACAGGTCCAGATGGTTGGTCGGCTCGTCGAGGATGAGGATGTCCGGCTCCTCCAGAACCGCCGCCCCGGCGATCAGCAGCAGACGCCGCCAGCCGCCCGACAGCGAGCCGAACGTCTGGTCGGCCACTTCGGGGGCCACCTCAATCTCGTCCAGCAGCACGTCGATGCGCCAGTCGTCATCGCCGTTGCCGACCTTCTCCAGCGACCTGCGCAACACCTCCCGCACCGGCAGGTCATCGAGCCCCGGCGGAATGTCCTGCGGCAGGTATCCGACCCTCAAGGATCGCGACTTCACCACCTGGCCCTTGTCGAGCTCCAGCTCCCCCGCGAGACAGCGCAGCAGGGTGGTCTTGCCGGCGCCGTTCTCGCCGACCAGGGCGGTGCGGGCATCGTCGAGCAGGAAGGACACCCCCTCGAACACCCGCGCCGAGCCGTGGAAGAAGCTGGCCCCGTCCATTCCGAGCACGGCCTGACGCGGCGCCATCTGATCCTCCGGGCGCCGGGCAAAGGCGCCGGCGACGCGGACCCTCTGTTCCGTCACTGCCACCGGGTGTCAAGCGCAGGCGCCTTGCCGGGGTCGACCATGCGATAATGGTCCGGCCGCTTCGATAAGGCGCCCCTGCATCGCCCCTGCGCCCCGACCCGGCCTGACCCGCCAATCACCTCTCCCTGACGCGCCAATCACCCCACCCGGAGGGCGCCCTTATCCCACCCTGACGGCGCCCTGATCGGTCCCGTCCCGGTCGTCGGGGCCAAGTCATTGAAGAAAATGAACAAATGTCCCCGATCGACCGCCGTTCAGGTTTTTATTCGAGGTCTGCGCACTCAAACCCGGCTTTAACCCGCCGCTGCTAGGCTCCTCCCATGACCACAGACGCCATCACCCCCCAGCAGCTGGCCACCCTGAGCCACGAGTTCCGCACGCCCCTCAACGGGGTGCTGGGCATGGCCCGGCTGCTGGACGGCACCAGCCTCAGCCCCGAACAGCGCGACTATGTGAAGGCGCTCAAGGAGAGCGGCGATCACCTGCTCGGCCTGATCAACGATGTGCTCGACCTCGCCCGCCTGGGCGCCGGCAAGCTGGAACTGCATCCGGCCCCGATGGAGGTCGAGAGCCTGCTGCGCCAGGTGGCCGAGCTGATGAGCCCGCGGGCCCAGGAGAAGGGCATCGAGGTCGCCTGGGCCGCCGCGCCCGGTCTGGGCGCCATCCTTGGCGACGAGGGCCGGCTGCGTCAGGTGCTGCTCAACTTCGCCGGCAATGCGGTCAAGTTCACCGACAAGGGCGGGGTGCTGATCGCCGCTGAACCTGAGGGTCCTGGCCGTGTCCGTTTCACCGTCACCGACAGCGGCCCGGGCGTGCCCGACGACGCCAAGGGCCGCATCTTCGAGCCCTTCACCCACGCCGACCCCAGCCATGGCGGCTCGGCCCTCGGCGGCGCCGGTCTCGGCCTCGCCATCGTCCAGCTGCTGGCCGAAGCCCACTGCGCCCACGTCGGGGTGGAGGACGCGCCGGATGGCGGAGCCCGCTTCTGGTTCAGCGCCGATTTCGAAGCGGTCGGCGACCAGGCGGCCGATGACAGCCTGGCCGGCCAGACCGTCGTCGTCGCCAGCCCCAACCCCGCCGTCCGCGCCGCCGCCGTCCGCCAGATCGAGGCCTGTGGCGGCATAGCCCTGGCTGCCGCCGGCGTCGCCGGCGCGGTGTCGAAGGCCCCGCCCGGCGCCGTCCTGCTCATCGATCACGGCCTGATCAAGGGCCGTCGCAGCCTCAAGCCGCCGGCCGGCCACGAGGCCATCGTCCTTCTGCGTCCCGACGAGCGGGACCGTATCGAGCCCTGCCGCGCCGCCGGGTTCGCGGGCTATCTAATCAAGCCCCTGCGCCGCGCCTCCCTCGCCGCCAGGGTGCTGGCCGCTGCTCATGGAGAGACGGAGGGCGTCGGCGACCGGACCGAGACCGTGGCGTCGGAAGACGAACGCATCGCCCCCGCCACCGCCCAGGGCGCCCGCGTCCTGCTGGCCGAGGACAACCCGATCAACGCCCTCCTGGCCCGCACCCTGCTGGAGCGCGAAGGCGCCCTGGTCGACCGCGCCGCCAGCGGCGAGGAGACCCTGGCCGCGCTCGAGGCCGGTCGCTACGACCTGATCCTGATGGATGTCCGCATGCCCGGCCTGTCGGGCCTCGACGCTACCCGGGCGCTGCGCCAGCGCGGCATCACCACCCCGGTCCTGGCCCTCACCGCCAACGCCTTCGAGGACGACCGCCGCGCCTGCCTGGCCGCCGGCATGGACGACTTCCTGGTCAAACCCCTGACCGTCGACGCCCTCCGCACCGCCCTCACCCGCTGGGCCCGCTGGACGCCGCCGACGGCGCAGGCCAAGTTGACCGGCTAGACGGGGCAGCGTTCGCCCCGCCTTCGGGAGGGGTAAGCATGGCCGCAGCCGCCGCATCGGACGACAAGCCGCAGGGCCAGAGCGCCGGCCAGTTGCTGTTCAGCTTCAAGGGCCGGGCCGAGCGGCTGCAGTTCTGGCTGGTCCTGCTCGGCGCGACCTTCATTTTCGGCCTGTTCTGGGCCTTGGTGAACCTCAAGGCGCCCCCCGAGCCGGGCGCCGCCCCGCCGCCGCGTCCGCCCGGCGCGGAACTGCTCGAAATCATGCCCTGGGCCATCGGCATCGGCCTGATCTGGCCGCTGGTCGCCATCGGGGTGAAGCGGCTTCACGATCGGGGCCGCAGTGGTTGGTGGATGCTGGCGGGGCTGGTCCCCGTGCTCGGCTGGGCCTGGCTGATCTGGGAACTGGGGCTGAAAGACGGTGTCGCCGAGACCAACCGGTTCGGCGAACCGACCAGGGCCCAGGGCGAGGCGACCCGCGACATCCGCAGCTTGACCACGATGTTCATGCTGGGCTTCGCGGCGGGTCTGCCCACGCTCCTGATCTTCGACACCCTGACCCTGTGGCTGCGGGACGAGGGGGTCAGCCTGAAGGTCATCGGCTTCTTCACCCTGACGACCCTGTTCACCGCCCTGAAATTCCTCTGGGCCCCCGTTATCGACCGCACCACGGTGCCGTTCCTGACCAAGTGGTTCGGCCACCGCAGGTCATGGATGCTGGTCGCCCAGGGGGTGATCATGCTCGGCCTGTGGCTGATCGCCGGTCAGAACCCCGGGTCCAGCCTGGTGACCATGGCGGCCCTGGCGGTCATGGTCGGCTTCTTCTCGGCCACCCAGGACATCGTCATCGACGCCTGGCGGATCGAGGTGGTCGGCAGCGAGAAGCAGGGGGCCATGGCCGCCGCCTACCAGTGGGGTTACCGGGTGGCGATGATCATCGCCGGGGTGGTCCCGCTGATCCTGGCCGAGATTTTCGACTGGCACATCTCCTATGCGGTGATGGCCGGCGTGATGGGGATCGGCGTCATCGCCTCCCTGGCCGCGCCGCGTGAGGCGCAGCATCGTATCCGGCCCATCTCGGTCGAGGGCGTTCCGGCCCGGCCCGCCTTTGAGGTGGTCGAATACATCCTGCGCGGGCTGCTGCTGCTGACCGGCGCCCTGTTCCTCGGTGTCGGCCTGACCGCCGACGCAACCCTGCCGGCCAACATGATGGGCGGCGAGGCCGGCGGTGGGGCCTGGATCCTTGCGGCCTTCAAGGGAGACTACAAGGCGCTCTGGCAGCTTGGCGGGGTGATCGGCGGCTTCGTAATCATCGCCCTGGCCGCCTGGCCGGTCCCGAAGGTTCCGACCCGCCCCGGGGTCTATCTGTCCTCGGCGCTGGGCCAGCCGCTGGTCGAATTCTTCGGCCGCTACGGCAAGCTGGCGGGCTTCATCCTGGCCCTGATCTGCCTCTATCGGGTCAGTGATTTCGTCATCAACATCAACAACGCCTTCTACTCTGACGCCGGCTTCTCCAAGCCGGAAATCGCCGAGGTCCGGAAGGTGTTCGGCACGGTGATGTCGATCGTCGGCATTTCATTGGGGGGCTGGTCGGTTCTGAAGCTCGGCCTGATGCGCACCCTGATCATCGGCGCCTTCCTTGGCTCGCTCAGCAACCTCAGCTTCGCCTGGCTGGCGGTCGAAGGGCACAATATCTATGCCCTGATGGGGGCCATCGCCGCGGACAACATCGGCGGCGGCTACGCCGGGACGGCCCTGATCGCCTACATGTCCAGCCTGACCAGCATCGGCTTCACGGCTACCCAGTACGCCCTGTTCAGCTCGCTCTACGCCCTGCTCGGCAAGCTGTTGGCCAGCCAGTCGGGCCGCATCGTCGAGGACTCGGCCAAGGCCGCCGAGGGGTCGGGAATCTTCGCCGGCCTGCGCGGGCTGATGGCCGGTCTGCCGCCGGAGAGCTACGCGGCGGCCATGGAGAAGAGCCAGGTGACGCCGGCGGCCCTCGGCGTCGGCTACTTCGTCTTCTACGTCTACACGACGGTGGTCGGCCTGTTCGCCATGATCCTGGTCTTCTACGTTGCGGCGCGTCAGCCGAAGCCGGAAACCGTCGGTGATGAACAGACGGCTGCAGCGCCCTCTTCAGACCGAGACGCCTAGATCAGGCAGACCACCTGCGCCACCCGCAGGTCCCGGCGCAGGGCGTCGGCGACCCGGCCGTAGTTCTCGGTGTTGACCGGCTCACCGGTGGCCATGCGCGAGGGCAGCTGGCGGGCGGCCTGCATGGCCGCCAGCAGGGTTTCCGGCGTGGTGGTGTAGATGCGGCCCCGACGCGGAGCCTCGGCGACGGTGACGCCGATCACCCGTCCGGCGGCGTCCAGCGCCGGAGCGCCGCTGAGGCCCGACAGCGGCCCTTTCAGGGTGTTGGTGCGACCGACCTCGGCCCAGACCAGCACAGGCTCGGTCTGTTCGCCGCGCTGCCGCTGGGCCAGGCTGCGGACCACCAGCCGTTCGCGGCCGAGCAGGCGGGAGGTGACCTCGCCGGCCTTGCCCTGCGGGAAGCCGGGATGGAAGGCGCGGTCGCCGCGCTTTAGGCCCCGGGCCTGGGCCTGGTCGATGACCGGCATGGCCGGGGCCCCACCGTCGCTGGTCAGCACGGCCGCCTCGCCGGCGGCGGAGACACTGACCCGGGTGGCGACCCCTCGGCCCTCGGCCACGACGATGGCCACCTGCGGACAGCCCTCGACCACGTGGCGGGCAGTGATCCAGACGCCGTTGTCGGCGATCGAGAAGGCGGTGCCGCTGCTGGGCTGGGCCTTGTTCTCCTGCACCTCGACGACCACGGCCGGGTCGAAGGGCGAGGCGGGGCCGAGCGGCACGCCCTCCTCGCCGGGCACCGGCGGCGGCGGCGCCGGGGCGTCGGCCTTCTCACGCCGGCCGACCGACGCGATGACCAGGGCCAGGACCACGGCGCCGTAGATCGTCCAGTCCGGAAGCCGTGGAAAGTTCATTGTCTAGGCGCTGATCGCCGCCGACAGGATCAGGGCCGTGGCGATCTTGGCCCCGACCAGCAGCAGGGCGGCCGAAATCTCGCCCTCCGAAATCCGCTGGGGCAGGCCATGCAGGATGAAGTCGGTAAGCCGGAAGACCAGCAACTGGACGAAGGTCACGGCCACGCCCCACAGCCCGATCTCCAGCAGCGAGGCCGAGCTCTGCAGGGCGGTGGCCAGCGGGATGGTCAGGGCGACCAGCACCCCGCCGAACGACAGCGCGGCGGCGGCGTTGCCATCGCGGATCAGGCTGATCTCCTTGTGGGGGGTCAGCACCGCATAGAGGGCGGCCCCGAGGATCAGCATCACCAGGGTCACCCCGGCCTGGGCCAGGGCGAAGGGGAAGCCGTTGGCGAAGGCGGCGATTTCCGGAGACTGCAGGTCGGTCGGCATCACGGATCCCGATGAGAAGAGGCGCCGATGGTTAGCACGGTCAGGGCCGGGTGTGACAAGGGCTTCGCCCTGCAGGCGGCCTTACGCCGCGGCTTCCGCATCCGGCGTCGCCTTCCGGCGGGCGCTGGCCCGGACCTTCTCGCTCTCGCTCTTCAGCTGGCCGCAGGCGGCCAGGATGTCGCGGCCGCGGGGGGTGCGGATGGGGGAGGCGAAGCCGGCCTTGTTGAGGATGGCCGCGAAGGTCTCGATCGCCGACCAGCTCGAGCACTCGTAGGGGGAGCCGGGCCAGGGATTGAAGGGGATCAGGTTGACCTTGGCCGGGATGCCCTTCAGCAGCGCCACCAGGGCGCGGGCCTCGGCCGGGCTGTCGTTGACGCCCTTCAGCATGACGTACTCGAACGTCACCCGCCGGGCGTTGGACAGCCCCGGATAGGCGCGGATGCCGGCCATAAGCTCGGCGATCGGGTACTTCTTGTTGAGGGGGACGAGCTCATTGCGCAACTCGTCGTTGGTGGCGTGCAGGCTGATGGCCAGCATGGCCTGGGTCCGCTCACCAAGGGTCTGAAGCTGCGGCACAACGCCCGACGTCGAGACCGTGATCCGCCGGCGGCTGATGCTGATGCCCTCGTTGTCGCTGAGGA
>JBILYE010000098.1:0-12892 GCA_044377925.1 Caulobacter sp. | reverse complement strand
ATTGCTCCAGCCTCTCCCGCGCCCTACCCTGCCCGCGTTAGCGTGGGAGCGGCGGACGTATGCGTTTCGAGCGACGGCGAGCCAAGGCCGCGGGGCCGGAAGTCGAGCTTCGCACCCTGGAGGGAGCGAACGCTCTGACGGGCGTGCTGGCCCCGGTCAGCTGGCCGAGCGCCCGCGTCCAGGCCTGGGCGGACTGGGCCGACACGCTGGCCGATCCCGTGCCGGCGCAAGACCTGCCCAACGTCCTCAGCCAACCCCTGACCCCCATCGGCCTTCTTGGCGGCGGCCCGGCCCGCAAGGCGCAGGACCTGGCCGGCAAGGGCTGGACCGCCGGCCTGTTCGCCCGCCCCACCGACGCCGGCGCCTTCCGTGACGAGCTGTTCGCCCTGATGAGCCACGGCGTGGTCGCCCTGGCCGGCGCACGGCGACCCGCGCCCGTCCCGGTGATAGATCTCGCCGCGCCCGACTCCGAGCGCGCCCTGGCCGCCTTCGCCGCTGATATCGTCGCCCACGACCTGACCCGGCCGGCGTTGCGCACCCTGACCGGGCGCCTGACCGCCGTCAGCGACGCCGTCCGCCGCTGCGAGGGCGACGCCGCCGCCTGTGCAGATCCGGCAGCCAACCCGGCCCTGGCCCGCATGGCCCGCGCCGCCCGAGCCGCCGGAGCCAGCGACGCCGCCATCAGCGACGCCATCGGGGCGGGCCTGTGCGGCCTTTCCACCGCGCCGCAAGCCGCCGGGGCGCCCGCTCGCCCGGCCGTCATCCTTCAGGCCGCCGACGATGCCCACACCGGCCGCGAACGTGAGCTGGCCGCTCTCGGCTGGCGCACCGGCGCCGCCACCCTGGCCCTGACGGCCGAGGACGCCGCCGCCCAGTCGGCCCGCGCCGCCGGCCCTGTCGCCGCCCTCGACCTGCTCGCCTTCCAGCAGGGTCAGACCTTCGACATGGCGGGCTTCGAGGCCGCCGCCCGCCTGCTGGCCACGGCCGTCCGTCTCGACGCCGGGCCGGACGGCCCGGCAACCCTGACCCTTGCCAGCACCGCCGCCCTGATCGTCGCCCGAGGCCTGGCCTACGACAGCGATGAGGCCCGCGACCTGGCCGCCGACCTGTGGAGCCGCGCCGCCTCGGCCGCCCGGGGCCTCGCCGACGTCGCCCCGTACGAGGACGCCGAGCTTCAACTGCGCCTCGGCGCCGCCTCGATGGCCGCCGCCCCCTGGTCCGGCCCGCTCACCATCGCCGAGACCGAAGACGGCGAAACCCTGCGCGTCATCGCCGAGCCGGCCCTCGATGCGCTCGCCTGTCTTGGCGAAGACCCCGACGCCCTGCGCCTGGCCCTGCTCGGCCACCGGGACTTCGCCGAAGCCCCGCACATCAACAGCGCCTCCCTGGCGGCGCTGGGGTTCACCGTCCTCGAAACCGAGTCCATCCAGGCCGTCCTGCCCCTGGTCAGCGACCTGCGCGACGCCTTCAGCCCGCTGGTCGTCGGCGAGGGCTTCCTGCGCGACATCCTCGGCGCCGATCCCGAGGCCCTTCGCCGTCCCGACTTCGACACGCTCGGCCTGGCCGGCTTCACCGACCGCCAGATCGCCGAAGCGGGCGCCTGGGTCCTTGGCTCCGCAAGCCTCGACCTGGCGAGCGACCTCTCGCCCGCAGCCCGAGCCATCCTGGATCCTGAGCAGCCCTTCGCCGCCCGCCTGGCCTTGCACGCCGCCATAGAGGACGCCTGCGGCCACGCCGGGGCGCTGCGCCTGCCGCTCAGCTTCACCGCCCTGCCCTCCGAAGCGGTCCTGCTCCAGGCCCAGGCGCTCGCCGCCGGGGTCCGGGCCCTGCGGCTGGACCGCGCCGGTCCGCCCCTTGCCTTCAATCTCGCCATCCCGGACGAGGCCGCCCCCGAAGCGCCGCGCGCCCCGCCGGCCCAGGAGCGCATCATCGAGCGCGTGGTCGAACGCGACCGCACCCGCCGCAAACTTCCCGACCGCCGCAAGGGCTACATCCAGAAGGCGGCCGTCGGCGGCCACAAGGTCTACCTGCACACCGGCGAGTATGACGACGGCGAACTGGGCGAGATCTTCATCGACATGCACAAGGAGGGCGCCGCCTTCCGCAGTGTGATGAACAACTTCGCCATCGCCATCAGCATCGGCCTGCAATACGGCGTGCCGCTCGAGGAGTTTGTCGACGCCTTCGTCTTCACCCGCTTCGAGCCCGCCGGCCCGGTGACCGGCAACGACACCATCCGCTCGGCCACCTCCATCCTCGATTACGTCTTCCGCGAACTGGGTGTCAGCTATCTGGGCCGCAACGATCTCTCCAACGCCGACGGCGAGGAGCTCAACGCCGATGGCCTCGGCCGCGGCAAGGCCGACGACGCCCTGACCAGCGAAGCCGAACCCCAGCCTGCCAGCCGCTTTATCTCCAAGGGCTTCTCCAGAGGCGCCGCCCCCGACAACCTGGTCTTCCTGCCCTTCGGCAAACGCCCAGGCGAGGTCGTGATCGACCACCCCCGCGCCGCCAGTGTCTGCCCCTCCTGCGGCGATCAGTCGGTGTTCAGCGGTGTCTGCGACACCTGCGGCGTGGTGATCGAGCAGAACGCCCGTTAACCGAACAAAGACCCCTGCCATGGCAGGGTTTCGCCCATGAAACGCCTCGCCCTGCTTATCCTCGTGGCCGCCGCCCTCGCCGGCCCCGCGACCGCCCAGAACGCCGGCCAGATCGCTCGCGTGCGCGGCGGGGCCAGCTGTCCCGGCTGCAATCTGTTCCAGGCCGACCTGACGGGCGTGGAACGCAGTGGCCTCAACTTCCGCAAGGCTCGCCTGCGCCAGGCCACCCTGACCGCCGTGGTCATGAACCGCGCCAGCTTTGCCGGCGCCGACCTGCGCGACGCCGACGCCTCGGCGGCCACCTTCTCGGGCGCCAGCTTCGCCGGGGCAAACCTGACCAACGCCAACTTCGTCGGCAGCTACCTGCAGGGCGCCAACTTCAGCGGCGCCAACCTCTCCGGCACGGTCTTCTCCGGGGCCGAGATGGACCGCGCCGTCGGCCTCACGCAACGCCAGCTTGACCAGGCCTGTGGGGACGAGACCACGCGCCTGCCGAGGGGTCTGCGGATCCCCCGGTGCTGATCGAAACGGGCTGACCCGGAACCGGGAAAACCCAATCCTTACCGCGAATTAAGTGGCGCCCCTTCGGCGCGTGGGCCACATCTGATTTCGATGAACAAGCTCGCTGTCGCCCTCTCCGCCTTCACGCTCCTGGCCGCCGCCGCCGGCGCGGCAGAGGCGAGGATCGTTGCGAACGAGAAGGACATTCCGCGCCAGCTGTCTTTCGGCGGCGCCTGCCGCCAGTGCGACCTGTCGGGCAAAAAGCTGGTCAACGCCCGCTTCACCGGCGCCGATTTCGGCGGCGCGGCCATGGGCCGGGCCGACCTGCGGGGGGCCAGCTTCGTCGGCTCCAACTTCCAGGGCGCCCGTCTCGCCGACGCCGATCTCTCGGGGGCCGAGATGATGGGCTCCAACTTCTCCTACGCCGATTTCACCGGCGCTGAGCTCGACGGCATCGAGGGCGCCGGCGCCGTCTTCCAGAAGGCGAACTTCACCCGCGCCAGCTTCGAGGGCGCCGAACTGCCGGCCGTCAATTTCCAGGGCGCCAAGCTGGTCTCGACCAGTTTTCGCGACGCGGAACTGCCCCACGCGATCATGACCCAGGTCCAGGCGACCGGAGCCAACTTCCGCGACGCCGAACTGGTCGGGGCCAAGCTGATCAGCGCCACCTTCACCGACGCCAACTTCCGCGACGCCGATCTGACGGGCGCCATGTTGCTGCGGTCGACCTTCAACAACGCCGACTTCCGCGACGCCAACCTGTCGGGCGCGACCCTGTTCGGCGCGGACCTCTCCAGGGCCCGCAACCTGACCCAGCAGCAGATCAGCGAGGCCTGCTCGGACAGCTCCACCAGACTGCCCAGCGGTCTGACCCCGCGTCTCTGCAAGGGCCGCAGGATGGTGGTGTTCAAGACCCCGGCACCGCCCGAGCCGCCAGAGCCACCGAGGGCGCCGAAGCAGGCCCAACGCTAGATCGCGATCCAAGGACAAACGGCCGCCTCCTGCGAGGCGGCCGTTTTTCATGCCCGGCTTGATGGTGATCAGGCCTTGAGCGGCGGGTTCAGCCGAATGTGAAGTTCTTTCAACTGCTTCTCCGACACTTCCGACGGCGCGCTCATCAACAGATCCTGGCCCTGCTGGTTCAGCGGGAAGGCGATGACCTCGCGGATGGCCGTCTGGCCGGCCAGCAGCATGACGATGCGGTCGATGCCGGGCGCCAGACCACCGTGCGGCGGGGCGCCATAGCGGAAGGCGTTCAGCATGCCGCCGAACTGTTCCTCGACGACGTCGGCGCCGTAGCCGGCGATCTCGAAGGCCTTGAGCATGATCTCCGGCTTGTGGTTCCGGATCGCGCCCGAGCACAGCTCGTAGCCGTTGCAGACGATGTCGTACTGGTAGGCGAGGATGTCGAGCGGGCTCTTGGTCTCCAGCGCCTCCAGCTCGCCCTGCGGCATCGAGAAGGGGTTGTGGCTGAAGTCGACCTTCTTCTCTTCGTCCGACCATTCGAACATCGGGAAGTCGACGATCCAGCAGAATTCGAACCTGCCCTCGTCGATCAGCTTCAGCTCCGTGCCCACGCGGGTGCGGGCCGAGCCGGCGAACTTGTAGAAGACGCCCGGATCGCCGGCCACGAAGAAGGCGGCGTCGCCTTCTCCGAGACCGAGGCCGCTCATCAGGGCCTGGGTCTTCTCTTCACCCAGGTTCTTGGCGATCGGGCCGCCCCAGGCGTTCTGATCGGCGCTCCAGAAGATGTAGCCGAGGCCCGGCTGGCCTTCGCCCTGGGCCCAGCTGTTCATGCGATCGCAGAAGGCGCGCGAGCCGCCGCCCGGCGCGGGCACGGCCCAGACGGCGTTCTTTTCGGTCTCCAGGATGCGGGCGAAGAGGCCGAAGCCGCCGCCGCGGAAGCTTTCCGAAACGTCCGACATCTTGATCGGGTTGCGGGTGTCAGGCTTGTCCGAGCCGTACCAGGCGATGGAGTCGCGGTAGGGAATGCGCGGGAACGGATAGGGCGTCACCGACTTGCCGTCGGCGAACTCTTCGAAGACGCCATGCATCACCGGCTCGATGGCCGCGAACACGTCTTCCTGGGTGACGAAGCTCATCTCGACGTCGAGCTGGTAGAATTCCAGGCTGCGGTCGGCGCGCAGGTCCTCGTCGCGGAAGCAGGGGGCGATCTGGAAATAGCGGTCGAAGCCCGAGACCATCAGCAGTTGCTTGAACTGCTGCGGCGCCTGCGGCAGCGCATAGAACTTCGAGGGATGCAGCCGCGAGGGCACCAGGAAGTCGCGCGCGCCTTCCGGCGACGAGGCGGTCAGGATCGGGGTCTGGTACTCAAGGAAGCCCTGGCCGACCATCCGCTTGCGGATGCTGTCGATGACCTTCGAGCGCAGGATGATGTTCTTGTGCAGGGTCTCGCGTCGCAGGTCGAGGTAGCGGTGCTTGAGGCGGATTTCCTCAGGATAGTCGGGCTCGCCGAACACCGGCAGCGGCAGCTCGGCCGCTTCCGACAGGACCTCGACCGAGGAGACCCGCACTTCGACTTCGCCGGTGCCGAGGTTGGCGTTGATGGTCTCGGCCGAACGGGCGACGACTTCGCCATCGACGCGGATGACGCTCTCGGCCCGCAGCCGCTCGACGACCTCAAAGCCGGGCGTACCGGGATGCAGGACCAGCTGGGTCAGGCCGTAGTGGTCGCGCAGGTCGATGAACAGCAGGCCGCCGTGGTCACGCTTGCGATGGATCCAGCCGGACAGGCGCACCGTGGCGCCGGTGTCGGTGGCGCGCAGGGCGCCGCAGGTATGGGTGCGATAGGCGTGCATGAATCTGTGCTTTGGAGTCGGAATTTCGAGAGGCGCGGAAGGGCGCATGAGGACCTTGGAAAGTCAAGGCAAACGGCGCTTCAGTCGCTGCTTTCGAGCAGCGCCCAGACGATGTTCGGAACCGCGAAGGAGACCCCCTCCCCCTGGTTCCAGTGGGCCTCCGGGTTCCAGATCCAGTCCCCGCCGCCCTCGACCCAATCGGTCGCCAGCCGCGCCTTGACGGCCTCCAGGTCGAGGTCGCTGAAGGTCGGCGTCACCTCGATCCAGCCCTCTTCCTTGTAGTAGGGCTCGACCAGCAGGCTCTTCACTGTCGCCACGCCATCGAGCGCCGCCAGAAGGTCGCGGGCGACGTCGAGCGCATCACTCATGGTGGCGACCCTGGCGAAGCTGCGCAGGAATCCTTGAGGCATGTTTCCCCCGTTGCGCCGGGCGGCGAAGCCGGATCATCTGGCCGCATGTCCGAAGACCTCCATGGCCCCCGGTTCGTCAAGGCCGTCTTCGATCGCGACATCGGTATCAGCTATGTCTGCTTGATGGATTTCGACGGCCCCCGGCCGCCCCACGGAGGGGACTGGTCGAAGAGCGCTAACGAAGCGCCGGGACCAGTATAGCACGGCGGCGCCGTTCGCCAGAGCTCTTTCGTCGCGAAAACTCAAGACAATACAACACCATAAGGCCGACAACCTGACGACACTGGCCGACCCGAAGGACCACAAAAATCCACCCGGGGGGCAACACAAACCAGCCCGAAACACGCCCGGTCAAAGCCCGATTGCCGTCGGCGACTGAACCAGGGCCCGCCCGGAGCCCTGAAACGCGATGAATATGTCTAGACATATTCATCAGAGGCGCCGTTCAGCCTGTTGTCCACAGGCCGCCGCCGGTTCTCCCCCGCCCTGCCCCGTCCCTGCGGTGACCGCCGCGCGGGGGCTTGCTAGAACCCCTGCCGTGACCGCCGCCCAGTTCCGACTGCCGTTCGAGCCCGCGACCAGCTGGACGCGTGACGCCTTCGTGCTGTCCGACGCCAATCGCTCGGCGGTGATGGCCCTCGACGACTGGGCCAGCCTTGGTCGCGGCGCCCTGGCCCTGATCGGTCCGGCCGGCAGCGGCAAGACCCACCTGGCCCAGACCTGGGCCGACGCCAACGGAGCGCAGCTGGTCTTCCCCGGTCGCACGCCAGGCCTGGACGGCTCCGGCCCCATCCTCATCGAGGACGCCGACCTGCTGGGACAGGACGAGGCCGTCTTCCATCTGCTCAACCAGGCCCAGGCCGGCCGCGCCGTGCTGCTGACCGGGCGCGAGCGGCCACTGGCCTGGCCGACGGCCCTGCCCGACCTGCGATCGCGCTACAACGCCCTGGCCGTGGCCGAGATCGATCCGCCGGACGATGCCCAGCTGCGCGCGGTGCTTGAGGCCCTGTTCAAGGCCCGGCACATCAAGCCGGACGATGATCTGTATCCCTACCTGCTGAGCCGCATGGAGCGGTCCGTAAGCGCCGCCCGAATCCTTGCTGCCAGGATGGACGAGGTGGCGGCGTCACGCGGGCGGGCCATCAACCGGGCGCTGGCCCGCGAACTGCTCGACGAGACGTCGGACCTGTTCGAAGAGGTCTAGACTTTTCAACGATCCGGGCCATCGACCGGGTCATCGGAATCCGGGCCAAAACGCGCACTCGGTTGAAACTGTCACGACCATGCGCCAAAGGTCGGCGAAACCGCTTATAGAGTCCCGATGCCCCGAACCGCGACCGCCAGCGCACCCAAGAAAAGCCCCACGGCCCTCCGGGACCTGACCCTCGACGAGACCCTGCTGGCCTCGCCGGAGCGGTTCTTCAATCGCGAGATCTCATGGCTGGCTTTCAACAGGCGGGTGCTGGAGGAGGCTGAAAACCAGCGTCACCCGCTACTCGAGCGGCTGCGCTTCCTGTCGATCAGCGCCAACAACCTCGACGAATTCTACATGGTCCGGGTGGCCGGCCTGAAGGGCCAGGTCCGTGAGGGCGTGCGCAAGGTCAGCCTTGATGGCCTGACTCCGATCGAACAGCTGGATCGGCTCAACGCCGCCGCCTCGGTGCTGATGGACGACCAGCAGCGGATCTGGCGGGCCGTGCGGGCGGAACTGGGCCAGGAGGGCCTGCGCCTGCTCGACGCGCGGGACGTCACCCCCGTCGATCTGCCGGCGGCGCTCGATGTCTTCCAGAACAAGCTGTTCCCGGTCCTCACGCCCCTGGCCATCGACCCGGCTCACCCCTTCCCCTTCATTCCGAACCTCGGCTTCTGCCTCGGGCTGAAGATGAAGCGGGCCGACGGCAAGCTGCTGTTCGCCCTGGTGCCGGTGCCCCAGCAGGTGAAGCGGTTCTGGGAGCTGCCCGGCCCGGCGCGGCGCAAGGAGCGGCGGTTCATCGCCCTGGAAAGCCTGATCATCCTGTTCCTCGACCAGCTGTTCCCCGGCTACACGGTCGAGGGCCGCGGCCTGTTCCGGGTGATCCGCGACAGCGACATCGAGATCGAGGAAGAGGCCGAGGACCTGGTCCTGGAGTTCGAGACCCAGCTGAAGCGGCGCCGCATGGGCGAGGTGGTGCGGGTCAAGATCCAGACGACCATGCCTGACGACCTGCGCGAGTTCATCCTCGACGGCCTGGACGCCCGGCCGGACGACGTGGTGCTGATCGACGGCAAGCTGGGCCTGGCCGCCATGTCGGAGATGATTCCCAAGGATCGCGCCGACCTGAAATTCCCGCCCTTCGCCGCCCGCTTCCCCGAACGCATCCGCGACCATGCCGGCGACTGCTTCGCCGCCATCCGCGAGAAGGACATCCTGGTCCACCATCCGTTCGAAAGCTTCGACGTGGTCGTCCAGTTCCTGCGCCAGGCGGCGCGGGACCCGCAGGTTCTGGCCATCAAGCAGACCCTGTACCGCACCAGCCAGGACAGCCCGATCATCGCCGCCCTGATCGAGGCGGCCGAGAACGGCAAGAACGTCACCGCCCTGGTCGAGATCAAGGCCAGGTTCGACGAGGAGAACAACCTGCGCTGGGCCAAGGACCTGGAAAAGGTCGGGGTCCATGTCGTGTTCGGCTTCGTGGAGTACAAGACCCACGCCAAGCTCAGCCTGGTGGTCCGCCGTGAGGGCGAGACCCTGCGCACCTACTGCCACTTCGGCACCGGCAACTATCATCCGGTGACGGCCAAGGTTTACACCGACCTCAGCCTGTTCACGACCGATCCGGCCATGGGCCGGGACAGTGCGCGACTGTTCAACTACATCACCGGCTATGCCCGGCCCGAACGGCTGGAGAAGCTGAGCTTCTCGCCCGAGACGATGAAGCCGGACCTGCTGGGCATGATCGCCGCCGAGGCCGACAACGCCCGGGCCGGCAAGCCCTGCGGCATCTGGGCCAAGCTCAACGCCCTGGTCGATCCGGAGATCATCGACGCCCTCTACCGGGCCAGCCAGGCCGGCGTGCCGATCGACCTGGTCATCCGCGGCATCTGCTGCCTGAAGCCCGGCGTTGTCGGCCTGTCGGAGAACATCCGGGTCAAATCCATCGTCGGGCGGTTCCTGGAGCATTCCCGCATCGCCGCCTTCGCCAACGGCGAACCGCTGCCCAGCAAGGCGGCCAGGGTGTTCATCTCCTCGGCCGACTGGATGCCGCGCAACCTCGACCGGCGGGTCGAGGCGTTGACGCCGATCGACAATCCGACGGTCCATGAGCAGGTCCTCGGTCAGATCATGGTCGCCAACCTCAACGATGAGGCGCAGAGCTGGAACCTGGACAGTCAGGGCGGCTATGCCCGCGACCCGGCCTGGAACAAGCGCATGGCCTTCTCGGCCCACGACTACTTCATGACCAACCCCAGCCTGTCGGGCCGGGGTCACAATGTTCGCGACATGCCGGGCGCCCTGGCCCTGGATCACGATCAATGACCAGCCATGACGCCGCCGTCGTCGACGTCGGCTCCAACTCGGTCCGCCTGGTTCTGTACCGGGTCGAGGGCCGATCGATGTGGACGGTGTTCAACGAGAAGGTGCTGGCCGGCCTCGGCCGCGACCTGAAGAGAACGGGCCGCCTGAGCGAGGACGGGTCGGCCGCCGCCCTGTCGGCTCTCAAGCGCTTTCGCATGGTCGTCGACCGGCTGCCGCCCCATCGGGTGTTCACCGCCGCCACGGCCGCCATCCGCGAGGCCGAGGACGGCCCGAGCTTCGCCGGACGGGTTCAGGCCGAGACCGGGCTGGTGCTACGCGTGCTCAGCGGGCAGGAAGAGGCGAAGTACGCGGCGCTGGGCGTCCTGGCCGGCGCCCCGGCGGGCGACGGCGTCGTCGGCGACCTTGGCGGCGCCAGCCTGGAACTGACGCCCATCGGGCCGAAGGGCGCCGGCGAAGGGGTCACCCTGCCGCTCGGCCCCTTTTCGTTCGGCGTCTTCCCGGACGACGATCCGGAAATCCGCCGCAAGGAGGTCGATGAGCGGCTGAGCGATCTCACCCGCTTTCACGCCGAGACCTTTCACGCCGTCGGCGGCGCCTGGCGCAACCTGGCGCTCATCCACATGCACATGACCGGCTATCCGCTGCGGGTGGTGCATCAGTACGAGATGACCCGCGCCGAAGCGCTCAACGCCTGCCGCTTCGTGGCCAGCCAGTCGCGGCGGTCGCTGGAGGCGGTCGAAGGCGTCTCCAAGAAGCGGGCCGAGACCCTGCCGCACGCCGCCGTGGTGCTGGAGAGGCTGATCGTGGCCCTGGGTGTCGAGAAGGTCGTGCTGTCGGCCTATGGCGTGCGCGAAGGCCTGCTGTTCGAGGCCATGGCCCCGGCGACCCAGGCGCTCGATCCGCTGATCGAAGGCTGCGCCGATCTCACGGTCCGCACCGGCGCCGACGCCACCCTCGGCCCGACGCTGGAGGCCTGGCTGAGCCCGGTGTTCAATGCCCTTGATCCGGTGTTCCCCGGCCGTGACGCCATCCTTCTGGCCGCCGCCTGCCGGCTGGCCGACCTGGGCGCCCGGCTGCACCCGGATCACCGGGCCGACCTGGTCTTCGAACAGGTGCTGCGCGCGCCGGTCGCCGGCCAGAACCACGCCGAGCGCGCCTTCCTGGCGATCGCCGCCTTCAGCCGGCACAGCAGTTCGAACAACACGCCGGAACCGGGGACCATCACCCGCCTGCTGCCGGATCTGGCGAGGAAGCGGGCGCGGGCGCTGGGCGCCGCCATCCGGCTGGGCTGCGACCTGACGGCTCGCGACAGCGCCCTGCTGGCCCACACCCGTCTCAGCCTGAAGGGCGATCGCCTGCTGCTGACCACGGACGCCGACCGCGCTGACCTGCTGCTGGGCGAACAGACCGGGCGGCGGGCTGCAACCCTGGCCGGACACCTCGATGCCAGGGCCGAGATTCGGGCCGACTAGTCGCGCTGATCGGCCGGCATCGTCCCCTCATTGATGGCGATCCGGCCGAGGATGCCCTTGACGATCAGGTCGAGCGCGCTGCCGTCGGTGTAGTTGGCGGCGGCGACGAAGTTCACCCGGTCCTCGGCGATCAGGCGATGCAGTTTCGTCTGGTCGTTGGGCTCGGTGCGCGGATCATAGACGGCGATCGAATGGCCGCCCTTGGTGTGCATCATCTTCATGGTCGGCACATCGGTGTCGCCGTCACCGACGAAGATCATCCGCTCGAACGGCACCGGACGCTCGTCGTCGGGCATGAAGCGGTTGATCTTCTCGTGCTCCCAGTTGTTGTGCACGCCCTTGTTGATGCGGAACAGGTACTGGGTCTTGGTGGTGTAGTTGATGCCCACCGCCGGCCATTCGGCCTCGCCGTCGTCGTTGTAGACGTAGTGGCTGGCGAAGACGTGCTCGAAGGCCGGATAGATGGGGCAGCCCTCGACCATCTCCTGCAGGCCGGACGAGAGGATGAAGTGCTGGATCTTCAGGCCATAGTTGGCGCCGAAGGCGTTGATGCGGTCGAACCAGCTCATGTCGCGCAGGCCGTCGAACAGCAGCACGCCCTCGCCGTGCTTCTGCAGCATCTCCCTGGTCACCGTCAGCCCGGCCTTGCGGGCGGTCTGCAGCATCAGCTGCATGTACATCAGGATGTCGTCGCCATCGGACTTGATGGTCTGGGGCCGGACCGTGTCGTTCCAGAACTCCTTGGGCGTCAGGCCGAGCGCCGGAATGAAGCTGGTCTCCTGCATGTTGCCGCGGGCGAGGGTGCCGTCGAAGTCGTAGATGATGGCGGTCTGGAGGAGCTTGGACATGAAGGACTCTGGGAGCGCTCTAATGGCGGTTGCCTGGAGGGACTGTGAATCACCTTTCCGGGGCGGTTGGCAAGGTTTGCGCGCCGTGAGCCCGGTGATGCAGCCTCAATCCAGCGGGATCGACGGCCCAAGACCGTCCAGCATCCTGGAGACGAGATTCCCGGCCGCGACATCCGGATAGGCCTCGCCGATCATCGCCAGCAGCCAGTCGCGAACCTCCGCGGTCGCGACCGCATCACGCCCCTCGCCCAGCACCAGCAGATCCATCAGTGGCGGATCGCCGTCGCCGGGCAGGGGCAGGATGTAGGGCAGACCGACGAACTGGCGACAGCCGAGCCGGCGGTAGAAGTCCTTGCGCCGCTTGCGGATGGCGCGGTCCGCCGAGGCCTCTCGCTCGGAGTCCACCTCGACCAGCAGCCGGCGGTCGCCAAGCGTCCCGGCGACGGCGCTGAACAGGGCGGCCCCAAGCCCGGAGCCCCGCATGTCCTCGCGGGAAAACAGATAGTCGAGCAGCGAGACCCCGGCGCTTTCGCAGTCGAAGATCACCGCCGCCGCGACCAGCGCGCCCTCATGCCAGGCGCCATGGATGCGGTAGCGCCCCTGCCGGGCAAGATCGGTGACGGCGGCGCGTGTCCGGCGCTCGCGGGCCGGGATCGAGGCCTCGTAGATGGCGAACAGGGCGTCGGCATCCGCCCTGTCGGCCAGATCGACGGCGCCGAAGGTCA
>JBILYE010000097.1:0-12899 GCA_044377925.1 Caulobacter sp. | reverse complement strand
CCCGGGCCGGCGAACTGGGCGCCGCCGTCAGCCAACGCCGCTTCACCCTCGCCTTCCAGCCTGTTGTCACCCTCGCCAACGGCGACCTGCACCACCACGAGGCCCTGGTCCGCTTCGAGGACAACGCCAGCCCCTTCGCCATGGTCCGCATGGCCGAGGAGTTCGACCTGATCGAGGAACTGGACCGCGCCGTTCTTGAACAGGCCATCCGGCGCCTGAAGGCCGACCGCACCGGCGAGCTGCGCCTGGCCGTGAACATCTCCGGCCGCAGCATCGGCTCGAGCCCCTTCGTCGAAGGCCTGCAAAGCCTGATCGGTCAGACACCGCGGCTGAGCCAGCGGCTGATCCTGGAGATCACCGAAAGCGCCGCCATCGATGACCTGGCCCTTGCCAACCGCCACATCCAGGCCCTGCGTGGGGCCGGCAGCCTCGTCTGTCTCGACGACTTCGGGGCCGGCTCCGCCTCCCTGGCCTATCTGCAGACCCTGACCGTCGACGTGGTCAAGATCGACGGCCGCTACGTCCGGGATCTGGCCGGCGGCGGTCGCGACGCCGCCCTGGTCCGCCACGTCGTGAAACTGTGCCAGGACCTGAAGGTCCGCACGGTCGCCGAGATGGTCGAGACCAAGGAAGTCGAAGCCGCCGTCCGCGAGGCCGGCGTCGACATGGCGCAGGGCTGGTACTACGGCCGCCCGGTCGACGCGCCCGGCGAGCCGATCCGGCATGCGCGTCCGACCAACGCCCGGCGCACCGGCACGTCAGACGACTGGCGATAGGCCGACACCGGCCTGGCGCCATCGGACCGTCCTTCAGAGCAGGAAGTCGCTTGCCGCCAGGCTGTTGATGTTCAGCATCGACAGGCTGAAGTCCGCCGTCCCGTCGCCGTCCACATCCGCCTCCAGCACCAGATCGGCCCCGGCCAAGGTATAGCGCAGCTCGCCGGCCACATTGCTGAACGCCGCCGTGCCGATGAAGGCGAAGGCCTGATCCCCGGCCAGCCCGCTGTTGGCGTCCATGCCGTACAGGTAGAGCATGTCGCCCGAGCCGCTGACGAAGTCGGAGATGACATCGACGTCGCTGCCGTCAAGGTCAGCCTGATCGAAGACGAACAGGTCCTTGCCGCTGCCGCCGATCAGGGTGTCTGCGCCCAGGCCGCCGATCAGGATGTCGTTGCCGTCCAGCCCGTTCAGCACATTGGCCGAGCCGTTGCCGACCAGGGCGTTCTTGGCGTTGTTGCCGGTCCCGTCGATGGCTGCCGCGCCGCTCAGAACCAGGGTCTCGACATGGGTCTCCAGCACCCAGCTGATTGTCGAAACCACCGTATCCGTAGTTCCCTGGTCGGCCAGCTCGGTCACCATGTCGCCGGCTGTCACATAGTAGGTGTCGGAGCCGAGACCGCCCTCCAGCACGTCCACGTCGGCGCCGCCGTCGAGGGTGTCCTTGCCATCCCCGCCCTGCAGCAGGTCGGCCCCATCGCCGCCGTTCAGGATGTTGTCCAGGCTGTTGCCGATCAGGGTGTTGGCCAGGCTGTTACCCGTGCCGTTGATGGCCGCCCCATCGAGCAGCGTCAGGTTCTCGAGGAAGTCCCCCAGGGTCCAGGTGATGGCGCTTTCGACCCGGTCGGTTCCCTCGCCGTCCAGCTCGACGACGGTGTCGCCCAGATCATCGACGCCATAGACGTCGTCGCCGATCCCGCCGGTCATGGCGTCCACGCCCGCGCCTCCGTAGAGGGTATCGTTGCCGGAGCCGCCGAGCAGGGTGTCGTTGCCGCCCTCGCCGCCGAGGGAGTCGTCGCCGTCCAGGCCTGACAGGATGTTGGCCCCGCTGTTGCCGCTGATCCCGTTGTCCAGGCCGTTGCCCGTGCCGTCCAGGTCGTCGCCGCCGTACAGCTGCAGGGTCTCCACAAAGGCCCCCAGCGTATAGCTGATCGTCGCCCGCACCGTGTCGAGCCCCTCGCCGTCCAGCTCGGTGATCGCATCGCCGGCGTCATCGACGAGGTAGAGGTCGCCCCCCTGCCCGCCGATCAGGATATCGGCCCCGGCGCCGCCATCGAGGATGTCGTCCCCGCCCAGGCCCGTCAGGGTGTTGATCCCGCTGTTGCCGGTGATGGCGTTGAAGGTCTCGGTCCCCGTCCCGTCGATGTCGTCCGTCCCGGTCAGGTTCAGGATCTCGACGAAGCTGCTCAGGGTGTAGCTGAAGCTCGCGTTGACGGTGTCGTTGACCCCCTCGCCATCCAGTTCGACGATCACATCGGCCGCGTTGTCGACGACGTAGCTGTCCTCGCCCGCCCCGCCCTCCAGGGTGTCGGCGCCGGTCCCGCCGTCGAGGATGTCGTTGCCGAGGCCGCCGCGCAGCACGTCGTCATTGTCGCCGCCGTAGAGCGTGTCAGCGCCATCCAGGCCCTCAAGGGTGTTGGCGCCGGCGTTGCCGGTGATGATGTTGTCGCGGACGTTGCCGGTCCCCAGCAACGCCGAGCCGGTCAGGGTCAGTCGCTCGACGAAGTCGCTCAGGGTGAAGTCGACGCCGGCCTGCACAAGATCATCGCCCTCCAGGCTGAGCTCGACGACCGTGTCGCCGAGATCATCGACGATGTAGGTATCGTCGCCATCGCCGCCGGTCATCGCGTCGGCGCCCGCCCCGCCGTCCAGCAGATTGCTGTTGGCGTTGCCGATCAACACGTTATCGCTGGCGTTGCCCGTGCCGTTCAGGGCCGCGCCGACCAGTTCCAGCCGCTCGATCTCGGCGCCCAGCGCATAGCTGGCCGAAGACCGGACAGTGTCGGACCCTTCGCCGGCGTTCTCGGTCGCCACATCGGCGCTGTCGTCGACGAGATAGAGATCGTCGCCGCCGCCGCCCTGCATCGTGTCGACGCCCGCGCCGCCATCCAGGGTGTCGGCGCCCAGGGCTCCGGTCAGACTGTCGGCCCCATCGCCGCCGCTCAGCACATTGGCCCCGTCGTTGCCGACGATGAGGTTGGCCTCGGCGTTGCCCTCCCCGTCGATATCGGTCGCCCCGCCGGTCAGGGTCAGGTTCTCGAAGTTGGCCAGCAGGGTGTAGCTGACGCCGATAAAGACGCTGTCGATCCCCTCGCCGACCAGCTCCTCGACGGTGTCGAAGGCGTCGATGTTGTAGATATCGTCGCCGGCCCCGCCCTGGATGTCATCGGCCCCGGCCTTGCCGTGCAGGATGTCGGCGCCCAGCCCGCCGCGCAGGATGTCGTCGCCGGCCCCGCCGGACAGTTCGTCATTGCCGTCCAGGCCGTCGATCATGTCATTGCCGACGCCGCCGAGGATCAGGTTGTCGGCCGTGTTGCCGGTCAGGGTCGCGTCGCTCGAGCCGATCATCGTCAGGTTTTCGAAGAACTGCGCCAGGGTATAGCTGGCCGTCACCCGCACGGTGTCGGTCCCCTCGCCATCCAGCTCCGTCAGGGTATCGAGCGCGTCGGCGAAGTAGATGTCGTTACCCGCGCCGCCGGCCATCTGGTCAGCCCCGGCGCCGCCGTCCAGCTGGTCATTGTCGGCCCCGCCCAGCAGGATGTCGTCGCCGGCCATGCCGAAGAGCCTGTCGTCGCCGGCCTGGCCGGACAGGCTGTTGGCGCCCGTCTGTCCACGGATAGTGTTGGCCGAGCCGTTGCCCGTGCCGTTGACGTTGCCCGATCCGGTCAGGGTAAGGTTCTCGAGGAAGGCCAGCAGGGCATAGCTCGAGCCGGTTCTCACCGTATCGATGCCGCTACTGTCGGTGATCGTGTCGCCGCCGTTGTCGAGGGTGTAGGTATCGTCGCCGTCGCCGCCGTTCATAGCGTCCGCGCCGGTCCCGCCGTCCAGCACATCGTTGCCCTCGGCGCCCTCCAGCAGGTCCGAGCCGGCCCCTCCCACCAGCAGGTCGTCGCCGCCCAGCCCCCGGAGGATATCGTTCCCCGCCCCGCCGATGATGTGGTTCTTCAGCCCGTTGCCCGTCCCCTCGGCCGCCCCGCCCTGCAGGCTCAGGTTCTCGAGGTTGTCGCCGAGCGTATAGTTGAAGCTGGCCCGGATCGTATCGACGCCCTCGTCGGCCAGTTCGACGACGACATCGAGGGCGTTGTCGACGGTATAGGTATCGTCCCCCGCCCCGCCGGTCATGCTGTCGGCGCCGGCCCCGCCGTCCAGGGTGTCCTTGCCCAGGCCGCCGATCAGGATGTCATTGCCAGCGTAGCCGTACAGGCTGTCGTCGCCATCGCCGCCGTCCAGGGTGTTGGCGGCGTCGGTGGCCTTGATGATGTTGTTGCTGGCGTTGCCCGTGCCGTTCAGCGCCCCCTGCACAAGGATCAACAGCTCGATCTCGGCCATCAGCACGTAGGAGACCGAGGCCTGCACGGTGTCATTGCCGCCCAGGAAATACTCGATGGCCTGGTCGCCGGCGTCATCGACATAGAAGATGTCGTCGCCATTGCCGCCGGTCATGACGTCAGCGCCCACGCCGCCGTCCAGCCTGTCAGCCCCTTCGCCGCCATCGAGGATGTCGACCCCCTCCCGGCCCAGCAGCAGATCGGCGCCGTCCAGTCCAGAGAGCGTGTTGACGCCGGCCGTGCCGGTCAGGGTGTTGGCCGATGCGTTGCCGAAGCCCGTGGTATCGCCGCCGATCCCGAAGGTCAGATTCTCGATCTCGGCCTGCAGGGTGTAGTTGGCCAGGGCGCTGTTGACCGTATCGGTCCCGCCGGCCGCCAGTTCGACAGTCAGGTCGCCATGGGAGTCGACCTGATAGGTATCGTTGCCCGCCCCGCCGATCATCCGGTCGGCGCCGGCCAGGCCGTTGAGCTTGTCAGCCCCGGCGCCGCCGTCCAGCACGTCGATGCCCGCTGTGCCGACCAGGTTGTCGATGCCGTCCAGCCCGACGAAGGAACTCGCGTTCGAGGTCGTGCCGCTGAGGTTGTCGTTGCCGGCCGTGGCGACGATCGACTTGAAGCTGACCGTCCCGGTCGCGACCCCGCCGTCGTCATCCACCACCTGATACTGGAAGGTCCCCGTCGCCGCCGTCGCCAGGATCTGGACCTCGCCGTTCACGATCGAGACGGTGCAGCCGACGCCATTGCTGACCCCCAGGATGGTCAGGGAGTCGCCGTCGGCGTCGCTGTCGTTGGCCGTCAGGGCGCCGAACGGCAGGGTCACCGCCACGCCGCGCGTCACCGACAGGGTGTCAGCCGTCGCCGCCGGCACGGTCTTGGTCTCGATGCCGCCGGCCCCGATCAGCGAGGCCATCTCGGCCGCCGTAACCCCGAGGATCCGCACCGTCGGGGCCCCGGCCACGCTCGGGAAGGTCAGGGTGACCCCGCCGCCGTCCTCGACCACGGTCAGGTTGACCAGGGTGAGGCCCAGGCCCGTGAAGAACAGCTTGTGCGCCGACGGGTCGAAGCCGTGGATGGTGTCCGACCCGTCGCCAAGGGCGAAATGGAACCGGTCGGCCTCGCCGGCCTGTCCGTACAGGATATCGTCGCCCTGCCCGCCGTACAGCGCATCCCAGCCGGCCTGGCCGTTCAGCACATCGTTCCCGCCGCCGCCGAACAGCTTGTCATCCAGCCCGCCGCCGGAGAGCACATTGGCCCCGGTCGTGCCGGTGATCACGTCGTTTCCGGACCCGCCTATGGCGTTCTCGATGCTGATGAGGACGTCATTGCCGTCGCCCTCGGCCGTGCCCTTGCTGAGGTTGATGGTCAGGAAGGAGGTCGAGCCGGAGGCGTCGTAGGTATCGGAACCCTCGCCGCCGTCCATGACATCATTACCGTCCGTACCGAACGAGAACATCTCGCCCGTCCCGGCGCGGAAGGTGTCGTCGCCGCCCTGACCGTACATATTGTCGGCGCCGTCGCCGCCGCGGATGATGTCGGCCCCGCCGCCGCCGAAGATCTGGTCATCGCCGGCCTTGCCGTCCAGCGTATCGGCGCCGTCGGTCAGGTCGTCGGCCCCGCCGATCAGGATCTCGTTCCAGCCGGTGGCGGTGATGATGTCGCTGTCGGCGCCGCCGTCCAGGGTGGCCACGAAGCCCACCGCCGGCAGGGAGACCTGCGTCTGGGTGATGGTGTCGTTGCCCGCCCCGCCGCTGGCCAGTTTCAGCGACTGGCCGCCCAGGATCGTATCGTCGCCCGCGTCGCCGTAGATGTAGTCCTCCGAGTCCGGCAGACCCGGCTGGAGATACTCCAGGCTCTTGAGCAGGTCGTTGCCGCCGCCGCCGTGGATGACGTCGCTGCCGTCGCCGCCGTCGATGGTGTCACCGTTGGCGCCGCCGGTGATCAGGTCCACGAAGCGGCCGCGGGCGAAATAATCGATCGCCTCGATGCTGGTCAGCACCGTCCCGTCGCTGAAGGTGTTGTTGCCGCCGGAATCCTCGTGGACGAAGGTGAAGCCGCCGGTGCGGCGGATCACGGCGGTGTCGAAGCCGTCGCCGCCGTTGATGGCCGCGTCCTGGTCGTCACTGCGCAGGATGTCATTGCCGTCCTCGCCCGACAGCACGTCCAGTCCGCCCAGGCCCGTGATGTCGTCGTCCCCGCCGCCGCCCAGCAGGTTGTCAGCGGTCTGTGAGCCGACGATGGTGTCCGCCCCCGAACCGCCCTGGACGCCCAGGGAGTCCATGCCAAAGAAGACCGTGCCGTCGCCCAGCGTCCCCGAGCTGAAGTCGAGCGAGGTCGGGCCGGTCTGCGCCGACAGATCGACGAACAGCCGGTCGCCGCCCGAATTATCAAAGCCCGGATCGCCGCCGTAGAGGGAGTCCGCCCCTTGGCCGTAGATATGGGTGATGGTGTCCGCGCCACCGCCGCCCTCGATGGTGTCGTTCCCCAGGCCGCCGTCGAGATCGTCCGCCCCCTCGTCGCCCCACAGGTGGTCCGCCCCGTCGGCGCCCCGCAGCACATCATCGCCGTCGCCGCCGTGCAGGTCGTCGGCCACATCGCTGCCGGTCACCGTATCGACCAGCGCCCCGCCCCGGAAATCGATGATCTCGAAGCCGTCATAGGTCTGGCCGGCCGTGATGGCCCCGCTCACCCCGGGCCCGACGAAGGTGTAGGTCAGCGCCACGCCCGTCCCGTCGACGATCAGGCGGTCGTAGTTGCCCGTGTCACCGCTGGTCAGGTCGCCGTGCGCCCGGAAGCCGACGGCCGCCAACTGCACCGTCACGGTGTCGTCGCCCTCATCACCGGTCAGCTGGTCATCGCCGTCGCCGCCGATCAGCTGATCGTTGCCCTCTTCGCCCCACAGGCTGTTGGTCGGCCCGCCGCCGGCCTCGATGATGTCGTCGCCCTGACCGCCGGTCATGTTGTCGGCGCCATCGCCGCCCAGGATGTGGTCGTCGCCGTCGCCGCCGTCGATGATGTCGCTTCCAGCGTCGCCATAGAGGACGTCGTTCTCGCCCTCGCCATGGATGGTGTCGTCGTCGTCGCCGCCGTGAATGGTGTTGGCCAGGGCGTTGCCGGTGATGTCGTCCTCGCCGCCCAGGCCGTCATAGGTTTCCTGGTGCGGGGTCAGCGGCGCGACGTCGTCGGCGGCCGTGCCGACATAGAATTTTTCCCACTCCACCGTGTAGGTGCGCACGAAGGGGGCGAACAGGCCGCTGACGTTGAAGGTCTGGCTGAACACCTCGATCGGAGGCAGATCGAACCCATCCGGCGGCGGCAGGCGGCCATCGATCAGCGGCCCGACCGTTTCGTTGAATTCGGCGACCCAGACGTCGAGATAGAACCGCGCCTTCAGGGCCTCGTAGTCCAGGCCGATGTTGAAGATCAGGTTCAGCGTGTTGGTCAGCGTGCCGTTGATCGTATAGGTCTCGGTCACGTCGAAGCTGCCGAAGCCGGCCTCCGGCAGCTCGAACTCGAAATTGTCCCCCATCTTCCCGTGATAGTCGGGATCGCCGTCCAGACTGGTGGTGATATCGACGTCGATATCGGTGGGGGTGAAGGTCAGGGTCTGCTGGATGGCCGAAGTGACCGTGAAGTCCAGCCTCAGCACCGTGTAGTCGATGCCGGCCGGTCCCACGCCGATGTTGCCGCTGAACGGGATCCCGAAGACGTCCTGCAGAACCTGGGTAATGTTCAGCCCGGCGACGCCGAACGGCGCGGCCGTCTGCGTGCCGGTGGCGGTGGCCAGGCCGTTGGGCTGAACCGGCCCCGGGCTGGCGATGATGTTGGGCAGGTCGGGAAAGGCCAGGCTGCCAAAGAAGGCGCTGCCCTCGCCAAAGGTAAGGGGCTCATAGTCCAGCAGTTCAAAGAGGGTGAACTCGATCGGGACGTTGAACAGGGGTCTGTCGTCGAGGGTGACGTCCGGCAGGTAGTCGATGGTCAGGCCAATGCCGGTCAGGGTGGCCGAGAAGTCGCCCACCAGGTCGATCTTGAAATAGCTGTTGGCCCCGACGTCGGAATTGCCATCCGGCGGGTTGCTGCTGGTCAGGCTGACCGAGCCCAGGCTGAAGCTCGAGGTGGTCAGGGTCGGCGGGGTGTTGAGCTGCAGGCCGCTGATCGGGTCAGGGATGTTGACGGCATAGCCGATGCCCAGGCCCCCGGCCGCCCAGTGAAAGGTCGCCCGCAGGAACAGCTCAAGGTCCAGGGTCAGGAAGAAGCCGAGATGCGCCCCGTCGACCCCGAACCCGATCGGCAGGTTGACCGGCAGGTTCACCGACGGGGTGTCATAGACATAGTGCAGCGGACCGCCGCCCCAGATCGAGCCGCCCGTCGAATTGAAGGTAATGTCGGTCATTTAAAGCCCCCTCGAAGCCGCCCGCGCCCCCGGGCGATTTCTGCCTTGCGTCCGTGCCGAGCGCCGGGGATCACCCGGGCTCTCGCTGTTCCCATACCGACGCTATCGGAGCCGGCAGGTCCTTTCGAGGACAAAATGGGGGGCAGCGGCGAAAGAGTTGGGGGGACACATCGGACTTGCCTGCAAGTTCAACCTGTCCCCTTTCTCTGCCTACTTCACACCCTTCGTCGCCGCGATGTAGTCGCCGACGACGTTCTCCAGCACCTTCAGCGGCGTACCGCCCGACAGCAGCACCGCGTCGTGGAACTTGCGGATGTCGAACTTGCCGCCCAGCTCCTTCTTCGCCCGGGCCCGCTGTTCCAGGAAGGTGATCTTGCCGACCATGTAGCTGCAGGCCTGGCCCGGCCACACGCAGTAGCGCTCGATCTCGGTGATCGCCGCGCTCTCCTGGTCGCCGACGTTGTCGACCATGTACTTGACCGCCTGCTCGCGGCTCCAGCCGTAGAAATGCATGCCGCTGTCGACCACGAGACGCACGGCGCGGAACATGGCGTCGTGGATCATGCCGACCTCGCCGACGGGGTCGCCCTTGTACATGCCCATCTCGACGGCCAGTTCCTCGGCGTAGAGCGCCCAGCCCTCGCTGTAGCCCGAGAAGCCGATCACCTTGCGGATCAGCGGCAGGTCGCCGGCCTCGTTGTTCAGCGCCAGCTGCAGGTGGTGGCCCGGAATGGCCTCGTGATAGGTCAGGGTCGGCAGCAGGAACTTGGGCTGCTCGCCGCTGTCACGCAGGTTGATCCAGTAGATGCCCGGCCGCTTGCCGTCGAGCGAGGGCGAGTTGTAGTAGCCGCCCGGCGCGCCGGCCTCGAT
This sequence comes from Caulobacter sp., assembly GCA_044377925.1. GTDB lineage: Bacteria > Pseudomonadota > Alphaproteobacteria > Caulobacterales > Caulobacteraceae > Caulobacter. Next base: position 3,315 of record JBILYE010000097.1, on the reverse strand, counting down.
CGCCTTCGGCACCCGCCGGATCTCCACCGGGGCCTTGGGCAGCTGGCCGAAGTACTTGGAGAGCTTCGGGGTGATGGCCTTGACCTGTTCGTTCAGGCTGACCAGCAGGGCTTCCTTGCCCTCGTCGGTGTTGGGCCAGTGCTGCTTGGGGTCGGCGATCATGGCGGCATAGCGCTCGCCCACCGTGCCCTTGCTGTAGCCGGCCTTCTTCATCAGCTTGTCGGCCTTGGCGCCCAGGCTCTTGACCATGTCGAGGCCGATCTGGTGAACCTCCTGCGGGGTGATATCGCTGGTCGTGTAGTTCTTCAGGCTGACGGCATAGTACTCGTCGCCCTTGGGCAGGCGCTTGACGCCGGCGTCGTGCACCGCCTTGCCCTGCCAGCTTTCCAGCAGCGCCAGTTGCCGCTCCAGCGCCGGCTTGACCCGCTCGTCGTAGAGGGCGGCGGAGACCCGGGCGTAATCGCCCTCGATCTTCTTCTCGCCCACCCGCCGGGTCAGCGACGACACCAGCGTCGTCTCCGCCGTCTTGGTGGCCAGGAACGACTTCATCTGGGTGACGGCCTTGGCGATCACAAAGTCCGGCGGGATCACCCCGATGCCGGCGTCATGGCGCGCCGTCTCGGCCTCGTTGTCGAGGTTGCGGGCGAAACACTCCATCCGCGACAGATAGGCGTCGGCGTCGTCCTTGGTCTCGATGCTGTGGGCGGTGTCGAGGAAGTCCGGGACCTGCTGATAGCTGCCGGTCAGCTGGCTGAGCACGTAGGGCGCGCCCGAACCGCCGTTGTTGTAGGCGAACTTCGAGTTGCCCTCGTCCTGCACCGACAGCACGAAATCGACGGTGTCATAGTTGACCGCGTCCATGCCGGTCAGCGCCTTGCGGTCGATGGCCCGAAGCTCGGCCAGCTGCGCCGCGTTCTGGGCCCGGCCCTCGGCCATGGAGGTGCGCGAGTTATCGCTGAGCAGGCTCTTGCTCCAGGCCATGGCCCCGGTGTCGATGCCCAGATAGGTCGGCAGCTCCGGCGAGCGGCGCATGGCCTGGTCCATCGCCCGGTCGAACATGGCGTACATCCTGGCCGCCTCGCCCGTGGGGGCGGCGGCGTTCGCAAGGCGCGGGACGGCGGCCATGGCGGCAAGCGCGGTGGCGGAGGCGAAGAGTTCGCGGCGGTTCATCATGGAAGGTGGCTCCCCAGAGGCGCGACGCGCCGAGATTTCTGGGCGACAGGGGTAAGCCGCCCTTCCTTCGGCGGCAACGTCCGGGGCGTTAATTCGTCGTAATGGGCGCAGCGGCGCGCGGTCCCGGCCGACCGGTTGACTGGAATCAACGGCGATGGGCCGTTCCAGCCCGGATGGCCGAGCCTAGCCCGTCGCCCCTTCGCTGATCACCTGCGGGGGGCGATAGCGTTCGACCAGGCTTTCCAGTTCCTGGGTGCGGGTGGCGCCGGCGACGTTGAGGCGGACATACATCGCCTCGGCGCCCTTGTCCTTGGCGGCCTTCCAGGCCTTGGCGGCCGATTGCAGACTGCCGGCCGCGCCGGCGCAGATGACATCCAGCGCTCCGTCCTTGCGACGCACGCAGACGAAGTTCCCCGCCATGGCAGGCAGGTCGGCCAGATCGCTGTTGAGCCGGAAGCGCAGCGGGACGCCATCGGCGCCTTCGAGTTCAATATAGTCGTTCACGGACTTCCTTTAGGCGTCGTCGCGTCCGACCGCCAGCGCGATTGCAGGATCATGGGTCTGTGAGGCGAAACCAGGACCCTCAGGTCCTCGCCGAAACCGGATCCCGGCCAAGGCGCGACCGCCTGTCGCGCGGCGGGCTGTCGCAGTCCCGGCCCCACCGCGATGACCTAGGGTAATTCCCGCCCACAGGCCTCTGGATCGGCAGAGACGGCGCGGCGCCCGCATCACGCGCCCGCCACCCCTCTCCGAAAAACTAGGCGGCGATCTGCTGCTTCACCCGCTCGGCCAGCGTTTTGATGTCGATCGGCTTGGGCAGGAACGACACCCCCTCCTCGCCTTCCAGCAGGTCGCTGAACTCGGCCTCGGCATAGCCGCTGATGAACATCACCGGCGCATCGCCCAGATAGCTCCGCGCCTTCTTGAGCAGGGTCGGCCCGTCCATGCCCGGCATGATCACGTCGCTGATCAAAAGGTCGATGGTCCCGGCGTGCTCGATGCACAGCTCCAGGGCCTCCTCGCCGTCACAGGCCTCGATCACCTCATAGCCCCGCGCCCGCAGCAGCCGCGCCGCCACCCCGCGCACGGCGTCCTCGTCCTCGACGAACAGGATGCGACCGACGCCCGACAGGTCGCGGGCCGGCTGGCGGGCCGGCTTGACGACCTCGGCGACCGGCAAGGCCCCGGCCACGGGCGTATGCACCGGCAGGAAGATGCGGAACACCGCCCCCTGCCCCGGCTCGCTCTCGACGTGAATCCAGCCGTCCGACTGCTTGACGATGCCATAGACGGTGGCCAGGCCCAGGCCCGTGCCCTCGCCCACCGGCTTGGTGGTGAAGAAGGGGTCGAAGATCTTGCCCACCACCTCGGCCGGAATGCCCGGACCATCGTCGCTGACCTCGATCAGGGCCATGTCGCCCATCGGCAGGCCCTTGTAGCCGAGGTTTGCCGCCTCGACATTCGTCACCCGCGCCGTGCGGATGCGCACCGTCCCGCCGCTGCCGGCCGCCCGCACCGCGTCGCGGGCGTTGACGGCCAGGTTCATCACCGCCGTCTCCAGCTGGCTCTTGTCGGCCCGCACCAGGGGGAGGTTGCGCCCGTACTCGGTGACCAGCTTGACGTCCTCGCGCAGCAGCCGGCGCAGCAGCACCTCGAACTCGCTGATCAGCTCGCCCAGCTCCAGCACCTCGCGCTGCACCGTCTGCTTGCGCGAGAAGGCCAGCAGCTTGCGCACCAGGTCGGCGGCGCGAACCCCCGTCTGGCGGATCTCGTTGAGACCGTCGTAGGACGGATCGCCGAGCGGATGGCGCTGCAACAGCTCGTCCAGCCGCAGCTGGATGGCGGTCAGCAGGTTGTTGAAGTCGTGCGCCACGCCGCCGGCCAGCTGGCCGATGGCCTGCATTTTCTGGGCCTGGGCCAGCTGCAGCTCTATCTGCTTCTGCTCGGAGACATCGACCAGATAGGCGGTCAGACGGCCGCCCTGACGGTTCAGGTACAGATGCCCGATCCGCGCGTTGTCATGCGCCAGACGCACCTCGAACGGCCCTGCCCGGCCCTCGGCGGCGCCAAGGCCGGCATCCAGCCTGGAGCTCTCGGCCACCAGTTCGCCAAACACCAGGCCCGGCCTGGAAGCCCCGCCGG
>JBILYE010000322.1:0-3334 GCA_044377925.1 Caulobacter sp. | reverse complement strand
CCAGCCTAGCGATCCTGTCGATGAATCGACAGAGACTAACGCGTCCGCAGGGGGCGTTTAGTCGTCTGACACGGGGGCCATGGTTCCCGGCGCTGTCGGCGCGGCGACAGGCAGCAGGCGGAAGCTGTTGATGAAGCGGTCGGAGCCTTCCAGCGCCACATCGGCGGCGGCGACGGCCATCACCTGATGCAGGTTGGAGCCCTGGACCACGAAACGGACGGTCGTCGTCACCCCCGTGTCGGTCGAGCGCATCACCAGATCGCGCGCCGGAGCGCCGTCGACGGTCAGATCGGCCTTGCTGATCAACCTGTTGCTGGCCACAGCCAGGGCGCCCGCGGTCGCATTGTCGAGGGCCGTCTTCGGATCGAGGTCGCCGCTGACCGAGACGACCAGGAAGGCGCCGGTCGTGCCGGCTTCCAGTCGGGCGACATTCATCACCACGCCGCCCGGTGTGGTGTCCTGGCTGACGCTCGGCACGCCCGGGAATTCGACCCGGTAGCCGTACTTGACGTCCTTGTGGGTCCGCCAGGCGCGCTGGGCGAAAGCGGGCTCGGCGACAGAGGCTGCGATCACGCCGCCGCCGGTCAGCAGGGCCAGTGACAACAGTAACGGGCGAAGGGCGGTAAAGGCGCGCAGCATGGACGGCTCCGGACACTCTCAAGGGCGCAACGACCCGTCCGGCCGCGCCAATCACTCAACAAGGGAAGGGTATCTAGACCCTTTTGACGCCCCGGTCAGTCACGAACAGCTTATTGCTTGACGCTCGACGGGCGCCGGAACCGGTACCCACTTTCGGCTGTCTCGCTTTAGCCGCCCGTGACGTTCGACCAGAAACGCTTAGCCTTGCCGACGAAGTTGGCGGATTTGGGGTGCTGGGACTCGCCCGTCAGGTCGGCGAACTCGCGCATCAGTTCGCGCTGGCGCTGGCTGAGCTGGGTCGGGGTTTCGACGAACAGTTCGACCACCAGGTCGCCGCGCTCGCGCGAGCGCAGGGACGGCATGCCGCGGCCTTTCAGCCGCACGGTCTTGCCGGTCTGGACCCCTTCCGGGACCTTGACCGTCATCTTGCACTGACCGTCGCACTTTTCACCGCCGGTCAGGCAGGGAGCCTCGATATCGCCCCCGAGCACGGCCGTGGCCATCGGCACCGGCACGGTGCAGAGCAGATCCAGGCCGTCGCGCTCGAACAGTTCGTGCGGGGCCACCGACAGGAAGATGTAGAGATCGCCGCGCGGGCCGCCGCGCTGGCCGGCGTCGCCTTCACCGGCAAGCCGGATGCGGGCGCCGTCGTCGACCCCGGCCGGGACGCGGACCGAGAGGACGCGTTCCTTGCGCACCTGACCGGCCCCGTGACAGCTCTTGCAGGGGTCCATGATCATCTTGCCCGAGCCGCCGCAGCGGGGGCAGGCGCGCTCGATCGAGAAGAAGCCTTGCGTGGCCCGCACCCGGCCGGCCCCGCCGCAGCTGCCGCAGACGGTCGGGCTGGTGCCGGGCTTGGCGCCGGAGCCTTCGCAGGTCTCGCAGGTGATCGAGGAGGGGACGCGGATCTCCTTCTCGACGCCGGCATAGGCCTGCTCGAGGGTGATCTCCATGTCGTAGCGCAGGTCGGCCCCGCGGGCCGGGCCGTTGGAGCGCTGGCGGCCGCGACCGCCGAACATCTCGCCAAAGGCGTCGCCGAACACTTCGCTGAAGATGTCGTTGACGTCGTGGAAGCCCTGGCCGCCACCGCCACCGCCGCCCATGCCGTTGACCCCGGCGTGGCCGAAGCGGTCGTAGGCGGCGCGCTTCTGGGCGTCGGAGAGGACCGAATAGGCCTCGTTGATTTCCTTGAAGCGGGCCGACGCGTCCTCGCAACCGCCATTGCGGTCGGGATGGTGCTCCATCGCCTGCTTGCGGAAGGCTGACTTCAGCGCCGCGTCATCGGCGCCACGGGTCACGCCAAGGATGTCGTAGTAGTCGCGCATGGCGGCGTAAGCTATCCGAGCGTCAATGTTTGGAGATGGGAAGTATCCCGTCCCGCTTCAAGCCTGTTCTCCTGTTGGGAGACGGCGATGCGGGACGGGACTTCTGCGTGCGTTCGCGAAGGCGGCGGCGGCGCTCCCCGGATCGGGTCGTGCCGCACTTGAGCCGCCTGCGCGATGGGGCGCATCGTCACGCCGACTTTTTATCGTCGTCGACTTCCTCGAACTCGGCGTCGACGACGCCTTCGTCCGCGGCTTCAGCGGCGGTATCGCCACCTTCAGCGGTTTCACCCTGCTGGGCCTTGTACATGGCCTCACCGAGCTTCATCGACGCCTGGATCAGCGTCTGGGTCTTGGCCGAGATGTCTTCGGCGTCGTCGCCTTCGACTGCGGCCTTGAGATCGGCCAGGGCCGTCTCGATGGCGGCCTTCTCATCCGGGCCGACCTTGTCGCCATGTTCGGCGAGGGCCTTCTCGGAGGAGTGGATCACCGCGTCAGCCTGGTTCTTGGCTTCGACGGCGGCCTTGCGCTTGTCGTCCTCGGCTTTGTTCGACTCCGCTTCCTGGACCATCTTCTCGATGTCGGCGTCCGAAAGGCCGCCGTTCGCCTGGATGCGAATGGCCTGTTCCTTGTTGGTCGCCTTGTCCTTGGCGGTGACGTGGACGATGCCGTTGGCGTCGATGTCGAAGGTGACCTCGATCTGCGGCACGCCGCGCGGGGCCGGCGGAATGCCGGCCAGGTCGAACTGACCCAGCACCTTGTTGTCGTTGGCCATCGGGCGCTCGCCCTGGAAGACCCGGATCGTCACGGCCGACTGGTTGTCGTCGGCGGTCGAGAAGGTCTGGCTCTTCTTGGTCGGGATGGTGGTGTTGCGTTCGATCAGCGGGGTGAACACGCCGCCCAGCGTCTCGATGCCCAGCGTCAGCGGGGTGACGTCGAGCAGCAGCACGTCTTTCACGTCGCCTTGCAGAACGCCGGCCTGAACGGCGGCGCCGAGGGCGACCACTTCGTCCGGGTTGACGCCCTTGTGGGGCTCACGACCGAAGAACTCCTTCACCGCCTCGATGACCTTGGGCATGCGGGTCATGCCGCCGACCAGGACCACTTCGTCGATGTCGGTCTTCTTCAGACCGGCGTCCTTCAGGGCCTGCTCACAGGGGCCGATGGTCTTGGCCACCAGGTCCTCGACCAGGGCTTCCAGCTTGGCGCGGGTTAGCTTGATGTTGAGGTGCAGCGGGCCCGACGCGTTCATGCTGATGAAGGGCAGGTTCACCTCGTACTGGGTGACGCTGGACAGTTCCTTCTTGGCCTTTTCGGCCTCTTCCTTCAGGCGCTGCAGGGCCAGCTTGTCCTTGCGCAGGTCGGTGCTGGTT
>JBILYE010000321.1:0-3351 GCA_044377925.1 Caulobacter sp. | reverse complement strand
CTCTCCGAACGGCTTTTCATCCGGAGCCAGCTACGTTGTGTTCGGACGCACAACCGGCTTTGCGGCCAACCTGAACCTGTCCACCCTCGACGGAACCACCGGTTTCCGGATCAATGGTGAGGCGGCAAGCGACTTCAGCGGCCGGTCTGTCGCCTCGGCCGGCGACGTCAACGGCGATGGCATCGACGACCTGATCATCGGAGCCTACCGCGCCGACCCGAACGGCGACTTCTCCGGAGCCAGCTACGTTGTGTTCGGACGCACAACCGGCTTTGCGGCCAACCTGAACCTGTCCACCCTCGACGGAACCACCGGTTTCCGGATCAATGGTGAGGTGGCTTACGACGTGAGCGGCGTTTCCGTCGCCTCGGCCGGCGACGTGAACGGCGACGGCATCGACGATCTGATCATCGGGGCATTGGGGGCCGCCCCGAACGGCTACAGCTCCGGAGCCAGCTACGTTGTGTTCGGACGCACGACCGGCTTTGCGGCCAACCTGAACCTGTCCACACTCGACGGAACAAACGGCTTCAAGATCAGCGGCGAGGTGGCTCAGGACCAGAGCGGCAATTCCGTCGCCTCGGCCGGCGATGTCAACGGCGATGGCATCGACGACCTGATCATAGGGGCCCGCTTCGCCGACCCGAACGGCTCTTCATCCGGAGCCAGCTACGTTGTGTTCGGACGCACGACCGGCTTTGCGGCCAACCTGAACCTGTCCACCCTCGACGGAACCACCGGCTTCAAGATCAATGGTGTGGGGTCTTACGACTTGAGCGGCGTTTCCGTCGCTTCGGCCGGGGACGTCAACGGCGATGGCATCGACGACCTGATCATCGGGGCCAGGGGCGCCGACCCGAACGGCGACTACCCCTACTCCGGCGCCAGCTATGTCATCTTTGGCCGTCCCTCACCGGTCAGCTTCGCCGGCACAGCGGGTGATGACGTTCGGAGCGGCGCCGGGGCCAACGACAGCCTCTCGGGCCAGGGCGGCAACGATACGCTGAACGGGCTTGCCGGCGACGACATCCTCGACGGCGGCGATCTCTCCGATGTGCTGAACGGCGGCGACGGCGCGGACGACCTGATCGGCGGCGGCGGCGGTGATATCCTCAACGGCGACGCCGGCGCGGACGATCTCGATGGCGGCGATGGCGCCGACAAGCTGTTCGGCGGGGTCGGAGCGGATGACCTGATCGGCGGCCTCGGCAATGATCGCCTCGACGGCGGTTCGGACATCGACACCCTCACCGGCGGGGCCGGCAACGACACCCTCGACGGCGGAACCGGCGCCGACGTCATGTCCGGCGGGGCCAACAACGACATCTACATCGTCGATGACGCCGGCGACCAGACCATCGAACTGGCGGCCGAAGGCTACGACATCGTCCGCACGGCCCTGGACGGCTGGGTGCTGGCCGACAACCTCGAGGCGCTGCAACTTCAGGGGAGCGCCGACATCGACGGCGCCGGCAACGCCGCCGCCAACAACCTGCAGGGCAACGCCGGCGCCAACAGCCTCGACGGCGCCGCCGGATCGGACACGATCAACGGCAACGACGGCGACGACACCGTCATCGGCGGCCTCGGCAACGACCTGCTGCGCGGCGGCACGGGCGCCGACACCTTCGTGGTGCGCCAGGAAAGCATCGCCACCCCGGTCCTGGAGACCGACCAGATCTATGACTTCTCCACCGCCGAGGGCGACATCATCGACCTGTCGGGCGCCTATGCCGGAACGCTCGCGCTGGCCGCCGGCTTCAGCAAAACGGCTGGCGAGATGACCCTCACCTTCGCCGGCGGCATCACCACCGTCCGCCTCGACATCAACGGCGACGGCAAGGTCGACTACCAGATGAAGATCAACGGCGATGTCACCGGCGACAGCGGCGGCTGGATGCTCTGAGCGGCGGATAAATCGTCGCGCCTGTGGATGTTCACGCCAACGCCACTTTGCAGGCGGGTGATTCGCGACGACCCTCCCTGCCCATGGCCCTCGTCGCACCCGTCCTGACCGCCCCGCCGCAACCGGCCCCCGCCGACCATGGCGAGCGCCAGTATCTCGGCCTGCTCGCCGACATCATGGCCACCGGCACGCGTCGAGACGACCGGACGGGCGTCGGCACCCTGGGCGTCTTCGGCCGCCAGATGCGCTTCGACCTGGCCCAGGGCTTCCCGCTGCTGACCACCAAGAAGCTGCACCTGCGTTCGATCATCGTCGAACTGCTGTGGTTCCTGCGCGGCGAGACCAACATCCGCTACCTCAAGGACCACGGCGTCAGCATCTGGGACGAATGGGCCAATGCCGAGGGCGATCTCGGCCCCGTCTACGGCAAGCAGTGGCGGTCCTGGACGGCCCCGGACGGCCGGGTCATCGACCAGATCAGCGCCGTCGTCGAGGCCATCCGCAAGAACCCCAACAGCCGCCGCCACATCGTCAGCGCCTGGAACCCGGCCGATGTCGAGGACATGGCCCTGCCGCCCTGCCACTGCCTGTTCCAGTTCTTCGTCGCCGACGGCCGCCTGTCCTGCCAGCTCTACCAGCGCAGCGCCGACGTCTTCCTGGGCGTGCCGTTCAACATCGCCAGCTACGCCCTGCTGACCATGATGGTGGCCAGGGTGACGGGCCTTCAGCCCGGCGAGTTCGTCCACACATTCGGCGACGCCCACCTCTATCTGAACCACCTGGACCAGGCGAAGACGCAGCTGGCCCGCGAGCCCTACCCCTTCCCGACCATGACCCTGGCCGACAAGGACGACCTGTTCGCCTTCGAGCTCGACGACTTCCTGGTCGAGGGCTACCAGGCCCATCCGACCATCAAGGCGCCGATCGCGGTGTGACCAAGCGCCTGATCCTCGCTACCGCCGCCGTCCTGCTGCTTGCCGCGCCTGCGGTGGCCCAGGATCCGGCGAAACCGAGCCCCGTCACCGATCCCGCCACCAGGGTGCTGATCGACATGCTCGATCACTGCCTGGCGACGATGGAGGGCAAGGTCGACTACGACAAGGGCGCCCAGAAGAAGGGCTGGGGCCGCACCGGCAACGGCGGCTGGGGCAAGAAGGTCGGCAAATCGATGATGGCCACCGAGCTGGCGATCACCAACCTGGCCAGCGGCTCCTTCCGGGTCTGCGCCGTCAACATGGCCCCGGCCAGCGTCGATGTGCCGGGCCTCAAAGCCGTCCTCGCCGAGCGCGCCGCCCCCTACCCCCTGACCCCCGTCTCGCCGCGCCTCGACAAGCGGGGCGGCACGCAGAGCGGTTTCGAGAACCCCAAGGGCCCGCTCATCGGCCTGACCCTCACCGAGATGCCGGCCGTCGGCGAGCTGCCGCCCAAGACCTTCCTGTCGGTGA
>JBILYE010000320.1:0-3352 GCA_044377925.1 Caulobacter sp. | reverse complement strand
CCCGCCGATCAGCAGCCGGAACCCGCGCCGGAAGTCCGGCCGGGTCATGAACACCGCCAGGGCCGCGCCGCCGAGGCCGTAGGCGGTCATGGTGATCATATCCATGCCGATGGTCGCGGCCGCGAACAGGGTCATCTGCAGCGGCAGGGGCCGGGCCAGGTCGACGAAGGGGGGCAGGACGGCGGTGAAGAACAGCAGGGCCTTGGGGTTGGACAGCTGGACGGCGAACCCGTCGCGGAAGGCCGAGCGTTCGAGGTGGGTCTGCGGGGTTTCGCTGTCCGGGTCGTTGCGGATGCCGCTGAGGATCGAGGAGAGGCCGAGCCAGGCGACGTAGGCGGCGCCGGCGTAGGTCAGCACCCTGAACACCTGCGGGAAGGCGGTGACCAGGGCGCTGAGGCCCAGGGCCGCGCCGATGAACCAGACCAGGGTGGCGCAGCTCATCCCCGCCACGCCGCGGATCACCGCCGCCCGGCCCCGGTGCATGCCGGTGGCGATGGCGAACAGGTTGGCCGGCCCGGGCGTGACGGCCAGCACCGCCATGATGCCGAGGAAGGTGACGTATTTGTGCGGGTCGACGGGCAGCTGCATGGCGAGGCGCTGATTGGAGCGGTTGGCGGGTGGGGTCAATGCCGTTCCCCTGCAACCGTCACTCGGCTCTCCGCTGCGCTACGGCCGGGATGACGACGGAGTCAAAGCCCCAACCGCCGCGCCCGCCCGGCGATGGTCAGCGCCAGCCGTTCGGCGATCAGCCGGTCCGGACTGCCGGTCTGTTTGCAGGCCTTGTCGGCCGCCAGGATTTCCGGCTGCAGGGCGTCGATGTGGTCGAGGGTCCAGGCGCGGGCCTGGCGCAGGAATTCGCGCTCCTGCTTCCAGAAGACGCCGCTGGCCTTGGCGGCCTCGGGCAGGCCGGCTCCGCTGGAGACCAGGGTCAGGGTGCGGCGAAGCTTGGCCAGGTGCATGCCCATGGCGCGCACGGCGGGCGGGCCGCTCTCGCCCTCGGCGGCGGCGCGGGCCAGGCCCTGCTGGGCGGCGCCGAGGCGGCCGCCGAAGGCGTCGTTGGCGGCCTCGAACAGCGAGGCCTCCGGTTCGACCCCGAGGAACTCCTCCAGCTCGGCGGCGCCGACCTGGCGGCCGCTGCCGGGGCCGATCCACAGGATCAGCCGCTCGATCTCCTGGCGGGCGACGCCGCGCTCCTTGGGCATCCGCGAGGCGAAGAGGTCCAGCGCCGCTGAATCGAGGCTGACCTTGTCGGCGGCCAGGGCCTCCCGGGTCATGCGGGCGACATCGCCCTGCTCGTCCTCGTAGCAGGGGATGGCGGCGGCGGCGTTCGCCTTCTCGGCGGCCTTGCGCAGGGCGGAGTCGCGGCCCAGCGCCCCCGCCTCGATGATCAGGAAGGCGTCGGGGTTGAGCTTGCCCTCGGCATGGGCGGTCAGGGCTTCGGCGGCGGTCTTGTCGGGCGCCGCCCGCTCGCCGGTCAGCCGCACGCGGATCAGGCGCCGTCCGCCCATCATCGACAGGGCGGTCAGTTCCTCCTCCAGTTTACCGGCCTGGTCGAGGTCGGTCTCGGTCAGCATGGCGACGTTGAAGGGGTCGTTGAGGTCGGGGGTGATGCGTTTGGCCAGCCCGTCGGCGCGTTCCCGCACCCCGCCCCGGTCCTTGCCGTAGAGCAGCACGGCGCGGATGTTATCCGGCGGGCCTTTCAGGATGCGGTCGACGTCGGGGCGTTTGGAAACGATCATTGCGGCGGGAGCCTAGCTGCTTTGCAGCGGCCGGCCCAGATAGGCCCGGCCCAGACGGACAAGTTCATCCTCGAATTCCTGTGACGACAGGAAGGGCTGGTCCTCCAGCACGGCCGCGCGCATGGCGCCGTGGATGGCGCGGGAAAGGACGAACTGCTGGATGGGGGTGAGCGCGTCCCCGGTGGCGTCACGCGCGGGCGGCAGGCGGTCGAAGCCGGCCGCCAGGGCCCTGGGCTCGCTGGCGATAAGCTGGGCGCGGACCGCTGCGCGGCGGGCGGTCCCGCGACCCTCGAAGGCCCCGAGAAAGGCGCGGATGATCGCCCGGTCCGACGCGAGGTCGGACGGACCCTCGCGCATGACGGCATCGACCTTGCCCTGTTCGCGTTCGGCCAGGGCGACAAGGATGGCCCGCTTGTCCGGGAAGTAGCGATAGACCGCGCCGATGCTGACCCCGGCCCGGATGGCGACGGCGTTGGTGTTGAAGGCGGCCTCGCCGCCGGTCTCCAGAATCTGAGCCGCGGCCTCGAGGATGGCCTCGACGCTCGCCCGGGCGCGGGCCTGGCGCGGCGTGACGCGCCGTCGGGCGGGGGTTTCATCGCTCATGGCTCACCCGGCGCGAGACGTTTTGAAAGTTGAGTACGCGAACATGAGCATTACTCATATTTTCGCGGAACGCCAACCCGAGGACCGCGTATGACCTGGGCCTCCGACCGCCTCGATGTTCTTGTCGCAGGGAAGGCTGAGCCGCCGCCGGTGGTGCAGACTTTGAAGCTGGGCCTGCTTGACGCCTGGGGCGAGGGCTGGATCCGCAAGACCTGGCAGCCCTCGCCCGAGCTGGAGAACGGCGACGGGACGATGTTCGGCGGCTATCTGGCGGCGCTGGCCGACCAGGCGCTGGCCTTCGCGACGATGACGGTGGTGGGCGAGACCCAGGCCTACCGGACGATCAATCTGCAGCTCAACTTCGTGCGGGTGACGCGGATGGCTCCGCTGACCATCGAGGCGCGGGTGGTGGCGGTGACGAAGCAGGTCATCACCGTGCGGGCCGAGTTCCGGCGGGAGGATGGAGCGCTGGTCGCGGAAGCGACGGCGCAGCAGTTCCTGATGCCGTTTCCGGGTGGGGCCTGATCCCTACCCGTTCCGCCGCAACATCCACACCGCCAGGTCCATCTGGATCTTGCGGGCCAGTTCGTCGGCGACCTTCTGTTCAGCGTCCTGCTGGGCGGCGATGGCGGCGTAGGGCTGTTCGGCGCGGTCGAAGGTCACCTCGGCGACGCTGACCCCCTCCAGGGCGGTCGAGCCGTCAGCGCGGCTGACCAGCTTCCAGTTGGCGGTGACGACGTATTCGTAGCGGCTGGCGACGCCGTCGGGCCGGCGGCCGCGGGGAATGCGGCTTTCCTTCAGGACCAGCTCGAGCCGCCATTCGGCGGGGCGGGAATCGCGGGCCAGGGCGTCGTCGAGCGATTCGCGCAGCAGGGCGCCGGTGCGGCCCTCGGGCGCAATGGTCTCGACCGCCGACAGGCCCGGCGAGACGCCGGGAGCCGCGTACAGGGGCGTGAAGCCGCAGGCGCCCAGCGGCAGGCTGAACAGGGCAAGCACGGCGATCAGGGCGG
>JBILYE010000096.1:0-13021 GCA_044377925.1 Caulobacter sp. | reverse complement strand
ACGTCGATCTGCACGACCCGCGTCTCCTGCACCTGGCGCTCGCACATGTATTGCTTGGTCGCCGGGTTCAGCACGTGGCGATTGACCGTCCACACCGGCGAGCCCTTCAGGAAGGGCACGCAATCGACCGGCGCCGTGGTGGTCAGCACCTTCATCACCGTCGTGCCGTTCGGGAACGGCAGGCCGGCGGGCATGTCGGAGCCCATGAACTTGCCGGTGCGCGGCACGCCGTCCCTGGGGATCGACTTGCCGAGCGCATAGCCGCCCTGCGGATTGTAGTAGCCGACCGACCAGGTCTCGAACCCGTTCGGGTACCGGGCCTTGCAGCTCTCCGACATGTTGGGGAAGAAGTGGGCGCCCCCGAGCGAGGTTTCGCTGTCGGGAATGTCCTTGCCGTCCGGACCGATCAGGTCCTGCAGGTGGGCTGTCCGCTCGTTGGTCGTGCCATGGCGGAACTCCCGGCCGACCGTCGGGTCGTAGGCCATCCAGGGCACGTTGAACCAGCGGGTCTTGCCACCGACCTCGGTCTTCCAGCCAACCTTGTCGGCCAGGTTCAGATCCTGCCCCTGCTTCACATAGGTGAGCATCAGATTGATGTATTCAGCCCATCGGCCTTCGGTCCAGGCGTTCGGATTGGGCTTGGGCGGAAAGGTGGTCTGGAAGCTGACCGGCAGCTTCAGCCAGTCGCACTCGGCGCACTCGCCCGCCTCCTTGGGATAGTTGACGCTGAGCTTGAAATTGCCCGTCGAGCCCGGCGGCGGCGTGTCGACCGAATTCTTGAACGCCTCATAGCCGGCCGAGCCGACCTTGGGCTTTTCGGCCTCCTTGCTGCAACTCAGCAGGGCCAGAACGGCCATGCCGAGCGCTACTCCTGTGGCGGCCCTGAAGATGACTTTCGATGACATGGGATTGCCCCTCCCCCGAGGATTGCGGTCAGGCCGAGCGGGCCAGACCCTTGGTGATGTAGTTGTAGAAGCCGGCCTGATCGGCGAAGCTGAGATAGAGGTCGTGGACCGGCCGGCCTTGCGCCGTCGCCGCCTGCATCCACCCCTGCTCGAAGCCCCATTGCACCACGCCCAGCGGGCTGCTGGTCGGGGCCGAATAGAGCTGCGGCGCATCGAGGAACACCGTCGAGGTGACGTTCCACATGTCGTAGAAGGGCTCGTCGGTGACCAGGCTGTAGGCCTGGAAGGCGAACTCGGAGAAGGTGTCGGTCGCCCCCTGCGCCTGCAGGGTGGCCATGAATTCGGCGGTGATCTTGGCCGTGTCGGTGATGTCCAGCGGGAAGACGGCGATGGACGGCAGGGTGGCCAGGGCGTCATCGGCCGCGAAGGGGTCCCAGAAGACGTTCCATTCGGCGTGGGTGTTGGCGATCTGAGGTGGGATGGTCGAGCTGTCCAGGTTGCCGGGCACAGCCCAGGCGCCGCCCATCCAGACAATCCGGCCGATGCCCCTGGCCAGCGCCGGGTCCTTCTGCAGCACCGTCGTCAGCGGCGTGAAGCCGGTCGTCAGCAGCACTGTCACCAGCCTGCCGGTCGCCGCCCCCTGCCGAAGCACCTCGGCCAGGATGTCATCGCCGGACGGCGGGTTCAGCTCCGACACGGTCGAGGTGAAGGGCTTCAGAATCTCGATCCCGGCCAGGCTGATGCAGTCGCTGCGATAGGGCCAGGGAAAGGCGTTCCAGCCCCGGGCGCTGCTCAGGCCCAGCGGCAGGTCGGGCCTGCCTATGAACTGGTTGACCTGGGAGGCCACGGCCAGACCCGGCTGCGGCACGCAGTCGGCGCCGGCGATAATCACCGCCTGCAGCTCGTACTGGCTCATCGACTGGATCAGCAGGGTGGCCACGAAGTCATCGATGGCGGCGTCGTGAATGAAGACCAGCGGCGTGGTGTCGATCATGGTCGCTCCCCGAAGACGGGAAACGTTATGATCGTTTTACGGGTCTTACAACCTCACATGGTTTAGACGCGCGTGTTCGAGGGCGGAAGCTCGCCCCGGCTGACCGCCAGGCCCAGTTCCAGACTGCGCCCGATCATTCGCGATCGCTCGATGAACAACGCCGCCGCGGCCGGCGGGCAGACTTCTCTGGCTGTCACCTCGAACAGCGCCAGCCAGCGGCCGAAATGGCCTGTCCTGATGCCCGGCAACCGGTTGTGGGCCTGCATCGGCCGCCCCTGGAACCGCCCGGTCGCCAGCATGACAGACGACCAGAAGTCGCACAGCTTGGCCAGGTGCGCGTCCCAGGCCTCGCCGATCGCGCCGTCGAAGATCGGCCCAAGGACCCTGTCCTCCCGAACCCTTCCGTAAAAGGCATGCACCAGGGTCCGGATCATCGCCTCGTCGATGCCGACGGCGACGCCCGGCCCCAGCCTCGGCCCCGGTCCGCGCGGATGATCGTCTGGTCTGTCGGCCATGGGGGTCAGGTAGGCCCCCCGCCTTCCCCTCGCAACCTCGGCAGACCCCTTGGGCGGAAGGACGAGCCTGCGCTCAGTCCAGCGGCCTGCCCAGAACCCAGGTCTCGCCGTCATAGATGTCCTGCTGGGCTCGCGGGCCGATCCCATACTGCAAAGCGGTTCCCGGCGGACAGCCAAGGTCTGGCAGCAGAGTCCTCAAGAAGGCGCGCCCGACGCCCAGGTCCGTCACGTCGACATCGATCCCGCTGAACAGAGCGGGACAGGTCCCGTCTTCCAGCTCCTCGCCCATCATCGATCCACCACCGGTGACCCGTCCCAGTCCGGACGCCTGAAGCTCGTTTTCCAGCGCGTCCTCGTAGCGGGCGTATCGGTCGAAGGGATCGAGATCTTCGGGCAGGTAGATGTAGATCATCACCGCATCCGCCACCGCGTCCTGCGGCTTGAAAAGCAACAGCAGCTTCAACTGTTCGATAAAGCTCATGCCCGCGACCCCGGACACTGGCCCTGTCGCAGGATCACGCCGCCACCCGGGCGCCGCTCACCGCCTCCAGCGCCTGATCAACGACCTCGATGCCGGCCCCCGCCTTGACGCCCTCAACAGTCAGGATCCGCCGCCATGCCCGCGCCCCCGGCCGTCCATGGAACAGTCCCAGCATGTGCCGCGCCATGGCCGGCAGATGCACGCCCTCCTCCAGCCGCGCCTGCAGATAGGGCCGGTACCGCGCCACCGCCTCGAACGGCGATACGTCCGCACCGTCCTCGCCGAACAGCCGCCGGTCCACCTCGCCCAGCAGTCCGGCCTCGTGATAGGCGGCCCGCCCCATCATCACTCCGTCCACATGCGCCAGATGCGCCTCGGCCTCGTCCAGCGACGCCACCCCGCCGTTGATGACGAGGGTCAGCTCCGGCCGCTCGCGCTTCAGCCGGTAAACCAGCGGATAATCGAGCGGCGGAATGTCCCGGTTCTCCTTGGGCGACAGGCCCTTCAGCCAGGCCTTGCGGGCATGGACCACGAAGGTTCTCACCCCGACCGCCGCCGACAGGTCGACCAGCCGGAACAGGCTTTCCTCCGGCTCCTGGTCATCAACCCCGATCCGGCACTTCACCGTCACCGGCACATCGACCGCTTCGATCATCGCCGCCATGCAGTCGGCCACCAGCTCGGGCTCGCGCATCAGGCAGGCTCCGAACCGCCCCGACTGCACCCGGTCGGAGGGACAGCCGACATTGAGGTTGATCTCGTCATAGCCGAGGTCGGCGCCGATCTTCGCCGAAGCCGCCAGCGCCTCGGGCTCCGAACCGCCCAGCTGGAGGGCCACGGGGTGCTCGACCGGGTCGTAGCCCAGAAGTTTCTCGCGATCCCCGTGCAGCACGGCGCCGGTGGTCACCATCTCGGTATAGAGCAGGGCCCGCCCGCTCAGCGTCCGGTGCAGCGCCCGGCAATGGCGGTCGGTCCAGTCCATCATCGGGGCGACGGAGAAGGTATGGGGCGGTCTTGGGCTCACGCCGCGCTAGATAGTCGGAGACGATCGCGAACGCCACCAGGGACCGGAACGACACCCATGCCGAAAGGAAGCCGCCGGAACGCCAACGGCGCGGTTATCGACAAGGCCAACCTGCCGACCAAGGTGTGTCCGGCCTGCAGCCGCCCCTTCACCTGGCGGCGCAAGTGGGCCCGCGACTGGCCGCAGGTGAAGTACTGTTCGGACCGCTGCCGAACGCAGGGGGCAGGCTAGAAGGGGATCACGGCGCCGTCCCAGGCCAGCAGCTTGCCGCTGTCCTCCGGCGTGGCCGCATCGATGACCGCCAGCAGCCGTTCGGCCGCGAAAGCGGGCGTGAACAGCCTGCCCTCGGGCACGCCGCCCTGGAACGGCTGCGAGAGCGGCGTATCGACCGTGCCCGGATGCAGCGCCAGGCAGACGGCCTTCGGCCGCCGCAAGGCCGTCTCAAGCGCCATGTTGCGCACGATCATGTTCAGCGCCGCCTTAGAGGCCCGATAGCCGTGCCAGCCCCCCAGCCGATTGTCGTTGATCGAGGAGACCCGCGCCGACAGCACGGCGAACACCGCCTTTCGGTCCCGCGGCAGCCGCGCCGCCAGGGCGCTGGCGATCAGGGCCGGCCCGATGGTGTTGATCGCGAAGGCGCGAGCCAGGCTTTCTCCCCTTAAGGCCCCCATGGTCTTCTCCGGCTGCAGCCCTTCGGCATGCAACAGGCCCGTCGCCACAATGACCAGATCCGGCGCCTCGCCGTCTGACAACAGGCCCTCGGCGGCTTTCCTCAGCCCGGCTTCGTCCTCCAGGTCGAAGGTGAACCCCCGGACCTTGCCTTGCGTCGGTCCCGCCCTTCGCGCACCGCTCCAGACCAGCGCACAGGCCGGATCGGCGGCCAGACGCGCGACCAGGGCTTCGCCGATCCCGCCGGACCCGCCGAACACCGCCGCCCGATAGCCTGGCCTCAAGGATTGCAGCACCGGTCATCTCCTTCTGGCCCCGGCCCCGGGAAATAGGTCTGCAAGGCCTGGTGTCGACCGGCCGCTTCGCGCGTTAGCCGGATTGAGCGGTTGCGTCGCCGCTGTTGCGGACTAAAAGTCCGCCGCAATTCAGAAGGCCTCTCCGATGACAGACGCGCCGCGCCGGCCGATCCTGAAACTGAAGTTCCCGCCCGCCGCCCCCGCGCCTGCACCCACGCCGCAGCCCGCGCCGGCCGAAGCGACCGGCGAACGCTGGAAGTGCAAGCCCTGTGGCGGTGTGGTCATCCTCACCGGCGACGAGCCGGCCGACCAGGACATCCGCTGCCCCGCCTGCAACGCTCGCCTCGGCGTCGCCGGCGATTTCCAGGCAGGTGGCGAGACCAGGGTCCGCGCCCGGCGCCTGCCGCCTTTACGCCCCGGCGCCTAGTCTCTACCCAAACGGCTGTTCCCCCAACCTAATGGATGCACGATGGCTTCCGGACTTGCCGCTCTCCTCGACGACATCGCCGGCATCGCCAAGATCGCCGCCGCCTCGCTGGACGATGTCTCGGCCGCCGCCGGCAAGGCGGGCGCCAAGGCCGCCGGGGTGGTCATCGACGACACCGCCGTCACTCCGGGCTACGCCGTCGGCTTCACTCCCGACCGCGAACTGCCGATCGTCGCCAAGATCGCCAGGGGCAGCTTCATCAACAAGCTGGTCTTCCTGCTGCCGGGCGCCCTGCTGCTCAGCCAGTTCGCCCCCTGGGCCATCCACCCCATCCTGCTGCTCGGCGGGGCCTACCTGGCCTTCGAAGCCACCGAGAAGATCGCCGAAGCCTTCATCCACGGCGAACATGAGGTCGACGGCCCCGAGGACCTGGCGCTCAGTTCGGAGGAGCTGGAGAAGCAGAAGGTCGCCGGCGCCATCCGCACCGACCTGATCCTTTCGGGCGAGATCATGATCATCGCCCTGGGCGAGGTCTCCAGACTGCCGCTTCTGACCCAGGCCGTCTCCCTGTTGCTGGTCGGCGTCGGTATCACCATCGTCGTCTACGGCGTCGTGGCCCTGATCGTGAAGATGGACGACATCGGCCTGCATCTGGCCAGGAGCCCCCGCCGGCCGACCCAGGCCTTCGGCAAAGGCCTGGTCCGCGCCATGCCGCCCCTGCTGGCCGGCCTGTCCGTTGTCGGCACCGCCGCCATGCTGTGGGTCGGCGGCGGCATCATCATCCACGCCCTGGAGCACTTCCACCTGACCGCCCTGACCGGCTGGTCTGAGGTGGCCAAGCATGCCGCCGAGACCGTCCCGGCCATCGGCGGTTTCCTCGGCTGGCTCGTCTTCGCGCTGTGCTCGGCGGTCGTCGGCCTGGTCGTAGGCGGGGTCATCTTCGGCGCCCTGCACCTGATCCCGAAGAAGAAGGCGGCGGAGCACTAGGCCCTTTCAGGTTCTGATGCACGCATCAAAACCTGATCAAAAGGGTCTAGAATCAAACATTTAGAGCAAGTCCAGGCGGCGGAACCGCGTACACTTCCGCCCGACGTGCTCTAGGCCTGAGGTTCTTCCCCCGGGTCTTCCGCCGGTCCGTTCCTCGGCACGGCCCCTGCCCGCTCCGGCCGCAACTTCAGCGAGGCCATCAGCCCGGCCGCGATGCTCGGCTCGGCGACGGGAGTGATCCACAGGCTGTCGCCCATCGCCCGCTCGACGGCATTGTCGAAGTTCCTTCGCATGGTCGCCGTATCGAAGCTCATCATGCTGAAAGACTCGCCCGGATCCGGGATCGAGGTGATGCTGAACGGCAGGCGATGGCGGGCGCAGAAGGCTGCTGTCACCTCGATGGCGTGGCGATAGCTGAAGCGCAGCATGGTGTCGAAGCTGCGGATCAGGATGGCCGGCATGTTGTTCTGGGTGGTGCGCGCGGCCTGGTCGAGCACGGTGTTGACGATAGCGTAGACCTGGCTGCGGGCCAGCCGCTGGCCCAGCTTTCGCCAGCGCAGCAGGGCCTCGGGCATCAGGAACAGGGGCGTCGTCACCCCGCCGTCAACATGCATTTCCTCATAAAGCACCCCGCCCGCCTCGCAGACGATGCGTTTGGGCGGGAAGATGCCGGGCAGGCTGCCCGAGGCGACCAGCACGGTGCGGAACAGGTTCAGCGCCTCGTCCCCGCCCTTGCTGGCGATCTCGCCCATGTCCCAGATGACCGTCCGCTGCCGGTCGAGATCGGTCGTCGCCACCAGCAGGCGCCGCCCCTTGGCATGCTCAAGCGCGATGGCCGCCAGCATGTCCCCATCGACGTAGCGGCTGACCAGCCGGTCGAGCGATTCCGAGCGGAAAATGCCCCCCGACCCTGGCCCCAGCTTGCCGATGCCCAGCAGATCGGCGGCATGCCCCCCGGTATAGGCGTCGGTCAGCCGATCATCCCAGCTCGGCCCCAGGAAGGCGAACGGCGCGATTAGCGCCCCGGTGCTCACCCCCGTGACGATGGCGAAACTCGGCCGCCGCCCGGCCCGCGTCAGCCCGACAAGAATACCGGCCCCATAGGCGCCGCCGGCCGCCCCACCGGAAATCGCCAGGATGTTGAACGCCTCCCGCGCCCACGGCGCCCGCAGCGGGGCCAGCCGGTCAGCAGCCGCCACCAGGCTGTCCTCGGCCTCCTCGACGCTGAGGCGCACCCCTTCGAATCCGGGAATCACAGCCTTCGTCAGCCCCGGCGTCGGCAGCCGCGCGCCCGGCAGTCGGCTTCGCCAGTTGGGGATATCGCTCATCGAGGATCCTTGCGGCCTTGGGAAATCATACCAGCACGCAACAACGTCTCTGTCAGCCGAAGGTGACGGCGCAAAGGCCCTTCTTTGCGACCATGAGGCTTCAGCCGCCAATCCCGCCCATGGCTGGACTTTTTCTACGCGCCGTTGTCGGCTCGGCCGCGCCCTGTTCGTCCGCAGCCTGCAAAGCCTTCGACCGCGCCATCGCCCTGGCCGACAGCCTCGCCGAGGCGACGCACATTCGAAAACACACCGACAGCCTGCTCGCGGGCTGAAGCGCCCGGCCAAGATGAATATGTCTGGACATATTGATTTTCGCCCATATTGGGCGACGCGTTCCAATCGACGCGCCGTAGCCCGATCCGCCCTCAAAGCGACCTACATTCGCTGGCAGCCGGCCACGCCCGGACCTACGCTCCGACCTAAGTCCGCAGGGCCTGGACCCACGCCTCGGACACAGTGTTTTCAACGCCTTAGCCCCAATTTCACCTCTGGCGCCGGCGCATCCGGGCTAGAACGTTGGTCGCTTCGATTAGCCCAGGCCCAGGCTGGCGCGGCCGCCGCCCCTCTGTCCAGGGCCGCGAATAGAGGCAGGCGCCCTGCCTCCCTTCCGCCACATCCGGCGCCCAGCCTTCACGGGCGGAAGGGAGAAAGCTCAAGGCGGGACACGAAAATCTTCAAACGTCGTTCGCCCGAACGGCGCAGTAGCATCTAGCGCTCTGGCCACTATGCAGCTAAATCCACCGGTCGATGCCGCCATCGTGGCGGAATTCTGGGCCGCCATCTGGCGGTCACTACTCTACTAGGACGACTACATGGCGCGCGGTACGGTCAAATGGTTCAACGGAGCCAAGGGTTTTGGCTTCATCCAACCCGATGACGGGGGCAGCGATGTCTTCGTCCACATCTCGGCGGTCGAGCAAGCTGGCCTGCACGGCCTGAACGACGGCGATCTGGTCACCTACGAGCTGGAACAGGACCGCCGCAGCGGCAAGCTGTCGGCCGGCCAACTGGTTGTCACCGGCAGCGGCCCGCCCCCGGCCGGCGGCGCCCGTGGCGGCGGCGGCGGTTTCGACCGCCCGCAGCGCTCGTTCGACCGTCCCCCGCGCTCCTTCGACGGCCCGCGGGCCGGCGGTGGCGGTGGCGCCTCGCGTGACCCGGCTGGTCCGGGTTCGGGCGTGGTCAAGTGGTTCAACGGCACCAAGGGCTTCGGCTTCATCCAGCCCAACGATGGTGGCGGCGACGTGTTCGTCCACATCTCGGCGGTTGAACAAGCCGGTCTGCGTGGCCTGAACGAAGGCCAGGCTGTCTCCTACGACCTCGAGCAGGATCGTCGCAGCGGCAAGACCTCGGCGACCAACCTCAAGATCGACTAGAGCTTTTCGGGCCGATCCTCTCGCGGGGGTCGGCCCATTCTCTTCCTGACTGTTTCCGGGTGAGCCACCAAGTGACTCCTGCCCTTACCGCTGCACCGGTGCTCGAAACAGAGCGCCTTGTCCTTCGCGGCCACACACCATCCGACTTCGACGACTGCCTCAGCCTCTGGGCCGATCCCGAGGTGACCCGCTTCATCGGTGGCCGCCCGGCCGCCCAGGAAGAGGTCTGGGCTCGCACCCTGCGTTACATCGGCCACTGGCAGGCGCTGGGCTATGGCTTCTGGGCCATCTTCGAAAAGGGCAGCGGCCGCTTCATCGGCGAAGCCGGCTTCGCCGACTTCCACCGCGACATTGCCCCGTCCCTGACCGGCATGCCGGAGATGGGCTGGGCCCTGCAGCCCTGGTCTCACGGCAAGGGCTACGCCACCGAGGCCGTCGCCGCCGCTCTCGCCTGGGGCCAGACGGTCTTCACGGCGCCGTGCTGCTGCATCATCTCCCCGGACAACGTCCCCTCAATGCGCGTCGCCGAAAAGCTCGGTTACCAGGAGCTGGCCCTGACCACCTACCACGACGAGCCTACGATCATCTTCCGACGCGACTGGGTCTAGCGCCGTTCTCCCGCTTGCCCGGAGAAGGTGGCCCTGCGAAGCCTTCGCGGAGCAGGGTCGGATGAGGGCGGCGCCGGCTCCCGCCGCTATCGCACCGGTCTGAGCAGATAGTGGCTGACGCCCCACTCCTGTCCGTCGCGATGCCCGAACAGCCCGGCCGTAGCCAGGAAGAAAAGCCGCCAGCGCCGCCGCCATACCCCCGCCTGATCGCCGTAGGTCGCCTTCATGATCCGTCGAACCGCCAGGTCCTCGCGGTCCATGTTGGCCAGCCAGTCGAGGGCCGTCTTTTCGTATTGGCCGCCGTTCCACTTCCAGTCCTCGACAACCTCGAACAGATCGGAAAAGTCGCGGATCAGGTCATGGCTGGGCATGAAGCCGCCAGTGAAGAAGTACTTGCCGATCCAGTCCTCCTGGTCCTCGTGGCTGAACCGGTAGGGCTGGGCGCGGTGGCTGAAGATGTGGATGAACAGCCGCCCCTCCGGCTTCAGCCA
The DNA here is from genome assembly GCA_044377925.1 of Caulobacter sp. Lineage (GTDB taxonomy): Bacteria > Pseudomonadota > Alphaproteobacteria > Caulobacterales > Caulobacteraceae > Caulobacter. Next base: position 2,923 of record JBILYE010000096.1, on the reverse strand, counting down.
GTCCCGCACCCGGCCGAGAAGCTGGCCCCAGTTGGCCATGTGCTCGAACATCTCGACCGAGACCACCCGGTCGAATGTCCCCTCCGGCTGGAAGACGTTGGCGTCGGCGGTGATCACCTTAAGGTTCGTATAGCCCCGCGCGCTGGCCTGAGCCTCAATGTGCTCACGCTGGCCATTGGAGTTGGAAACACTGGTGATCCGCGCATTCGGATACCGCGCCGCCATCCACAGCGACAGCGAGCCCCAGCCGCAGCCGAGCTCCAGGATGTCCATGCCGTCTTCCAGCCGCGCATGCTCGCAGGTCACCGTCAGCGCCCGGTCCTCGGCCTGGCCCAGCGTCCGCGCCCCCTGGTCGTACAGGCAGCTCGAGTATTTCAGGCGCGGGCCCAGCACGATGCGGAAGAACTCGGCCGGCACCTCATAGTGCTGGTCGTTGGCCGCGTCGGTGTGCTCGGCGATCGGCCGGGTGCGCATGTCCCGGGCGAATTGTCCCGGCAGGTCGTCGGGCAGCCCCAGCAGCTCCAGCCGCTGCTTCTCAACCAGCCAGCTGATCGCCGCCTTGCGAAGGATGTCCGGAGCGGGGAGGCTCTCGGCGGCGTTGATGGCGGTCTTCAGAAGATCCATAGGCTCAAGCTTTCGGCGGCAAGGGGAAGAAGGAAGACACACGGGTCTGGTAGTCGGCGTAGGCCTTGCCCCGCGACTTCAGCATGGCCTGTTCGAGCGGCGGAACGCCTGAGACCTTGATCAGGAGCCAGGCCATGAAGACCGGGCCGATCAGCGCCAGCCAGCCCCAGGGCCAGTCCGTCAGGCTGGTTCCCAGCGCCATCACCGGCCAGGCCAGCCAGATGGTCCATTCAAAGAAATAGTTGGGATGCCGCGACCAGCCCCACAGGCCCACGTCACAGACCTTGCCCTTGTTCGCAGGATTGGCCTTGAACCGCGAGAGCTGCGCATCGGCCAGACTCTCGCCGGCGATACCGCCGGCCAGGATCAGCCCGGCCGCGATATCGCTCCAGGCCAGGCCCGGCGCGGGGTTGCGCGCTGCAACCAGAATGGCGAGGCACAACAGGGCGCCGGACACCGCCTGCGCCTGCAGGAAGCCGAACATCCGCGGCTGGAAGTCCTTGCCCCAATCCTTGCGGAAGCCGGCGTAGCGTGGGTCTTCCCCGGCGCCGGCCACGCGCCGGAACAGGTGCGTCCCCAGCCGCAGTGACCAGAACAGGATCAACCCGCCGGCGATCCACTGTCGCGGCGTCGTCTCGCCGCCTAGGGGCCAGAGGGCCGCCACGGCCCCCGCCGGTCCCATGCCGAAACTCCAGAAGACGTCCGTCCAGCCGCCGTTGGCGACGGCCCGCTGGTAGGACCAGGCGATGGTCATCCAGATGCTCAACCCCAGAGCCACGGCAACAGCGAGCAAGATCATGACCCTACCTACGCGCCAAGCCACCAGATGGATGACTGTTCAGGCCTGAAACAGTCTCCAGGCCTGATAAAGATAGATCGCCCCTATCCCGGTGACGATCCATCGAGTCCACCTGAGGAAAGAGACGTCCGTCAGCCGGTCAAGGATCTTGCCGCCGACCATCGTACCCGCGATCGACAGCGGCGCGGCCAGAGCAAAGACCCACCAGGGCGGAACCCCCTCCCCGCCCATCCGCAGCAGCGGCGCCCCGAACACCACAACCTTGGCCAGATGGCTGAACACCTGCGTCCCGGCCTTGGTGGCGACGATCTGGTGCCGGGTCATCTCCGTGCGGACGAAGAAGATATCGAGGAGGGGCCCCGCCACCCCTGCGACCAGATTGAGCCCGGTGACCAGCAGGCCGCAAGCCAGCGCCTGCGGCGGCCTGGCGGCATCCAGAGACAGCCAACCGCGCGGCAGCCACACCAGGATGGGGCACAGACCCAGCAAAAGGAACAGCAGCCCCTTGGAGGGACTGTAGCTGACCAGGGTGACGATGATCCCCGCGACCAGAGCGCCGACCGCATAGAGGCTGATGATCCGCCAGTTCAGGTGCTTGCGGTGCAGGATGGCCCGCGACCCGTTGGCGACGATCTGGATCACCCCGTGCGTCACAAACGCCGCCGACACCGGCAGCACCAGCGCCAGGGCGCCCATCAGCACCAGCCCCCCCGCCAGTCCGAACACGCCCGTCAGGATGGCGGTCAGAAAGGCGACGACCAGGATGAAGGCGCTGGTGGCGGCGGTGATCCGGCGATCCTCCCGAAAGAGAATGGTGGGCGACGACGGATTCGAACCGCCGACCCTCTCGGTGTAAACGAGATGCTCTAACCAGCTGAGCTAGTCGCCCGCGCCGGGTGGATGTAGCTGCAGAAGCGCCCCGGAGAAAGGCTCAATGCGGCGAATGGCTCAAGGGTTGTAGTTGATCGTCTTGCTGGCCTGGCCGGTGACGTCGGTCTCGCCAAACCCCACCAGCAGATCGTCGTTGCAGGTGTAGTCGGCGCTGTTGATGCGCTTGAACGGCCCCGGACGTTCGACGCAGAGCTTGAAGTCGCCGCCCCAGTCACCGTTGGTCTCGTCCTCAGCGTAGTCGTAGATCGAGCCGTCGTTGGGCACGGTCAGGGTGATACAGCTGTTGCCGCCGATCTGTTTCCAGCCCTCGACCACCCAGCGATCCGACCCGGGCGCTTCCCGGTAGCTGACCGCCAGATAGATATTACCCGCCGTCTTGTTGCAGAATCTGGCGGCCACGTAGCCGGCCCCGGGGCGAGGCGCTGTTGGCCTGGGCCAGGGCCGAAGGCGCGACCGCAGCGGCCAGCACCAGCGCGGCGAAGGCCGCTGTAGAACGTTGAAGTACCGACATGCTCTTTCCCCAAAGGACCAGCCCCTGCGGTCACCACAGCCCCGATTGCCGTGCTTCGCAAGACGCCGGCGGTTGTCCGCTGGCGTCTTGCGCCCGGG
>JBILYE010000095.1:0-13032 GCA_044377925.1 Caulobacter sp. | reverse complement strand
ACCAGACGATCGCCGCCATGGGCCTCCAGCGAGGCGCGGATGATCTCCAGGTCGGCGATGAAGGCCTCGGGGCCGTCGTAGGCCGGGCCGTCAGGGTCGGTGACGGCGTAGGCCACGCGCGTGCCGGTCAGCTTGACCGAGCTGGCGCAGAGGCGGTCGAAGATGCGCTCGCAGGCCAGGCGATAAGGCTCGTCAAGGCGGTGGACCGAGGGCTGGTCGGCCTGCATGGCCAGGCCCCGCAGGGCTTGCGAGGCGTCGCCATAGGTCGTCGATATGGCGAGGTCGGACCACAGGCGGCGGACCTCGGAGGCATAGTGGTCGAGAATTATGCGGGCCTGCGAGCGCAGCGCCAGGGCCAGGGTCTCTGCTCCCACACCGGGGTGGCCGTCGCGGTCGCCGCCCAGCCAGGTGCCAAGCTTGAGGATTGGGCCAAGCTCGCCGATCTCCTCACCCCAGCGGTCATAAAGCTCGATCAGGGCCGGCAGGATGGCCGTTCGCACCACCGACAGGGCGTTGCGGATCTCGTCGGCCACGGTGATCTTCTCGGGCCGATAGAGACGGGTGCGCCAAAGCAGGGCCGTCTCGCGGAACAGGTCCTCGCGGATCTGGCGGTCGAGGACCGGCGGCAGGTGATGGCGGCGCAGGGCCATCAGTCGGGCGATCTCGACCTGGCGCTCGACCAGAGCCCGTCTGCGGACCTCGGTCGGGTGGGCGGTGAGCACCGGGGTGACCGACAGACCGGTCAGCGCCCTGGCGCCGGGCTCACCGAGCGCCTTCAGGGCCTCGGCCAGGGTGGCGGTCTCGGCCTGGCTTTCGGCCTCGGCTTCGGCGCGGCGGCCGGCGACGTCCTCGCCGATGTTGGCCAGCATCGAGGCGCAGGCGAAGGCGCGGGCGAGCAGCGAGGCTTCCGACGGAGTCACCGCGTTGAACAGGAAGCCGAGATGCGGGGCTTCGCCACCCTCCTCAGCGGCGGCCCGGGCCGCTTCGACCAGACGGGCGGTGTCCTCGCCGTCGAGATAGCTGATGGCCTCGGCGAGCAGGTCGCCGAGCAGCGCCAGGTTCTTGCGGACCTGGCCGTTGGAGGAAGCGGAACCGGTCAGCGGGCCAGCCATCCCCCGTCCACGGGCAGGATGGCGCCATGCACATAGTTCGAGGCCGCCGAGGCCAGGAACACGGCCGCGCCGCCAAGATCCGACGGCTGGCCCCAACGGCCGGCCGGGATGCGCTCGAGGATGGACTTGTTTCGCGCCTCATCGGCCCGCAAGGCTTCGGTGTTGTTGGTCGAGAAATAGCCGGGCGCGATGGCGTTCACATTGATTCCCTTGGCCGCCCACTCATTGGCCAGCAGGCGGGTCAGCCCGGCGATGCCGCTCTTGCTTGCCGCATAGGAAGCCACGCGCACGCCGCCCTGGAAAGACAGCATGGAGGCGATGTTGATCACCTTTCCGGCGCCTTTTCCGACCATCTCGCGGGCCGCAGCCTGGGAGAGGAAGAAGGCGGTCTTCAGGTTCACATCCATGACCGCGTCCCAGTCCTCCTCGGTGAAGTCCAACGCGTCGTTGCGCCGGATGATCCCCGCGTTGTTGACCAGGATGTCGGGGGCGGCGGCGGCGGCCTTGGCGGCGGCGATGACGTCGCCCGAGATGTTCGGCTGGCCAAGGTCGGCCTGCACGAAATGGAAGGCGCGGCCGGCGGCGCGCACCCCGGCCTCGGTGTCCGTAGCGGCCGAGCGGCCGACGGCGACGATGTCTGCCCCGGCTTCGGCCAGCGCCACGGCCATCGCCTGGCCAAGGCCGGTGTTGGCGCCGGTGACCATGGCCGTGCGGCCGGCCAGGCTGAAGAGATCGCTCATGGTGGGCAGCCTACTTCAGTTGGCAGATGTCGAGGACGTTCATGTCCGTGTAGTCGAGGTTCTCGCCGCCCATGGCCCAGATGAAGGCATAAGATGCGGTGCCCGAGCCCATGTGGATCGACCAGGGCGGGCTGACCACGGCTTCCTCGTTGGCGACGACGATGTGGCGGGCGCTGTCCGGCTCGCCCATGAAGTGGAAGACCCGCTCGTCGCCCTTGAGGTCGAAGTAGAAATAGATCTCCGAGCGGCGGTCATGCAGGTGGGGCGGCATGGTGTTCCAGACGCTGCCGGTGTTGAGGATGGTCAGACCCAGCAGCAGTTGGGCCGACTGGCAGACGCCGGGGATGATGTACTGGTAGATGGTCCGCTCGTTGGAGGTCTCCAGCGAACCGCGCTGCAGCGGCGTCGCCTGGGCGATGTCGATTTTCTTGACCTCGAACCGGGCATGGGCCGGGGTCGAAGCGAGGTAGAAGCGGGCCCCCTCCCCTTCGAAGATCACGTCCTTCGTGCCCATCGGCACGTACAGCCCGTCACGGGGCCCAAGATCGAAGGCCTGACCATCCACGGTGACCTTGCCGGCGCCGCCGACGTTGATGATCCCCAGTTCCCGGCGCTCCAGGAAGGGGCGCCCTGCTGCGCTGGCCGGCTCCGTCTGGTCGGGAAGTTTGACGGGCGAAGCGCCCGGCGCCGCGCCGCCGATCACGAAGCGTTCGTTGTGACTGTAGTTGAGCACCACCTGGCCGTCGGCGAACAGCCCGGTGAGCAGATAGCGATCGCGGAGCTGATCGTTGCTGGCGCCGTCCATCATGTCCGGATGGGTGGCCTGAAGCGTCTTGGCGAACATTCGGCGGTCTCCTCGAAGGCATATGCTTGAGGTCAGGTAACCGGTGTCATTGCCTAAGGCAAGTGTCGCTACCGCCGAAGCTGATCCCCGGCCCTCAGGCCTGCTGCTTGAGAACGGACCAGCGCACGAAGATCTACGCCGGCTGGACAGACGAACCCTACTTCTCGGGTATTGCCAGACGACGGGACATCTTCCGTAACTCGACATCCAGTGGGCTCGATGGCCCACGCCACTGGCCGAACCCAACCGTCAGGTGTCCATAGGGCGGATCCAGGTCCGCCATCCTTCGATAGCATCCACAACGTGTTGGTCGTGGGGTGAACCATCACCAAGATCGACCGGCCGCCAACCTTGGCAACAAACGACAGCTTTCTGTCGTAGCCGCGAGCCATAGGCCATCTTTGGTCCGGCGAAGGCGGCGCCCTCTCAAATTCGGGCTGAACAAAGCAAGCCTGCCTAACCCGTTCCATGACGCGCTCGCGCGCCGCGTTCTTTTCTTCTGAGCGCCTTTCAGCTGATCGCTCCGCAAGGGGCCAGACCAAGATACGTCCAGCACCTTTGAGGACCTTGCCAACCCCGCCCTCGCTCCAATCGAGTGCATCGGCTCGAGCGGCCACGCATTCCGTGGCATTCGCCTTTGGACTGTCTGCGGCCTGGTTGGCGAGCCTACCGGGATGCGTCTCTGCAGCGGCTGGCATGGCGACCAGCGCCGCAGCGATTGCGATTATTCCAATGCGGTTCATCGGCCCGTACCACTCTGCGCCCACCCGATTGCTACAAGCTGCTTGGTCGAAACGCTACAACCGGACCCACTTGAAGCACGAACGCCCCCAAAAGAGAAAGGACGCCCGCCTTGCGGCGAACGTCCTTTAGCTGCGGCCCGCCAAGTGCGGGGCGGGATGGGAGTGCGAGGGTGGATCGCCTCACCATCCCCGGCCGGCCGCGAGCTTTAGTGCTCGAGGCCTGAGCCTAGATATCATCTTCCTCGGTCGGACCGACGAGCAGTTCTTCCTCGATGTCGGTCGACTTGCCGCGGACCTGGGCCTCGATCTCGGCGGCCATGTCAGGATTGTTCCTGAGGAATTCGCGGACGTTGTCGCGCCCTTGGCCGATGCGCTGGCTGTTCCAGGAGAACCAGCTGCCCGACTTCTCGATGACGCCGGCCTTGACGCCCAGATCGATGATCTCGCCGAGCTTGGAGATGCCCTGACCGTACATGATGTCGAACTCGACCTCACGGAAGGGCGGGGCCACCTTGTTCTTGACGACCTTGACCCGGACGTTGTTGCCGATGATCTCGTCGCGCACCTTGACCGAGCCGGTGCGGCGGATGTCGAGGCGGACCGAGGCGTAGAACTTCAGGGCGTTGCCACCCGTCGTCGTCTCCGGGCTGCCGTACATCACCCCGATCTTCATGCGGATCTGGTTGATGAAGATGACAATGGTCTTGGCCTTGTGGATCGAGCCGGTCAGCTTGCGCAGCGCCTGGCTCATCAGACGGGCTTGCAGGCCCGGCAGGCTGTCGCCCATCTCGCCTTCGATTTCGGCGCGCGGCGTCAGGGCCGCCACGGAGTCGATGACGATGATGTCGACGGCGTTGGATCGCACCAGGGTGTCGGTGATCTCCAGCGCCTGCTCGCCGGTGTCCGGCTGCGAGACGAGAAGTTCATCGAGGTTGACCCCCAGCTTGTGGGCGTAGGAGGGATCGAGCGCATGCTCGGCGTCGATGAAGGCGGCGGTGCCGCCGGCCTTCTGGACCTCGGCCACCACATGCAGCGCCAGGGTGGTCTTGCCCGAGCTTTCCGGTCCGTAGATCTCGATGATCCGTCCCTTGGGCAGGCCGCCGATGCCCAGGGCGATGTCGAGCCCGAGCGAGCCGGTGGAGACGCTTTCGATCTCCTCGATCTTGCCCTTCACGCCCAGCTTCATCACCGAGCCCTTGCCGAACGCCCGATCGATCTGGCTCAGCGCCGCTTCGAGCGCGCGCTGCTTGTCACCGTCGTCTTTACCCACGAGCTTCAATGCCGCCTGATTAGCCATGAACTTTCCACCTTGTCCCACGATTCTCGCCGGCCCGCCCGGCGCGTTGAAGGCATAAGTACATGGTTTGTTCTCGTTCGCAATATGTTCTTTTTTTCGGCCAGGCCCCGCCCCTGCGCATGGCTCAAGCCGCCAACCCCTTTTGGGGGAAGTTTGGGATAAGTCACGGCGCCTTGATCTGAACCAGGTGACCCGGGGCTTAAATCAGTCCGTACGCGCCAGACCTGGTTGCATCTGGCGCTCCATGTCTGCCGTCCAGCACGATTCCCCCCCCTTTCAGAGCCTTGATAATTATGGTGAACATTGATCTAGTCGAGCGGCATTTGCGAGCCGGGGGGTTTTCGGCTTGCGACGCTCGGAGTTCGACCGAGACCATTGTGGTCAACACCTGTCGCCCGGGATGGTCCCGGCAAGCCACCCTGGTGGCGAAGCGGCAGTCGAACAGGCTTAGCGGCGGGCGAACGCCCGCACGAAATCTGGGGCGAGACGATCATGGCTACCATCAATGGCGACGGCACCAACAACACGCTGACCGGCACGGGGACTGCGGACTCCATCAACGGTCTGGGCGGGCACGACACCATTGATGGCGGTGGCGGCAATGACGCCATCAACGGCGGCTCCGGCGACGATGTGCTGACCGGCGGGACCGGCAATGACACCCTGATCGGCGGGGCTGGCACCGACAGCGCCATCTATGCCCACATGCTGCAGAGCCAGACCCCGGTCGGAACCTGGTCCCCGACCAGCGCCACCCTGACCATCGTCACAGCCGGCGAGGGCACGGACACCCTGACCACGATCGAGACCATCGTCTTCAACGGCGTCTCCTTCACGGTCAACAACGCCACCAAGAACGTCGTCGCCAGGCTGGCCAACGACACCGCCTCGGTGAACGAGAACGCCGCCAGCGTCGACGGCAACGTGCTGTCGAACGACCTCGACGTCGACAGCGTGCTCAGCGTCGGCGGCCTGACGGGCGGCACGCTCGGCGTGGCCAAGGCCGGGACCTATGGCTCGCTGACCCTCAACGCCAACGGGACCTATTCCTATGTCCCGACCGGCGTGATCACCGGCGACACCCCCGTCACCGACACCTTTACCTATTCCGTGACGGAGGGCGGCGTCACCCACACCGCCACCCTGACCATCACCGTCCAGCCGCAGAACGATGCGCCGGTCGCCCAGAACGTGGAGCTGACGACGGCGGAGGATCCGGCCAGCCCGATCGCCATCGACGTCCTGACCGGGGCCACCGATGAGGAAGGCAATACGCTTTCGGTTTCCCTGCTGAACGGAGAGGCTTTCAGCGACAGCCTCTACCTGGCGGGCCAGGGCACGGTCTCCCTCGCCGGCGGCGGGAACCTGCAGTTCGTTCCGGACGCCAACTTCAATGGCGACGTGGTGTTCACCTACGCCCTGAGCGATGGCAATTCCAATTCCGCCAACCAGACGGTCACCCTCCACATCACCGCGGTCAACGACGACCCGGTGGCGAACGATGGTTCGGATAGTGTCGATGAGGACGCCGTCCTCACCGGCTCGGTCTCGGCCAGCGACGTCGATGGCGACACCCTGACCTATGCCCTCGGCGATGACGTCACCAACGGCGTCCTGGTCTTCAACACCGATGGCAGCTTCAGCTACACGCCCGGCGAGAACTTCAACGGCTCCGACAGCTTCACCTATAGCGTCAGCGACGGGAACGGCGGGACCGACACCGGAACCTTCACCATCACCGTCGATGCGGTCAACGACGCCCCCGTGGCCACCGATGACTCCACGACCCTGGCCGAAGACGCCGCGACCTACAGCGGCGCTGTGTCGGCCACCGACCTCGATGGCGACACCCTGACCTTCAGCCTCGGCGACGACGTCGCCCACGGCACGCTGGTGTTCAACGCCAACGGCACCTTCGACTACACCCCGAATGCCAACTTCAACGGCGAGGACAGCTTCACCTGGAGCGTCAGCGACGGAAATGGCGGGACCGACACCGGCACCTTCACCATCACCGTCACCCCGGTCGCCGACGCCCCCGTGGCGGCCGATGGTTCGGACAACGTCGATGAAGATGCGGTCCTCACCGGCTCGGTCTCGGCCACCGATGGCGACGACGACGTCCTGACCTACACCCTCGGCGATGACGTCGCCCACGGCGTCCTGGTCTTCAACACCGACGGCAGCTTCAGCTACACGCCGGGTGAAGACTTCAACGGTTCCGACAGCTTCACCTACAGCGTCAGCGACGGAAACGGCGGGACCGACACCGGCACCTTCACCATCACCGTCGACGCGGTCAACGATGGCCCTTCGGGCACCGATGACACCACGACCCTGGCCGAGGACGCCACCACCTACAGCGGCGCTGTGTCGGCCACCGACGTCGATGGCGACAGCCTGACCTACAGCCTCGGCGACGATGTCGCCAACGGCACGCTGGTGTTCAACGCCGACGGCACCTTCGACTACACCCCGAATGCCGACTTCAACGGCGAGGACAGCTTCACCTGGAGCGTCAGCGACGGGAATGGCGGCACCGACACCGGGACCTTCACCATCACCGTCACCCCGGTCAACGATGACCCGGTGGCTGGCGGCGGCGCGGACAGCGTCGATGAGGACGCTGTCCTCACCGGCTCGATCCCGGCCACTGACGTCGATGGCGACACCCTGACCTACGCCCTCGACGTCGATGGCGGCACGGTCAATGGCGTGCTGGTCCTCAACCCGGACGGCAGCTTCACCTATACCCCCGGCGAGAACTTCCACGGCTCCGACGAGTTCAGCTATGTCGTCAGCGACGGCAATGGCGGGACCGACACCGGAACCTTCACCATCACCGTCGATGCGGTCAACGACGCCCCCGTGGCCACCGATGACTCCACGACCCTGGCCGAAGACGCCGCCACCTACAGCGGCGCTGTGTCGGCCACCGATGTCGATGGCGACAGCCTGACCTACAGCCTCGGCGCCGATGTCGCCAACGGCACGCTGGTGTTCAACCCCGACGGCTCCTTCGACTACACCCCGAATGCCGACTTCAACGGCGAGGACAGCTTCACCTGGAGCGTCAGCGACGGGAATGGCGGGACCGACACCGGGACCTTCACCATCAACGTCACCCCGGTCGCCGACGCCCCCGTGGCGGCCGATGGTTCGGACAACGTCGATGAGGACGCGGTCCTCACCGGCTCGGTCTCGGCCAGCGACGTCGATGGCGACACCCTGACCTACACCCTCGGCGACGATGTCGCCCACGGCGTCCTGGTTCTGAACACGGACGGCAGCTTCAGCTACACGCCGGGTGAGAACTTCAACGGCTCCGACAGCTTCACCTACTCTGTGAGCGACGGAAACGGCGGGACCGACACCGGGACCTTCACCATCACCGTCGACGCGGTCAACGACGCCCCCGTGGCGGACGATGACGGCATCATCGGGGTCGAGGACGCCGCCACCTACAGCGGCGCTGTGTCGGCCACCGACGTTGATGGCGACAGCCTGACCTACAGCCTCGGCGCCGACGTCGCCCACGGCACACTGGTGTTCAACCCGGACGGCACCTTCGACTACACGCCGGACGCCGACTTCAACGGCGAGGACAGCTTCACCTGGAGCGTCAGCGACGGGAATGGCGGCACCGACACCGGGACCTTCACCATCACCCTCACCCCGGTCAACGACGCCCCCGTGGCGGCCGATGGTTCGGGCAGCCTCGATGAGGACGCTGTCCTCACCGGCTCGGTCTCGGCCACCGACGTCGACCTCGACACCCTGACCTACACGGTCGATAGCGACGTCGCCCACGGCGTTCTGGTGCTCAACACGGACGGCAGCTTCAGCTACACGCCCGGCGCGAATTACAACGGCTCCGACAGCTTCACCTACACGGTCAGCGACGGAAACGGCGGGACCGACACCGGCACCTTCACGATCACCGTCGATCCGGTCGCCGACGTCGCGCAGGCGCCCGACTTTACGCACACCATCCTCGAGGATGCCGCGACCATCGTTCTGGAGATCCCGCAGACGGACCCGGACGGCGACGCCCAGACAGTCACCCACGTCGATGGCGCGCCGATCAGCGCCCTCGGCACCGTGGCCGTGACTGGCGGCTCGGTCTTCCTCAATGGCGACGGTGACCTGGAATTCACCCCCGACGCCAACTTCCATGGGCAGGTCTCCTTCCAGTATGAGCTGAGCTCCGCCGACACCTCGACCGCCAACGGTCAGGTCGAAATCACCGTGACCTCGGTGAACGACGACCCGGTGGCCAGCGACGGGTCGGACAGCATCAACGAAGACTCCGTCATCGCGCTGACCGGCGTGGTCGGGGCCAGCGATGTTGACCTCGACACCCTGACCTACAGCCTGGCCTCCGGCGGCGATGTCTCCAACGGCACGCTGGTGCTCAACCCGGACGGCAGCTTCGAATACACCCCCGACCCCGACTTCTCCGGCACCGACAGCTTCACCTTCGAAGCCAGCGACGGAAACGGCGGCGTCGACACCGGCGTGTTCACCATCACCGTCAATCCGTCCAATGATGCCCCGGTGGCCGTCGATGGCTCGGACAGCGTCGATGAAGACGCCGCCAATCCGCTGACCGGTTCGCTGGTCGCCACCGACGCCGACGCCGACAACCTGACCTATGCCCTGGACGTCGGCGGCGACGTTCTGAACGGGACGCTGACCCTCAACCCCGACGGCACCTTCGAGTACACCCCCAACGCCAACTTCCACGGCAGCGACAGCTTCACCTGGACAGTCAGCGACGGCAACGGCGGGACCGACACCGGGACCTTCGAGATCACCGTCAACTCGGTGAACGACCAGCCTCTGGCGGCCGCCGACATCAACCTGACGGCTGACGAGGATCCGGCCAACCCGATCGCCATTGACGTGCTCACCGGGGCCAGCGATGCCGACCTCGACACCCTGTCGGTGGCGACGGTCAACGGCGAGCCGATGACCCTCGACGGCGTGGCCGTGGGTGGTGGTCTGGTCACGGTCGGCATGGACGGCAACCTGCTGTTCACCGCCGCTCCCGATTTCCACGGCACGGTCAGCTTCACCTATACCCTGACCGACGGAAGCGGGGCCGGCAACGCGGAGTCCGATCCCGCCACCGTGGAGATCGTCATCGCCCCGGTGAATGACGCCCCGGTCGGCCAGCCGTTCGACCTCACCATGGCCGAGGACGACGGGGTTCTGACCATCGACGTGCTGGGCGCCGCCACGGACATCGAAGGCGACACCGTCTCGGTCCTTGAGGTCAACGGCACGTTGATGGACATGGACGGGGTCGCGGTCACCGGCGGTGTGGTCACCCTGGACGGCGACGGCAATCTGGTCTTCAGCCCGGATGAGAACTTCAACGGCCCGGTCAGCTTCACCTACACCCTGACCGACGGCTCAGACTCCAGCACGCCCGCCACCGTGGACATCGACGTCACGTCGGTGAACGACACCCCCACGGCCGCCAACTTCGAACTGGAGATCGACGAGGATCCGGTCGGCGCCCTGACCATCAACGTGGTCGGCGGTGGCTTTGACGTTGAGGGCGACACCCTGTCGCTGGCTACGGTCAACGGCGAGGTCGTCGACGAGGACGGCGTTGATATCGGCAACGGCATCATCACCCGCGACCTGAGCGGCAACCTGCTGTTCACCCCGACCACCAACTTCAACGGCGCGGTGTCCTTCACCTACGCCCTGACCGATGGTGAGGCGGTGTCCGAGGAAGGCGCGGTCGATATCCTGATCAATCCGGTCAACGATCGCCCGATCTCGGCCGACCTGACGGCCACGGCCTCGGAAGACGGCAGCGTCACCATCGATCCGTTCGAAACGGCGCAAGACGTCGAGTTCGACGGCGGCGAACCGGGCAGCCAGCCTCTGGCGGTCAGCCTGGTGAACGGCGAGGCGGTCGATATGGACGGCGTGGATGTCGGCGACGGCGTGGTCACTCTCGACCTCGACGGCAAGCTGGTCTTCACCCCAGACGCCAACTTCAGCGGCGAGGTCTCCTTCACCTACACCCTCACGGACGGTGATCTGGAGTCGGTAGCCTCGACGGTGACGGTCACCGTCACCCCGGTGAACGACGCGCCGACGGCGGCCGACTTCTCGGTGTCGATCGACGAGGACACCTCGGCGACCTTCGACGTGCTCGGCGACGGCACGGACGCCGACGGCGACACCCTGTCGGTGGCGACGGTCAATGGCGAGGTGGTCGACATGGACGGCCTGGTCATCGACGGCGGCGTGATCACCATCAATGGCGACGGCAACATCGTCTTCACGCCTGACGCCAACGTCAGTGGCGCCGCCTCCTTCACCTACACCCTGTCGGACGGCACGACCCAGTCCAACGAGGCCAACGTCGATGTGGCAATTGCTGCGGTCAACGACGCCCCCGTGGCGGCCGATGACTCGACGACCCTGGCCGAGGACGCCGCCACCTACAGCGGCGCCGTGTCGGCCTTCGATGTCGAGGGCGACGATGTGGTTTACAGCCTGGCCCCCGGCGGCGACCCCGCCCACGGCACCCTGCTGTTCAACGGCGACGGCACCTTCGACTACACCCCGGACGCTGATTTCAGCGGCGAGGACAGCTTCACCTGGAGCGTCAACGACGGAAACGGCGGGACCGACACCGGGACCTTCACCATCACCGTCACCCCGGTGAACGACGCTCCGACCGCGCCGGACATCTCGACCTCCGGGGCGGAAGACGGCGGGGCCATCCTGGTTGATGTCTTCGACGGCGCAGTCGATGCCGACAGCGCCGACCAACTGTCGGTCAACACCGTCAACGGCGCCCTGCTGACCCCAGCCGGGGTGGAAGTGGACGGTGGCCTGGTCACCCGGCGCATGGACGGACGGCTCGAGTTCACCCCGAACGCCAACTTCAACGGGGCGGTGTCCTTCACCTACACCCTGATTGACGACAGCGGGGCGGGCAACGCCGAGTCGGCTGAAGCCTCGGTGGACATCCTGGTCACCGCGGTCAACGACGCACCGATCCTGGCTGGCGAAGGTCCGCATTCGACCGACGAGGACACCGTGCTCACCGGCCAGGCGGCGACGCCGACCGACATCGACAACGAGCCCGTCGATTTCTCCTACGTGCTGCTGCAGGACGTCGATGGTCTCACCTTCGACACCGTCACCGGCGCCTGGAGCTTCGATCCCACCAATGTGGCGGCCTACCAGGCCCTGTATCTGGGTCAGTCGACGACGGTCAGCTTCACCTACGCCGCCACCGACGGCGATCTGCAATCCGACCCCGTGACCGTTCAGATCGCCATCGCCGGGGCCACCGATGCCGTCAATGGCACGAGCGCATCGGAGGTCATCGCCGCCAGCAACTTCGTGGACCTGATCTACGGCGGCGATGGCGACGACTTTGTGAGCGGCCTGAACGGTAGTGACACCCTGTTCGGCGAAGACGGCGATGACATCCTGTCCGGCGGGGCCAACGACGACACCCTGAACGGCGGATCGGGTGGTGACACCCTCATCGGCGGCTCGGGTAACGACACCCTGGCCGGCGGGGAAGGCGACGACGATATGGTCGGCGGCAACGGAACCGATGTGGTCACCTATGCCAGCGCCACCCAGGCGATCACCGCCAACCTGAACACCGGGATCGCCACCGGCGAGGGCGAGGACAGCATCGGCCTGGTCGAGAACCTGATCGGCTCCGGCTACGATGACGTCCTGACCGGCTCAACCGGCGCCAACAGCATCTGGGGCGGCAACGGCGGCGACATCATCGATGGCGGCGACGGTCTGGACAGGCTCTACGGCGAGGACGGCAGCGACACGCTGTACGGCGGTGTCGGCAGCGACATCCTCGATGGCGGCGCCGGCGATGACTTCATCTACGGCGGCATCGGCAACGATACCCTGACCGGCGGGTCGGGCGCCGACCGCTTTGTCTTCCTGGCGGAATCCTTCACGACCCCGCTGCAGACCGACACCATCCTCGACTTCAACGTCTCGGATGGCGACGTCCTCGATATGTCGGCCATCGACGCCAACGCCAGCATCGCCGGCGACCAGGCCTTCAGCCGGGTCGGCAGCTTCACGGGCGTGGCGGGTCAGGCGACGGTGGTCTTCGCCAATAACCAGACGATCATCCGCTTCGATCTCAACGGCGACCGGGCGACCGACTTCCAGATCCGTCTGGACGGCGATCACACCGGCACCGCCCTGCTGACCGGCGCGGAAGCCCCCGGCACCGGCGGCTGGATCTTCTAGAAAAGGACGGTGCCCGCCCTCGCCG
>JBILYE010000319.1:0-3381 GCA_044377925.1 Caulobacter sp. | reverse complement strand
GTCGGACCATGAGCCGATGACGGGATCCACCGCCGCATCTGCCGCCAGCCCCACCGCCAGGGCCGCTCCGACCAGCGACCCGGACAAACCGAGGACGGCCGAATAGTAGAAAAAGATGAAAGCCACCGCAGCGTCAAAGCCGCCGCTCTGTCCGGCCTGTCCCAGGCTGAAGGCCAGCTTTACCAGCAAGGGCGGCTTGAGGGCCGATGCCTCGGCGGCATGGGTCGGTGCTTCAACCTTGGGCAACGGCTATGCGTCCGGGCATTGGAGTGAAGGGCAGTCGGCAAGGTGCATGAGAAACCCCTCAACAGGCTTTGCGCAAGGCGGCTCGAAGGCCTGAGTCCCGGCGGCGCATTCGCCCGCAGGAACCTGCGCAGCGCACTGGAGAGCGTACTGCCCGGCCATGTGGTCCGCCAGCGTGACGATCATCGCCATAAGGCCCGTAGGCCGGGCCGGGCGCACCGCATGCTCGCCACGCTGTCGAGCGTGTGCGGAATCCCGCGCGGATTTTCAGGGACGTGCTCGGATCGTGGATCTGGCTGGCGGCTTTCGCGCCACAACGCACGGGGCTGTTCCGCGCTTCAGGCCGCCTCGTCCAGCGGCACGACATCGACCCCGACCTTGATGGTCTGTGCGCCGGAGCCCAGCACGACGCCGCCGATGGGGGCCACGTCGGAATAGTCGCGGCCCTTGGCGAGCACGATATGCTCCTCCGACACCACCAGAGCATTGGTCGGGTCGAAACCGATCCAGCCGGCCAGCGGGCCGCACCAGAGGTCGACCCAGGCATGGGTGGCGTCGGACCCCTCCAGACGCGGGCGACCGGGCGCCGGGTAGGTTCGCAGGTAGCCGCTGACGTAGGCGGCCGGCAGACCCAGGCCACGCAGGCCGGCGATCATCACCTGAGCGAAGTCCTGGCAGACCCCGTGGCGAGCCTCGAAGGCTTCGATGGCCAGGGTGCGCACGTCTGTCGATTCAGCGTCGTACCTGAAATCGGCCTTGATCCGGCTGGCCAGGTCGAAGGCCGCCTCGATCACAGGCCGGCCCGGCGCGAAGCTGATCGCGGCGTAGGCGGTCATCGACGGATGGGTGGCCGTCATGGCCGTCGGATAGAGAAAATGCGCCGGCGAGCCGAGGCCGAGGTCGGTGATGGCGAAGCCGTTTTCCCGGATGCGTTCCCAGGTCTCGCCGCCGAGCGGCAGCGCGCGGCCGGGCCGGGTGACCTCGACCTTGGACCGGGAGAGGATCCGCAGTTCCCGATGCGGCGTCTCGATGATGGCGGTGACCACCGGCTCGCCGAACTGGCCGACGTGCTTCTCCAGCCGGGTCGGCGTCGGGGTGATGCGCAGGCTGCTGGACAGCACCGTCTGGTCGGCGGCCTGCTGCGGTGTCAGGCGCAGGGCGCAGCGAGCGAAGGAGACCGGCTTCTCGTAGAGGTAGGTGGTCAGGTGGCGCAGCGAATAGATCACGCCAGGCCGCCCAGCTTCTTGGTCGGCGTCGCGTTGGACCCTTGCAGGAAATAGCGGTCGGCGACGGCGTTCGACAGCGACATCAGCATCTGCTCGAAGGCCTTGGCCTTGTCCTCGCCAAGGTCTGCGGCGTCCTCGGTGTCGACCTGGCTGCCAAGCTGGATCATCAGCCGCATCGGCGCCTCGGGCATGCCGTCGTCCTGCAGCTTGGGCAGGGAATCGAAGTGGGTGCGCAGGGTGGCGACCTGGAAGGCGACCGAGCGCGGGTTGTAGGGATCGAGCATGACCAGGTCCCGGACCGGGGTCAGGGCCATGCCGATAAGATAGCGTGACCGGTAGGTGATCTGGCTGTCGACCAGGTCGAGCAGCAGGTCGAGATCGTCGAGGGTTGCGTCGTCGTTGGCCAACTTGCGCATGATCCGGCAGGTGTTGACGCCGCGCTCGATGCGGCGGCCCATGTCGAGAAACCGCCAACCGGCCACCCGGTTCATATTCTCCTGCGCCAGGCCTGACAAAGTGGCGAGCGCCTGCAGCGCCGCTTCGGTTCGGGCCAGGCCCTCAGCCTCCGAAATCTGATCCTGCCCCCTGCCCGACAGTCGGTTCTCGAGGTCCTGAAGCAGCTTCCAGAAATCTTCCGACAGGCGTTCGCGCATGCTGGCTGCGGCGCGCCGCGCGGCGCGAACGAGGCGGATGACCGAACCGTAGGCGTCCTCGTCATGCAGGGCGCTGGCGACGAAGCCGGAAACCCGCTGCGGCGCCTCTTCGCCGACAGCGCCCCATTCGACCAGCAGGCCCTGAAGCTTGGCCAGGGTCTCCCCTGCCCCATGCAGGGCGGCGTCGGAATCCATCAGGCTGGTGCAGAGGCTGCGGACCAGGCGAAGCGTGCCTTCCGCCCTCTCCAGATAACGGCCCAGCCAGAACAGGTTGTCAGCGGCGCGGCTGGGCAGGTTGCCCATGATCCGCCGGACCTTGACGTCGTCCCGCTGGGTCATGAGCGAGATGCGCTCGACCGGCTTGTTTGACAGCACCCAGACGTCGGCCGCCTGGGCCCCGTCGCCCATGGAGATGGCGCGCGCGTCTTTCTGGTCGGACACGCGGCAGAAGCCGCCGGGCATCACTTTCCAGCCATCCGGGGTTGCGACCGCGAAGACGCGCAGAACGAAGGGGCTCGGCTGAGGCGCGCCGTCGCGCCAGGCAGGAGTGGTGGACAGGCGAACCACTTCCTGGCCGACGAAATCGACAGGGCGGTCCCGCATGGCTTCGATGAGCGACTGACGGACGTCGGGCGACAGGTCGGCCAGCATGCGCGGCCCCTTGGCCAGCGCCGGGTGACCCTGACCATTGAAGGCGGCGGCGATGGCCAGGCTGTCGAGGCGGCTCTCGACGAGGCTGCGTTCGCGCGGCTGGCCGCACCACCAGGTGGCGACGTTGGGCAGCTTGAGGTCTTCGCCGATCATCCGGCGGCTCAAGGCCGGCAGGAAGCTGAGCAGGGCCCGCGATTCCAGCAGGCCGGACCCCGGCATGTTGGAGACCACCACGCCGCCCGCCCGGATCGCCTCCAGCAGGCCCGGAACGCCCAGGCGCGAGGCGCTGTTGAGCTCCAGGGGATCGATGAAGTCGGCGTCGACCCGCCGCCAGATCACGTCCGCGCGCTTGAGGCCGGCGATGGTCCGCACATAGGCCTGACCATCCCGCACAACCAGATCATCGCCTTCGACCAGCAGAAAGCCCAGGTAACGGGCCAGATGGGCCTGCTCGAAATAGGTTTCGCTGAAGGAGCCCGGGCTCAGGAGGCAGATCCGGGGATCACTGCGGCGGGCGGCCTCGGCAAGGCTGGCGCGGAAGTCGCTGAAAAAGGGCGCCAGCCGCTGCACGTTCATGGCGTTGTAGAGCTTGGGAAAGGCGCGTGAGA
>JBILYE010000318.1:0-3383 GCA_044377925.1 Caulobacter sp. | reverse complement strand
GACGGCGCGAGGATGGCGGCGCCGAAGATGAAGACGAGGCCGATGACCAGCGCGATCCCGATGAAGATCACGATCGGCAGGTAGTTGAGCAGGAAGGCGTCCATGGTTTCCCCGAGGAGGAGTCGCGCGCGTTGTAGACGAAGGTATGCGGGGGTTCAAAGGGAATGCGCAGTTGCGATTCCTTCTCCCGCTTGTCGGGAGAAGGCGGCCCCCGAGGAGGGGCGGATGAGTGCGGCGCCGATGGTCGGTGATGAGCGCCTTTACATACGCAAACCATCATAAGCCGGTGCTGCCCTCATCCGGCCGCTACGCGGCCACCTTCTCCCGGCAAGCGGGAGAAGGAACAGCGTTGGCTTGCCCTCTGTGCCGTCCCATGCCGATATCGTCGTTATGAGCAAACGCCCGCTGGCCCTCCGATTCCTCGATGGCGTTGAGCGCGTCGGCGACAAGCTTCCCGATCCGGTCTTCATCTTCGTCTGGCTGATCGGCGCCCTGATCGTCGCCAGCGTGATCTGCGCCAGCCTTGGCCTGTCGGTGGTCAATCCGGGCACCGGCGAGACCATGGTCGCCAAGAGCCTGCTCAACACCGAGAATCTGCGCCGGCTCTGGGTCGAGATGCCCAGGACCCTGACCAGCTTCCCGCCGCTCGGCATGGTTCTGCTGGTCATGCTGGGCGCCGGTGTCGCCGAGCGGGTCGGCCTGCTCAGCGCCGCCATCCGGGGCCTGGTCCGCCACACGCCCAAGCGCCTGCTGGCCCCCGTCATCATCCTGCTGGGCCTGCTCAGCAACCAGGCCGCCGACAGCGGCTTTGTCGTGCTCATCCCGCTGGCGGGCGTCGCCTTCGCCGCCGCCGGCCGGCACCCCCTGGCCGGCATGGCCGCCGCCTTCTCCGCCTGTGTCGGCGCCTTCGCCGGCAATCCGACCCCCAGCCAGTTCGACGCCCTGATCCTCGGCTTCACCGAACCGGCGGTGCATATCCTCGACGCCGGCTGGCGGGTGAACCTGGTCGGCAACTGGTGGTTCACCGCCGCCGCCGCCGCCTTCTTCGTACCCATCGGCTGGTGGGTCACCGAGGCCATCGTCGAGCCGCGCCTCGGCCCCTGGATCCCGCCGAAGGATCACCGCCCCTCCGACATGCCCCTGGCCCCGGAAGAGCGCAAAGGCCTGATCCTGGCCGGTCTGGCTGTCCTTGGCGTCGTCGGCCTGTGGACCCTGATGACCCTGCTGCCGACCGGCCCCCTTCTCGACCGCACCGTCGCCGGCATGGGCCAGTGGACGCCCTTCTTCCGCTCGCTGGTCGCCGGCTTCTTTGTTCTCTTCCTGCTGGCCGGCGTCGCCTTCGGGGCCAGCGTCGGGGTCATCAAGAGCCACCGCGACGTCGTGCGCCTGGCCGGCGAGTCGATGATCTCGATGGCGCCCTACATCGTGCTGGCCTTCGCCGCCGCCCACTTCATCGCCATGTTCACCTGGTCAAATCTCGGGGCCATCGTCGCCATCAACGGGGCAGAGGCGCTGAAGGGCACAGGCGTGCCGCTGGTCTTCATGCTGCTGGGCGTCGTCGTCCTGACCGCCTTCCTCGACCTCTTCATCGGCTCGGCCTCAGCCAAGTGGGCGGCGCTGGCGCCGGTGCTGGTGCCGATGTTCATGCTGCTGGGCGTCAGCCCTGAGATGACCACCGCCGCCTACCGCATGGGCGATTCGACCGTGAACATGGCCAGCCCCTTGATGCCCTACTTCCCGCTGGTCCTGGCCTTCGCCCAGCGCTGGGTCCCGACCCTGGGAGTCGGCGGGTTGATGAGTTCGGTCCTGCCCTACAGCATGGCCTTCATGGTCGTGGCCCTGGGCGTCACAGGGCTGTGGGGCGCGATGAAATGGCCCACGGGACCCGCCGCGCCCTTCCACTACACGGCCCCGGCCGCAGCGGCGCCGGGGGCCCCGATGGTCCCCTACAAGCCGCCCGGGCACTGAATTTCAGGACCGCCCCCAAAAAGCTTTCGGCCTTCGCTTGACACCGCTGGAGCATCCCCCTATTCCGCCCTCCTCGCGCTGCTGCGAAGCGATGCGGATGTAGCTCAGTTGGTTAGAGCGCCGGCCTGTCACGCCGGAGGTCGCGGGTTCGAGTCCCGTCATTCGCGCCACTCTTCTTCCTCAAAATCTAGAAGCCCGATCGTCCAGACAAACGTCAGGACCAACCGGATGCGGCGACACGTGGCCCGACTGCCCTGACGTCGCCAGGTGGGTCGGGGGACTCTATCAGTCCTTGGTGTCCGCCTTCTTCAACCGTCCGCGCTTCGCCAACCCTTCCCGGATCAGCACCTCCAGCTGGGCGTTCACACTGCGCAGCTCATCGGCCGCGAGGCGCTCGACCGCGTCGAGCACCTCGGGCTTTACCCTCAGCAGGTAGGAGCGTTTGCCGGGGCTGGCCATGGCCCTAGTAGAGGCTACCGGTGTTGAGCACGGGCTGGGCCTCGCGGTCGGCGCAGAGCACGACCAGCAGGTTGGAGACCATCGCGGCCTTGCGCTCCTCGTCCAGCTCGACGACACCGCGCTCGCTCAACTGCTGCAGGGCGCTCTCGACCATGGTCACCGCGCCGGTGACGATCATCGCCCGGGCCGCCAGCACCGCATGAGCCTGCTGGCGCTTCAGCATCGCCCCGGCGATTTCCGGCGCATAGGCCAGGTGCATCAGGTGGGTCTCGTCGATGACGATCCCGGCCACCGCCACCCGCTCCTGCAGGTCGCCCTTCAGCCGCTCACCGACGATCTCTGCATCGGCCCGCAAGGTCGGCTCGCCGTCCTCGGCGTGATCATAGGCATAGTGGCGGGCCACCTCGCGCAGGGCGGTCTCGATCTGGATGTTGATGAAGGCCTGGTAGTCGTCGACGTCGAACAGGGCCTGGGCCGAGTCGGCCACCCGCCAGACCACGTTGGCGGCGATCTCGATCGGGTTGCCGCCCTTGTCGTTGACCTTCAGCATCTCGCTGGTGACGTTGCGCACCCGCATGCTGATCTTCTTGCGCCCGTACCAGGGCAGCACCCAGCGCAGGCCGGTGTTGCGGTCGGTGCCCTTGTACTCGCCGAACAGGGTGATGGCCGAGGCCTCGTTCGGCTGCAGCATGTAGAAGCCGGCCATGGCGATGGAGGCGACGACGAGGGCGCCGATGCCCAGAAGCCCCTGGATCGGATGGTCCTCGAAATGGATGACCTGCGATGCGCCCGCCACCAGCAGGATCAGCGAAACCAACAGGATCAGGAGCCCGTTGACGCCGCCGCCGGCCCGCTCGTTGGTTCGGTTGATAGCCTTGTGCTCAGTCATTACAGCCCTCCAGATTTGATATGAAAGTGATATCACTTTCGGGGCGGGCGCCAACTTAAATCGCTGT
>JBILYE010000317.1:0-3385 GCA_044377925.1 Caulobacter sp. | reverse complement strand
CAGCAGGTTGAACTGCCGCAGGCCTTCGATGCGGCCTCCGCGCCGGTGAAAACCTTCATGCTCAGCCAGGTCGACCGCGATGACCTGGCCCTCTTCATCCGCCTCTCGAAGATCCAGCGCCCGGCCAACATCCAGGAAACGCCGCTGCGGGTGGTCACCCCCGCCTTCATGATCAGCGAACTGAAGCGGGCTTTCGAGATCGGCTTTCTGCTGTTCGTGCCCTTCCTGGTCATCGACCTGGTCGTCGCCAGTGTGCTGATGAGCATGGGGATGATGATGCTGCCCCCTGTGGTGATCAGCCTGCCGTTCAAGCTGATCTTCTTTGTGCTGGTCGACGGCTGGCGATTGGTGGCGGGCAGTCTCGTCGAGAGCTTTACGCCGGGATAGGGCGGCTATCGAAGCGACCTACGATTATAACACGGCATCGGCCGGGGAAGCCCCTGAAACGCCGCAAGCTGTTGAAACTGCGTGCCCTTTGCGTAGGCAGGATGTCTGTAAATGTAGCCATCCACGTAGCCCCGGCGTAGCCCGCGGCCCCGTCAATGTAGCCCGGAAAGAGCCTCGTCCGACCTACGCGAGGTGCGCAGGTCGGACGATGGGGTCACTCGGAACTCCATTTTGCGATGAATATGTCTAGACATATTCCGCAGGCGTTTGTTTTAGCTCACGTTTTTCGCTTCGTCAGGCCGGTTCGAACCCGGTCAGCAGCAGCCGGCCCTTGTCGTCGGGTGAGAAGGTGACCGTCGCGCCGATCGGCTCTTCGTCGATCAGGCGCTGGACGAGCGGGCTGTCCTTGTCGGTCATGGCGACGAAGCGTTCGCCTCCCGGGGTCTGGCCGATGACCATGCCCCGCGGGTCCTTTGCGCTGTAGTCGATGGTGTAGGTGGTGACGGTCCCCTGCCCGGCTGCCGGGGCCGCAACGACGGGCGCGGGCCAGGCGTCGATGCGGGCCTGGAGGGGTTTGCTGTCGAAGGCTTTGAACGGGCGGGCCGCCGTGCCGTAGACGCCGACCGAGTATTTGGAGAGGAAGCCGCCGTTGGCGCCGATCAGGCCGACGCCGCCGGTGGCGCGCAGGCGCCGCACGATCTCGGCGATGGCGTGCATGGAGTAGTTGTTCCCCGCCCCGCCGAAGAAGGGCAGGCCGCCGGTGACGGTGAGGCCGCGCGGGTCATCGACGCCGAGGCCAAGCGCGTCGGTGATGTTGAAGACGGCGATCGGGAAGCAGCTGTAGAGGTCGAGGTGGCGAAGCTCCGGCAGGGTCACGCCGGCGCCGGAGAGGGCCGCCTCGACAGCCTCGACGGACGCGGGGCTGCGGGAGAGGTCCTGCCGCTCGATGGCGGTGCGCTCCTTCACGTCGGCCCCGCCGTAGAGGTAGACCCAGCGGTCTTCGGGAACACCCAGTTCACGCGCCAGGCCGACAGAGGTCAGCAGGATGGCTGCGCCCTGGTTGGCCTGGTCGCGGGCCACCATGCGCCGCGGGAAGGGATCGCTGGTCAGGCGGTTGGAGGCGATGACCGTGGCCAGGGCGGCAGCGTCATGCACCTCGCGCGACATGGCGTGGGGGTTGCCCGCGGCGACCCTGGTGAAGGGGGCGAAGAGCTCGCCCATCTTGCCGCGATAGGTCTCGCGATCGAGACCCAGACGCCCCCGACGGGCATTCTCGAACAGGGCGTAGAGCTGGATGGCGGTGCGGCCGCCGTGGTTGGCGACCTCGGGGGTCAGCAGGCCTTCGAGGCCGTAGCCGCGGTCCTCTAGCTGACCGTCGAGGGATTCGGACCAGTCGCGGGTTTCGCCGGATGTCTGCAGATGGCGGACCGTGGAAATGGCTTCGGAGCCAGTGAGCAGGGCCATCTTCACCGCGCCGTCGGCGATGGCGTGGGCCATTTCATTGACCAGATGCTGCGGACCCTGGCCGCCGGTGACTTCGAGCACGGCGCGGGCCGGATCGGCGCCGATGCGGCTGGCCACCGAGCGGGGGAAGTTGTTGGACGCGCCGAAGGGCGGCGCGGCGACCGGGGTCGAGACCTCGAACTGGCGGATCGCAGCGATCAGGTCGATGTGGGCGGCGAGGCCCGCCCCGCCGGCGTCGGCGATGGCGGCCTGGCTGGCCTTGGCGGCGAGCGCGACCGGCGAGAGGGCCTGGTAGTCGGCGGCGTCGATCCGCTCCGAGGCTTCGCCGACGCCGATGAGGATGGGGGTGAGGTCGTGAGTCATGGGGGTATTTCGCGCTGTTCCCGTAAGGGGAAGCAACTGTCAGGCGGAAGATTGCCTGGGGTCTTTCTGAAAGAGCGTAACCCCTTACCCTCCCACGCCTTTGGCGTGGGCCCCTCCCTCTCCCTTTGGGAGAGGGGAATCAGCGGCCGGCTGCGGGCTTTGGCGGGGATTTTCCGGCCGCCATGACCGGGGCCGGCTTTTCGCGGAACTTCTGTTTCATTCTGCCGACCCAGCCGTTGAAGGCTTCCGACTCGGCGACCGAGCGGCCGAAGTCGGCGGTGGTCAGGCGGCCGCCGTCCATGGCGGCGAAGGCGACCCGCAGGGCGTCAGGATTGCGGGCGCCGTCGAACATCGGCTCATAGCGACTGCGCATGCGCTCAAGCGCCGCCTCGTCGCCGGACAGGCTGTAGGCCACCCCGGCGCGCAAAAGCTGGCCCTCTTCTTCGGGGCGCAGGGCAACCGGGTTCTTCCAGCGCTCACCCAGCTGCTTTTCGAACATGTCGCCGGCCAGCGGCCAGCTGCGGGCCTTCCAGGCGACCTCTGCACGAACCTCGGTGGCGGCGGGGCCGCTGTCGTTTTCGAGAATTTCCAGGGCCGCATCGAGACGCCCCACCGCCATCAGGGCGCGGGCGGTGATCATCCGGCGCTCGGTGTTCAGAGCCGTGGGAAGGACGGTGGTTCTGCTGGCGTTGATGGCCTGCAGCGCCTGCTCCGGCTTGCGGTTCATCAGATAGATGAGCGCCAGATCGGTGGCCACCTGCGCCTTGGGCACGCCGTCGAGGCGGTTGTCGACCTGCCACTTCATCAGGTCCGCGGCCTGGTCGAGCAGATCCACGTCGACCAATCGGCGGGCCATCTTGCGGACCATCATGTCGCCGTCGGCGCCGATGGGGGTGAGATCCTTGAAATCCTTGTAGAGGCCGAGCGACTGGATCGGCTCGAGGCCATCGGCGAGGCCATCAAGGAACAGCGACTTGAAGGTGGCGACAAGGTCGTTCTGCAACTCCACGGCCTGTGGCAGGTCAGGCAGGCGCGTGCCGGCCAAACGCAGGGCTTCGAGGCCTTCGCGGTAGCGGCCCTGGCTGATGTAGAGCTGGCCGAGCAGGCGGATGGTCTCAAGTTCGGTGGCGTCGCCGCGCCAGCGGTAGCGCAGGCCGTCGAAGATCTGCAC
>JBILYE010000094.1:0-13140 GCA_044377925.1 Caulobacter sp. | reverse complement strand
ACGACAGTGTCCTCGGTCCCGGCGACCATCATCACCGGCACGACAATCTCGTTCACGCGCTGGCGCGGCGAATGGGCCTTCAGCAGGGCGGCGTCCTTCTTCGGATCGCCCATGCTGGCCAGCCAGTAGGCATAGGTGTCGCTGTCGGCGCCGTCTTCCCGGCGCGAGAAGGCCAGGCTGTCGATCAGGTCGAAGTCGCCGCTGACGGCCACGGCGCATCGGTACAGCGTCGGCTGGCGCACCACCCCCATCATCGCCGCGTAGCCGCCAAAGCTGGCGCCCATGATGGCCAGCTTCTTCGGATCGGCGGCGCCGGAACCCACCACATGGGCGACGGCGTCCTCGATGTCCTGCTGCATCCGCTCGCCCCACTGCTTGCGGCCGGCCTCGGCAAAGCGCTTGCCGTAGCCGCCCGAGCCCCGGAACTGCGGCTGCAGCACCAGCCAGCCGCGGGCGGCGAGGGCCTGCGTCCAGCGATCCCATTCGTAATGGTCGCGCACCTCGGGCCCGCCGTGGGGCATCACCACCATGGGCCGACCCTTCGACGCCCCTGGCGGATGCGACAGATAGGCGGTGATCTTCGCCCCGTCGCGGGTGGTCACGGACAGGGTCTCCATCCTGGCCAGCCGCTCAGGCGTCAGATGCTCGTACTGGTCGCCGAGCACGTCGAGCCGCCGGGACTTCAGGCTGTAGTAAACGAACTGGCCCGGCAGCTGCGGGCCGCTGACGTGGAAGACCACCCGCTGGTGATCGAGGCTGACGTCATAGACGGTGATGTTGGCCTGCTCCCCGTAGTGCCGGTTCAGCGCCCTGTAGTGGGTGGCAAGCTCCGGGGACTCGAACAGATAGTCACGGCGGTCGCGCTTGAACTCCACGGCCAGCAGCCGCCCCGCCTCGTCCAGCCGCGCCCCGGTGGCGTCGGCGCCGTCGACGGATTTCAACGTCTTCATCGCCTGGGTGCGGACGTCGAAACTCTTGAGGGCGGCGAACTCCTCGTCCTCGGCCCGGTGCGCGATCAGCACCACCCCGGCCTGTTCGGTGACGCCGATCACGTCCAGCTCGACCGACCGGCTGGCCTCGTCCCGCCGGCTCTTGCGGATCAGGGTCCAGCGGTCTTCGCCCGGCGCCCGGCCGAAGATGCTGACGGTGGTGCCGCGGGTGTTGCTGTCGACGCGCAGAACGGGCACGCCCGCCTGGGTGTACCAGCCGTCCGTGGCCGGCTCGCCCAGTTCGACCAGGGCCGCCTCGCCGTTCCGGACATCGACCTTGTAGAGGGCGTTGCGGCCGTGGGCCGTCTCCCACTTCTGCATCAGGATGAAGTTCTTCTCGGCCGGCAGCCGGTCGATGACCATGCCGAGGTCGAAGTCGCGCCTGACCGCCCTGGGCTGGTTGCCGAACAGCACCGCCATGCCGGTCCCGTCGGCCGCCACCGAGATGACCCGGCGCATCGGCACGATGACGAACTCCTTGCCCGACCATAGACCGAAGTAGCGGCCGGAGGCGTCCTTCAGGGCGCGGATCCAGATCAGCAGCCGGTCATCATTGGCCCATTCCACCTGCTCGACGTCAAAGTCGCCGATCTTGACCAGGGCCGGCGGCGCGGTCAGGTCCGCGGTATTGTAGAGGGAGACGTAGCCGGTCCGGCGGTCGATCATCACCGCCTCGCCCCGGCTACGGCGAGGGTTGGCGACCTTGTCACGGACGACGCGAAGCGCCGCCAGACGGCTGCCGTCGGGCGACAGGGCGGCGTCGATCAGGCCGGCCGGACGGAACAGCTCATCGAGGGTCGGGGCTGCTGATTCCGACGCCGCGGGGGTCAGCGCTTCAGCCGCGTGGGCAAGGTCGAGCTTCAGCGTCGGCAGGGCGAACCCTGCCCCGACCATCGCGGCCGCGAGCTGTCGACGTGTGGGCCTCAACGGGCGCGCTCCCCAGTGCTGCCACAAGGTTGCGACCGGGGGTGTCACACGTCAAGGCGCGTCAGAGTGGGTTGCGCGCCGTTGAAGGGGGCGCCCCGGAAGCCTCGAGGGCCCTAAAGCATCGACGGAATGACGCGGTCCGGCGGACGGTGGCCGTCCGCGAAGGTCTTGATGTTGACGATGACCTTCTCGCCCATGTCGATCCGCCCCTCGACCGTGGCCGAGCCCATGTGCGGCAACAGCACGACGTTGGGCAGCTTCAGCAGCTTGGGATTGATCGCCGGCTCGTGCTCATAGACGTCCAGGCCGGCCCCGGCGATGTCGCCGCGCGACAGCATGTTGGCCAGCGCCCCCTCGTCGATCACCTCGCCCCGCGCCGTGTTGACGACGATGGCGTGGGTCTGCAGCAGCTTCAGACGCCGGGCCGACAGCAGGTGATAGGTCGCGGGCGTGTGCGGGCAGTTGACCGAGATGATGTCCATCCGGGCCAGCATCTGGTCGAGGCTCTCCCAGTAGGTGGCTTCCAGCTCCTCAGCGATGCGGGGGCTGACCGGCTTGCGGTTGTGATAATGGATCGACAGGCCGAAGGCCTTGGCGCGGCGGGCCAGCGCCTGGCCGATGCGGCCCATGCCGATGATGCCCAGGCGCTTGCCCCAGATGCGGCGGCCCAGCATCCACGTCGGCGACCAGCCCTGGAAGTCGCCCGACTGCACGACATTGGCGCCCTCCACGACCCGCCGGCTGGCGGCCATGATCAGGCCCATGGTCAGGTCGGCGGTGTCCTCGGTCAGCACCCCCGGGGTGTTGGTGACGATGATGCCGCGCTGGTTGGCGGTGGCGACGTCGATGTTGTCGACCCCGGCCCCGAAGTTGGCGATCAGCTTCATCCGCTCGCCGGCCCGCGACAGCAGGCGCGAGTCGAGCCGATCGGTGATCGTCGGCACCAGCACATCGGCCCGGCCCAGCGCGTCGAGCAGCTGTTCGCCGCCCATCGGCTTGTCGTCGAGATTGAGCTCGGTATCGAACAGCTCGCGCATCCGGGTTTCCACCGGATCGGGCAGCTTGCGGGTGACGACGACTTTAAGGCGTTTGGCGGGCATGACGCGATCGTGGGGCAGGAAGGGCTCCGCCCGGATGGGCGTCACCGCGACAGATAAAGCGCGCGGGCCCGGAGTGAAACCCAAATGCGTGTTCCGACGCGAAATGAGCGAACTTTGATCAGGCCGTCAAAGCCGCCGCGTCAACGAAGCCTTCACCATGTTGTAGCCGTTTAGAGCCTGATTCCGCTCCGAGCCGACCCATGCGCGCCGCCCTGCCTGCCATTCTGTTGAGCGCCGCCCTTGTGACCGGCTGCGGCGAGGCGGAGGCGACCAAGTGCAAGACGCGGTCGGGATTTCCGGTGCCGCGCTTCGTCTCGCTCAAGTCCGGCGAGGTGAACGCGCGCAAGGGGCCGGGCGAGGATCACCGCATCCTCTGGGTCTGGCGGGTCAAGAACATGCCGCTGATGGTCGTCGCCGAGAGCCGCGACTGGCGCAAGGTCCGTGCTCCCAACGGCGACGAGGCCTGGGTCAAGGCCCAGATGGTCGATGGCGGCAGCTCGGTGATGCGCACCAGGCCCGGCGACCTTCCCCTGCTGGAAAAACCCAAGGCCGGGGCCCGGACCGTCGCCTACCTGCGCTCCGGCGCCGTGGCCGTCCAGCGCAAGCACAAGGACGGCTGGAACCAGCTGCGGGCCGGCGGCGAGGAGGGCTGGGCCCCCGCCGATGAGGTCTGGGGCGGCGGCCCGGCGCCCGACTGCAAGGGCGTCAGGGTTCCGGCAGGTTGAGGCAAGAGTTGAGGCAGCTGGGGCGCCGTGCTACGCCCCGCCCCCAAACCAAGGCTGCAAGGAACCGCCGTCCGACAGGCGGGATTGAAACTTCATGACCGAGAACCGCAAGTCATCCTTCACCTACGATGAGCTCATCGCCTGCGGGCGGGGGGAAATGTTCGGCCCGGCCAACGCCCAGCTGCCGGCCCCGCCGATGCTGATGATGGACCGCATCAACCTGATCACCAACGAGGGCGGTCTCTTCGGCAAGGGCGAGATCATCGCCGAGCTGGATATCAATCCGGACCTCTGGTTCTTCAAATGCCACTTCATCGGCGACCCGGTCATGCCCGGCTGCCTGGGCCTCGACGCCATGTGGCAGATGGTCGGCTTCTTCCTCGGCTGGTCGGGCGCCCCCGGCAAGGGTCGCGCCCTCGGCGTCGGCGAGGTCAAGTTCACCGGCCAGGTCACCCCCAACGTCAAGAAGGTGGTCTACCGCATCAACCTCAAGCGGGTGATCATGCGGAAACTGGTGATGGGCATCGGCGACGGGGTTCTCGAAGCCGACGGCAAGCTTATCTATGAGGCCAAGGATCTTCGCGTCGGTCTGTTCGACCCCGCGACGATGGTCTGACGAACACAACAAATAAAGACAAAGCGGGCGGTCGTACCGCTCTCGGGAACAAGGAGTCGCCATGCGTCGCGTCGTGGTCACCGGTATCGGCATCGTCTCGTCGATCGGCAATAACGCCAACGAAGTCCTCGCCTCGCTGCGGGAAGCCAGGAGCGGTGTGACCTTCGCGCCGGACTATGCCGAGCTCGGCTTCCGCTGCCAGGTCAAGGCGGTGCCGGACATCGACTGGGAGTCGATGGTCGACCGCCGCGCCGCCCGCTTCCTGTCGTCGGGCACGGCCTACGCCCACATCGCCATGGACCAGGCGATCGCGGACTCGGGTCTTGAAGAGTCCGACATCTCCAACGAGCGCACCGGCCTGATCGTCGGCGCCGGCGGGCCCTCCACCAAGGTCATCGTCGAGGCCGCCGCCACGACCCGCGAGAAGGGACCCAAGCGCATTGGTCCGTTCGCGGTGCCCAAGGCCATGAGCAGCGGTCCCTCGGCCGTTCTGGCCACCTGGTTCAAGATCCGCGGCCTCAACTTCTCGATCAGCTCGGCCTGCGCCACCTCGACCCACTGCATCGGCTCGGCCTGTGAGCAGATCGCCTGGGGCAAGCAGGACATCATCTTCGCCGGCGGCACGGAAGAAGAGCACTGGACGCTGTCCAACCTGTTCGACGCCATGGGCGCCATGTCTTCCAAGCGCAACGACAACCCGACCAAGGCCAGCCGCGCCTACGATACCGACCGCGACGGCTTCGTCATCGCGGGCGGCGCCGGCATGCTGGTGCTGGAAGAGTACGAGCACGCCAAGGCGCGCGGCGCCAAGATCTACGGCGAGATCGTCGGCTACGCCGCCAACAGCGACGGTTTCGACATGGTCGCGCCGTCGGGCGAGGGCGCGGAGCGCTGCATGAAGCTCGCCATCGACAGCGCCGGCGGCCGCAAGATCGACTACCTCAACCCGCACGGCACCTCGACCCCGGTCGGGGACTCGAAGGAAATGGGCGCGGTCCGCAACGTCTTCGGCGCCGACAAGGCCCCGCTGATCAGCTCGACCAAGTCCCTGACCGGCCACAGCCTGGGCGCCGCCGGCGCGCAGGAGGCGATCTACTCGATCCTGATGCTGAACAACGACTTCGCGGCGCAGAGCGCCAACATCGAAAACCTCGACCCCGAGTTCGCCGACCTGCCGATCCTCACGGAGCGGTCGGACAAGCCGCTCGAAACGGTGATGAGCAACAGCTTCGGCTTCGGCGGCACGAATGGCTGCCTGATCATGGCGCGGGTGTAGGCAAGACTGCGAAGTATCAACTCTCCCCCCGCTTGCGGGGGGAGGACCGCTCTGGAGCCCCAAGCGACAGAGCAGGAGGGGGGCAACCCCGCTTCAGGAGGAACCTCCCTACCGCCGGTGGGGCCCGCCTCCTGATTTCTCGCTTAGGCTCGAAATCTGTCCTCCTCCCGCTTCGCGGGGGGAGAGTTTGTGTTCCTGCACCGACTCTGCACTCCACAATATCCGGGCGTTCGCGCTAGCCTGTACCCATGCGCCTAGCCCCTGACCGCCGCACCCTGCTCCTCGGCCTCGGCGCGACCGGCCTCGCGCCCCAAGCCTTCGCCCAGACCGACCGCTTCGTCGTCCCGCCCCTCGCCCCGCTCCGTATGGAGATGGGCCGGCTGACCAAGGTCACCGTCTGTGTGCGGCCATTCCGCGCCGCCGGGCCGCGCCTCGATGTCGAAAAGGTCGGCGCCAAGCGCGTCGTGCATAACTACGGCCACGGCGGCAGCGGCTGGTCCCTGTCCTGGGGCAGCGCCCAGATTGCAGCGGCCAAGGCGCTGGAGGGCGGGACAAAGCGGGTCGCCGTCATCGGCTGCGGCGCCATCGGCCTGACCACGGCCCTGACCCTGCTGCGGGCCGGCGCCCGGGTGACCATCTACGCCGCCGACCGCACCCCCTACACCCGCTCGGCCCGCGCCACCGGGACCTGGTCGCCCGACAGCCGGATCGCCGACGCCGACCGGATCGATCCGGCCTTCCCCGCCCTCTGGGAAAGCATGGCCCGTAACTCCTACGCCACCTGGCAGACCCTGCTCGGCCGGCCGGGCGAGCCGGTGTCCTGGAGTGATCGCTACGGCCTCGCCGATCCGGTCGTCGAGACGCCCCCCGTCATCTTCCCGGAGCGTCCGGTGAGCGCGCCCGAAATCCGCTTCTTCGAGCAGCGCTTGCCGGGCCTGTCGCCGCGAGGCCACGACCTGCAGCCCGGGCAGCATCCCTTCCCGGTCAAGCGCGCCCGTCTCAACACCTCGATGCAGTTCAACGTCGCCGAACTGGCCCACCTGCTGACCATGGACTTCCTGCTGGAGGGCGGCCGCATCGAGACCCGGACGTTCAACAGCCCGGCCGAGCTGCAGCGCCTGCGGCAGCCAGTTATCGTCAACTGCACCGGCTACGGCGCCCGGGCCCTTTGGCGGGACGAGTCGGTGGTCCCGGTCAGGGGCCAGATCAACTGGCTCGCCCCGCAGCCGGAGGTCCACTACGGCCTCTACTATCGCGATGTGAATGTCCTGCCCCGGCCCGACGGCATCGTCGTCCAGTACAGCGGGGAGAGCGACATGTGGGGCTATGGCTCCGATGACGAGACGCCCGACATGGCCGAGGCGGAGGCGGCGATCCGCACCGTCGCGCCGCTGTTCGAAATTCCCAAGGTCTAGCCTCGCGCCGCCAACCCCACTAAACCCGCCTCAAGAGCTTCGAGGAGACGCCGCATGGCCGAAGAGTACAGCTTCCCCAAGGGTGACCTGATGGCCGGCAAGACCGGACTGGTCATGGGGGTCGCCAACCACAATTCCATCGCCTACGGCATCGCGTGCCAGCTGGCCGCGCAAGGGGCCAAGCTGGCCTTCGCCTATCTGCCGGACATGGAAAAGCGCGTGCGGCCGCTGGGCGAAGCCATCGGCGTCACCGATTTCATCCCCTGCGAAGTGACCGACGACGCCTCGATGGACGCGGCCTTCGCGGACCTTGAGCAGCGCTTCGGCGGCCTGGACTTCCTGGTCCACTCCATCGCCTTCGCCAACAAGGACGAGCTGAAGGGCAGCTTCGTCGAGAACACCACGCGGGAGGGCTTCCTCACCGCCATGAACATCAGCGCCTTCAGCTTCGTCGACGCCGCCAACCGCGCTTCGAAGATGATGAAGCCGGGCGGTTCGATGATCACCATGACCTACCTGGGCAGCGAGCGGGTCATCCCCAACTACAACACCATGGGCGTCGCCAAGGCCGCCCTGGAAGCGGCCACCCGCTATATCGCCCGCGACCTCGGCCCCAAGGGCATCCGGGTCAACGCCATCAGCGCCGGCGCCATGCGCACCCTGTCGCTGGCCGGCATCAGCGGCGGCCGCGGCCTGCTCAGCCAGGGCCGGATGTTCAGCGCCCTGAAGGAAGACACCTCGATGGAAGGCGTCGCCGGCTGCGCCCTGTGGCTGCTGTCGGATCTGGGCCGCTCGACGACGGGCGAGGTCATTCACGTCGACGCCGGCTTCCACATGATGGGCCTGCCCGACGAGTTTGCGAATTTGGCGGGATAGTGCGTCATTCGACACGCCCGCCTCGCGGGCTGCTCAGGATGACCAAGAGCGTGGAACTTAACAAAAGTCAGTCATGCTGAGCAGCGGCCGGAGGCCGCGTGTCGAAGCACGCACTGTTGCTAGACCGCATACGCCCGCATGAAGACCCGCGCGGCGGCCTTGGCCAGACGGTCGATGTCCTCGTCCGTCAGGTCCGTGGCCAGGCGCAGCAGCACCTGGGTCTGGCGATGGCCCAGCACCATGCCGCCGAAGAACTCCGCCGCCTGCATGGGGTCATCGACCCTCATGCGGCCGGCCTTGTCTTCCATCTCCAGAAAGCCGGCCAGTTGCCGGCGCGAGCGCATCGGCCCGGTCTCGAACACCTCGCGGGCGAGGTCGGGCAGCTCGGCGGCGCTCTGGATCGAAAGCCGCATCACCGAATAGCCGCTGTCGTTGATCACCTGCAGCAGCGAGCGGGCATAGGCGGCCAGGGTCTCTTCCGGATGCCCCTCGGCGCCGGGCGAGCGCAGCGGCGCCGTGATCGAATCCACCCGCCGCTCGACCAGGGCCCGGACCAGTTCCGGCTTGGCGCCGTAGCGGTTGTAGATCGTCTGTTTCGACACCCCGGCCCGGCGCGCGATTTCCTCGATCGGCGCCGCCAGTCCCCGCTCGGCCAGCACCTCGGCGGCGGCGTCGAGGATGGCCTCGGTCTTCGAGGTGTCGATCTGTCCGGTCAGTCTGGGCATCGTCAGTGGGCTTCCGCCGCCGCTTCGAGCGCGGCCGCTGAGGGAGGGGTCTTGACGGGTTTGGCCAGCAGGGCGAGGGCCGCCGCCAGGGCGCCGGCGATGGCCAGCACCGTGAAGCCATCCCCGAACGCCAGGATCGAGGCCTGCTGGTTCAGGATGTAGGAGAAGGCCTTTCGCGCCGCCCCGCCCGGGTCGCTGACGCCGCGCTCGGCCATCAGCTGGGTCAGGCCGGCGATCATGGCCTGAGCCTCGGTCGAGGCGATACTGACCCTGGAGGACAGGGCGGTCATGTGGTTGGCGGTCTGGGTCGTCAGGGTGGTCGACAGATAGGCCATGGCGATGGCCCCCGCCGTGTTGCGCGCCAGATTCATGATCCCGGACGCGTCCTTGATCATCGCCGGCGGCAGGGTCGACATGGTCAGCTGGCTGGTGGCGATCATGGCGATCATCACCCCGCAGCCGCGGAAGGCCTGCAGGCCCGCGAACTCCCAGAACCCCCACTCGCCGTTGATGTCGTGCCCCAGCCACATGCCCCAGGCGACCATGGAAAAGCCGATGACCATCGGGATGCGCGCATCGATTGACCGCGCCAGTCGGCCGACCAGCGGCCCGGTGAAGAACATGCAGATGCCGCTGACCAGCATGGTGGTGCCGACCTCGGCGGCCGAGAACTGTCGCACCCGGCCCAGATACAGCGGCATCAGGAAGGTGCCGCCATAGAGGCTGACGCCCGACACCGCCGTCATCAGGATGCCGAGGGTGAAGTTGCGGTCCTTGAAGGCGCGCAGCTGGATCAGCGGCTGGTGGTAGCTCAGGGTGCGCCAGACGAAGGTGACCCCGGTGATGACGCAAAGCACCGTCAGCCAGAGGATCATCCCGTCCTCGAACCAGTTGTCCTTGGCCCCTTCCTCGACGACGTACTGCAGGCTCATCAGGAAGGTGGCCATGGTGGCAAGGCCGAACCAGTCGAAGCCGGTGGCGAGGCTCCTGTCCCCCTTGTCGAAGTCGGCATAGCGGCCGACCAGGAACAGGCTGAGCAGGCCCGGCCCGACATTGACGAAGAACAGCCAGCGCCAGCTAAGCCATTCGGTCAGGTGGCCGCCGAGGATCGGCCCCACGGTCGGGGCCAGGGTGACGATCATGCCGGTGGCGACATTGGCCATGATCCGCTTGTCGGGCGGGAAGGCGGTGAAGGCGGTGGCGAACACCGCCGGCACCATGGCCCCGCCGACGAACCCCTGCAGGGCCCGGGCGACGATCATGAACTCGATGCTCTGGGAGAAGCCGGCGACGACGCTCATCACCGTGAAGCCGGCGCAGCTGGCCATGAACACCAGCCGTGTGCCCCACAGTCGACAGAGGTAGGCCGACAGCGGGATCATCACCACTTCGGGGATCAGATAGGCGGTCTGGATCCAGCTGACCTGGTCGGCGCTGGCCCCGACCCCGGCCTGGATCTGCGGCAGGCTGGCGGCCACGATCTGGATATCGAGAATGGCCATGAACTGGCCGATGGCCATGCCGGCGAAGCCGATCAGCAGCATGGTCCAGTTGACCTGGCCCGACGCCGTTGTCGGCGTCCGGGCGACCGTGGTGTCGGTCACGGCCGGGCCGCCGCACCAACGCCCGGGTCAGCGCTGGTCGCGACCCGCGAGGGCGCGACGCCGCTATCGGCGAAACTGGCCCCGGACTTGACCCGTACATCGACCTTCACCTCCAGCGACAGACCGGGCCGCAGGGCCCCGCTGACCGGCTGGCCCTTGTCGACGACGATCCGCACCGGCACCCGCTGGGCGATCTTGGTGAAGTTGCCGACCGCGTTCTCGACCGGGATCAGGGCAAACTCGGCGCCGGTGGCCGGCGAGAAGCTGTCGATGCGGCCCTTGATGACGGTCCTGCCGAGGGCGTCGGCCTTGATCTCGACCG
The DNA here is from genome assembly GCA_044377925.1 of Caulobacter sp. Taxonomy (GTDB): domain Bacteria; phylum Pseudomonadota; class Alphaproteobacteria; order Caulobacterales; family Caulobacteraceae; genus Caulobacter. The sequence continues at coordinate 2,565 of JBILYE010000094.1, read as the reverse complement.
GCTGTCCGATGCGCAGACGCGACAGCTGGGTCTCCTTGAAGTTGGCGACCACATAGGTCTCGCCGAGCGGCACCACCACCATCATGGTCTGACCTGGCTGGACCAGCTGGCCGACCCGCACCGACCGGGCCCCGATGACGCCGCCGACCGGCGCGCGGATCACCGTCCGCTCCAGGTCCAGCCGGGCCTGCTGCACCTGGGCCTGGGCAGCCTGCACCTGGGCCAGCTTCTGTTCGCGGGCCGAGCCGAGGCCTTGCGCGGCGCGTTGTTCGGCGACCAGGGCGGCCTGGGCGGCGGCGACGGACGCCGCGCTCTGCTTCTCGCCGGCCCGTACCTGCTCGACCTTCTGTTCCGAGACCCAGCCCTTGGCGGCCAGGTCGCTGTAGCGCTTGGAATCAACGGCCATGCGACCGGCATCGGCCTGGGCGCTCATCACCCCCGCCGCCTTCTGGGCGATCATCGCCTGTTCCAGAGCCGCCTTGTCGTCGACTGCGGCGACGTCGGCCTGCAGGGCCCGCACATTCGCCAGGGCCTGGTCATAGCGGGCCTGAATGGTCGCGGGATCGATGCGGGCGATGACCTGGCCGGCCTCGACCCGCTGGTTGTCGGCGACCAGCACCTCCAGCACATAGCCGGAAACCTGGGGACTGACCTGGACGGTGTCGGCCTGGACGAAGGCGTTGTCGGTGCCTTCAAAGCTTTGCTTGCCGTGCCACCAGACACCGCCGCCGACGATGACGCCCACCGCGACAACACCGGCGGCGATCAAGGGAACGAGCTTTTGCCTCGAAACAACTGGCATGGGGGAGCCCTGGTGACACAAGAGATGAAAACTGGACGATGCGTAAAGCGGCGTCAGCCCTTGGCGTTACAACCGGTCGGCGGGCTCGGCAAGACTTTAGTGGACGCTCGTGTCCAGTTTTGAAGCGACCAAAAATCGCGGGCCCGCTTTTCGTCCGGCCCGACTGCCGATAGTCTTCGCATCATGGATCGGATCTCGTCTTCCACCCTGCGCCTGGTGGTCATCGCCCTTGGAGGATGCGCCGTTGTCGGCGGCTGGATGGGCCTCAGCGACAGCCTGCGCCGTTCAGCGCCGGCCTGGGACCAGAGCGCGCCCCCGCCCGTCGCCACCTCCGGCCCGCCCGAAGCCATCGCCTTCGACCCCAAGGCCGTCGAGAAGGCCCCGCCGACCCAGGCCCCCCCGCCGGTGAAAGCAGAGACCAAGGTCGAAATCATCCCCGAGACCGCCGATCCGGCGCTCTCCGAAGCGCCCGGCGCAGCGCCGGCGGCGAAGACCCCGGCTGGAACGCCGAAAGCGGCCCCGAAGGCCGCACCCAAGAGCGACCCGATCGCTGAGGTCATCCAGAACACCACCGCCCCGCCGCCCAAAGCCGAGCCACCGCCGGAAGTGCCGTTCTAGAGCGCGTTCCGACAAGCGGGGACCGGTTGTCGGATCAAACGTCCGACGCCAGAGAAACGAGAACGAAAAAGGGCGCCGCCCTCCCGGACAGCGCCCTTGATCTCAATCGATGACGCCAGGGCTTACGCCGCCGACTTCACCCCGGCTTCAGCCAGCCATTCGATGATCTTCTGCTTGGGCATGGCGCCCACCTTCATCGAGGTCATCTGGCCGTCCTTGAACAGCATCATCGTCGGAATGCCACGCACGCCGTAGCGCGAGGGCGTCGTCGGGCTTTCCTCGATGTTGACCTTGGCGACGATCACATGGTCGGCCAGCTCTTCCGAGATCTGGTCGAGGGCCGGCGCGATCTGCTTGCACGGCCCGCACCACTCGGCCCAGAAGTCCACCAGGACCGGACCGGAAGCCTGCAGCACGTCCTTCTCGAAGGACTCGTCGGTGACCTTGACGGTGCTCATCGAAAATCTCCTTTGGGCCTGTCAGGCCGCCAATTCGAATGTCCGGCGCAGGGGCGCCGAACGTCAGGTCCAGCATGTAGGCGCTCCAGGCCCGAGGTCAACTCGTACCGGGCAGGTCGGCCAGCGCCTCGACCATCATCTTTTCTGGAACGGGCATCAGCTTGGGACCGTCGGTCCAGACCAGGGCCGCCCGCACTTCCCGGCCCGGAAACACCTCGCCAAGCACCGCCGCATAGATGGCCAGCTGGGCCACATAGGACCGATCGGCCGCTGAAATGTCGGCCGGCGCCGGCCGGTTGGTCTTGTAGTCGATGACGGTCACGCGGCGCGGCGTCACCACCAGCCGGTCGACCCGGCCGGAGATCGCCAGCCCGTCCGGCAGCGCCTTGGCCGTTCCGGCCAGCGCCACCTCGGCCCGCGACCCTGGCCCGAACACCTCGGCAAAGTCCGGATGCTCCAGCACACCCATCGCCGCCTGGATCATCTCCGCCCGCTGAACGTCGGTCAGGTCCGGCTCACGGGCCAGCAGCCGTTCCGCCGTCTCCCGCCGCTCGGCCTCCGCCACGTCCGGCAACAGCTGCAGCAGCCGGTGAATGACATCGCCGCGTCTGAACCGGTCGACCCCGCCCTGCCGGCTCAGCGGCGAGGGGGCGGGTATGCGGCTGCGGCTGGCCGCCTGCGAGGGCG
>JBILYE010000093.1:0-13162 GCA_044377925.1 Caulobacter sp. | reverse complement strand
CCACCGCATCGGGGCCATTGCGCCGGGCGAGGCCATTGTCTTCGTTGCCTGCGCCGCCGCCCATCGCCGGGCCGCCTTCGAGGCCTGCGACCACCTGATGGACTGGCTGAAATCCCGCGCCCCCTTCTGGAAGAAGGAGCACGGCCCGGACGGCGCCCGCTGGATCGAGCCGACGGACCGCGACAGGACCGACGCCGCGCGCTGGGATGCGTCCTTCGACACGCCTGCTCCGCAGGCTGCTCAGGATGACTGACAGCGGTGTTGTTTCAAAATAAGTAGTCATGCTGAGCAGCGGCCGCAGGCCGCGTGTCGAAGCACGCACAAGGCCGGAGCGCCCATGACCACCCTCTCCATTGGCGGCAAGATCGACGAGGCCTGGGCCTTCAAGCCGGTGCGGGTCGCCGTGCTGACCGTTTCCGACACCCGCGACGAGGAAAGCGACACCTCCGGCCATCTGCTGGCCGAGCGGGTCACCTCGGCCGGCCACGAGCTGGCCGACAGGAAGATGGTCAAGGACGACGTCGGCGACATCCGCCTGCAGATCAAGGCCTGGGTCGCCTCCGGCTCGGTCGACGCCATTGTCACCACCGGCGGCACGGGTCTCACCGGGCGGGATGTGACGCCGGAAGCGGTGCGGCCGCTGTTCGACAAGGAGATCGACGGCTTCTCGGTGATCTTCCACCTGGTCAGCTACCAGAGCGTCGGCCTCTCCACCCTGCAATCGCGGGCCCTGGCCGGTATCGTCGGCGGGGTGTTCGTCTTCTGCCTGCCGGGCTCGAACGGGGCGGTCAGGGACGGCTGGGACAAGGTCATCGCCGCCCAGCTCGACAGCCGCCACCGGCCCTGCAACATGGTCGAGCTGATGCCGAGGCTTCTTGAGCAATGAAAAGGCTGTTGGAGCAGTGAGCCGCCTCACCCACCTCGACGACCAGGGCCGGGCCCGCATGGTCGACGTCTCGGACAAGGCCTCCACCCTGCGCGAGGCGGTGGCGACGGGCCTGTTGCGGACGACGCCGGAGGTTCGCGATCTGGCGGTGACGGGCAAGGCCGCCAAGGGCGATGTCATCACCACGGCCGAACTAGCCGGCGTCATGGCCGCCAAGCGCACCAGCGACCTCATCCCCCTCTGCCACCCCCTCGCCCTGAGCAAGGTGGGTGTGGTGATCACGCCCTGCGACGACGGCTTCGAGGTCACCGCCACGGTCCGCACCACAGGGCCGACCGGCGTCGAGATGGAGGCCCTGACAGCGGTCTCCGTCGCCTGTCTGACCCTCTACGACATGCTGAAGGCCGCCGACAAAGGCATGGTCATCGACCATGTGCGGCTGATCTCCAAGACCGGCGGCAAGTCCGGTGACTGGAACCGACCCTAGACCCTTTCAGGTTTTGATGTACGCATCAAAACCTGATCAAAAGGGTCTAGAATCAAATATTTAGAGCACGTCCGGGCGGCGGAACCGCGTACACTTCCGCCTGACGTGCTCTAGGTTTCAGTTGAACTGCTCGGGCAGGTCCATGGCGTCGTGCAGGAGTCGCACGACCTCCAGCTGATGCTCATCGTGCCGATAGACAATGAAATGCCTCGGCCGCCGGACCCGATCTTGAACAGGCATGGCTCGGGCGACATGCCGAAGATGATAGAAGATCAGGCCTGTCGGTGTGTAGGCCCGGGTATGAGCCGCGGGCTGATCCGGTTCATCGACGAGCAGCTGGAAGGTCGTGACGATCAATCTGCGGTATCGGTCGGCAGCTTCCGCCCCATGCAGCGTTTCGCTTTCCCGGACGATCTGGACAAACTGCCGCCGCGCCGTCGAGCCGACGATCAGCCGTCTCAATCGCCAGCCCTGCGGCCGAGTTCATTGGCCCAGGCCTCAATGTCATCGACGACTTCGAAGTCTCCGCGATCCAGATCATCGAGGCCAACCTGAATTGCGGATTTCAAGGCTTCGATCTTCGCCGCCCGATCTTCGTCGCGTTCGGACAGCAGGCGCAGTCCGGCGCGGACAACCTCGCTGGCATTCTGGAATTCACCGGTCGCGACCTTCTGCTCGACGAATTGATCGAGTTGCTTCGTCAGATTGACATTTCGCGTCGCCATACCTCGCAGAATGCCACGACTGGCAATAATTGCCAATCATCACCGATGGCTCAGGCCCGGCCGTCAGGCAGGTCTCCCGGTCAGGCCGGCGTCATGCCAGCCATCTCCGCCGAGATCGCCCGCGCCGCTGCTTTCGGATCACCAGCCGCCGTGATCGGTCGGCCGACCACCAGATGGCTCGCCCCGCCGGCCAGGGCGTCGGCCGGCGTCGCCGCCCGGGCCTGATCGTTCATCGCCGCCCCGGCCGGACGCACGCCCGGCGTCACCACCAGGAAGTCCGGGCCGCCGATGCGGCGGGCGATATGGGCTTCATGCGGGCTGGCCACAACGCCGTCGATGCCGGCGTCCACCGCCTGGCGCACCCGCCGTTCGATCAGCGCCTCGACGCCCATGCCATAGCCCATCTCGGCCAGGTCCTGCCCGGTCAGACTGGTCATGACGGTAACCCCAAGGATTTTCGCCGAGGTCTCGCCGCCCCGACCACGGACCGCGGCCGCCATCACCTGCGGTTCGGCATGGACGGTGAGAAGATCACAGGCGCCGCCGGCGACAATCGCCGCCGTCGCCTTCTCGACCGTCGCCCCGATGTCATGCAGTTTCCAGTCGAGGAACACCGACCGGCCGCGCGCCTTCAGGTCGCGGGCCATTTCCATGCCGCCCGTCGCCAGCAGCTGCAGGCCGACCTTGTAGAAGGATACGCTGTCGCCCAGCGTCTCGACCAGATCCTCGGCCTCGGCGCGGGTCGGCAGGTCGAGGGCGACGATCAGGCGGGGGTCGGCAGTCATGACTAGCTCCCGGCGCGCCGAAACAGCGTTCGACGCGCGAATCTTTGAGTTTTGGGCTAGAGAGGCTGAATGAGCGCCACAGACCTCTTCGTCAACTTCTTCGTCGCCCTGTTCGCCCTGATCGATCCGATCGGCAACGTGCCCGTCTTCGCGGCGGCGACGGCCGGCGCCCTGGCGGCCGGACGGCGGATGGTGGCGCTCTATATCTGCGTCTTCGCCTTCCTGTTCCTGTCCTTCTTCTACTTCACCGGCCTGACCCTGCTGGAGTTCTTCGGCATCAGCCTGGCCGCCTTCCGTATCGCCGGCGGGGTGATCCTCTTCCTGCTTGGCCTCGATATGGCCCGCGACGACTTCACCGCCAAGTTCGCCGACGCCGCCGAGATCGGCGAGAAGGAAGGCGCGGTCGCCTATGCCCGCCGAAGGTTCGAGCGGCTGGTGGTGCCCTTCGCCATGCCGCTGCTGATCGGCCCCGGGGCCATCTCGACGGTGATCATCTACGCCAGCGAGGCCAAGCAGCTGGGCTGGGTCGGCGACGCGGCGGCGGTCGCGGCCCTGTTCGCCGTGTCGCTGGCCACCATGATCTGCTTCTGGCTCACCCCGATCATCAGCAAGGCGCTCGGCCGCATCGGCATGACCATCATCGTGCGGGTGCTGGGCCTGATTCTCTGCGCCATGGCGGTGCAGTTCATCATCGTCGGGGTGTCGGACACCACCAGGGGCCTGATCACGCCGGCGGCGGCGGCGCCGTACGCGACCGATCGTTAGGCCCGCGTATTCCTGAACCGGCCGCCCTGGCTGGCCATCAGGGCCAGCATCCATTCGTCGGGGATCAGCTTGGTCAGGGCCGCGATGGTCTTGTTCGGCGCGCCCGGCACGCAGACCGGCCGGTTGGCCTCGGCCGCCTCATAGCCGTTGGCGGCCACCTCGTCGGCGCCCAGCCACAGCCAGTCGGGGGTGGCGCTGGTGACCAGGTCCCGGGTGCCGTTGACGTCATGGAACTCGCTGTAGGTGAAGCCGGGGCACAGCGCCGTGACATGGACGCCGCTGTTCTCGGTCTCCAGATGCAGGCTCTGGCTGAAACGGACCAGAAAGCTCTTCGAGGCCGCATACAGCGTATGACCCGCTGCACCCGGCATCAGCCCGGCCAGGGAGGCGACGTTGACGATGCGGCCGAACTTGCGGTCGATCATGCCGGGAACGACCTTGTGGGCCAGCTCGGACGGCGCCGTGACCATCACCTGGATGAAGTCCTTCTGGGCTTCCCATTTGCTCTCGGCATAGACGCCGGGCAGGCCGTAGCCGGCGTTGTTGACCAGGGCGTCGACGTCGCGGCCATGGGCGGCAAGCTGGGCGAGGATGGCGTCCGGGGCGCCCGGATCGGTCAGGTCGGCGGCAAGGGTCAGGGTCTCGACGCCGGACCGCAGGGAGATGTCCTCGGCCAGGGTGGCAAGCTTGTCGGCCCGGCGCGCGGTCAGGGCCACGTCATAGCCATGGGCGGCGTAGATGCGGGCGAAGGCGGCGCCGATGCCGGCGGAGGCGCCGGTGATCAGGGCGAGGCGGCGGGCCATGCGGCTTTGAAATCCCCAGCGAGTGTTAAGGAGAAACTGACCTGCGCCGCGCCCACGATCAAGCGGCGCTGGCGTCCTTCTCCGGTTCGGCCAGCAAGTCGAGCACGGTGATGCGGCCAAGCCGCTCCGACGCGGCGCTGTCGGCGGCGCGGATGGCGGCGCTGACGGCGTCGGGAATGCGCTCGCCGACAGGACAGCCCTTCACCCCGGCCGGGGCGACGCCCAGGTGGGTGCAGCCGTCCACGGCCCGCAGCACCTCGTCGAGGGTGATGCTGGCCGGATCCCGCGTCAGCCAGGCGCCGCCGCCGGCGCCCATGCGGGTGGCGATCAGTCCGGCCCTGGCCAGCATGGCGGTCACCCGCCGCACGACCACCGGGTTGGTCGGCATCGAGGCGGCCAGCTGCGCCGACGACACCGCGCGCGCCGGGGCGTCCGCGCCCTTGTGGGCGAGGTAGGCCAGCGCATGGGCGGCAACGGGGAATTTCTGGCTGTCGGACATCGTCGGTTGATCAAAAGGTAGGCGCCACAGGGGCCGGGCACAATGGCTGAGGCGAATCCAGTCGAAACCCGTCGGTGATTGAAGCGCTGATGGAAAGGGTGTATCGCGCCCGCCGCGCCGTCGTGGTGCTATCCGTTGGCCGGTTCCTGGCCGCTGGACGTCTGATCGCATGGCCGCTGAGCCCGACGATACCGCATCTTCCGCCGCTTCGGCCGCCCGAGAGCCACTTCACACCCCGTCAGACCCCCACCAGACCACGGACGGCCACGGCCACGGCGGCTTCTGGATGCTGGCCATCGGCGCCATCGGCGTGGTGTTCGGCGACATCGGCACCAGCCCGCTCTACGCCATGCGCGAGGCCCTGCACCACACGCGCAGCGGCGTGACCAGCGAACTGGCCGTGCTGGGCGTCGTCTCCCTGGTCATCTGGGCGCTGATCCTGGTCGTGACCCTGAAATACGTCCTCCTGCTGATGCGGGCGGACAACAAGGGCGAGGGCGGCACCCTGGCCCTGATGGCCCTGGCCCGCAAAACCCTGGCCAAGCCGAATGGCAAGCGCTCGGCCACCGTCTTCTTCCTCGGCGTGATCGGCGCCGCCCTGTTCTACGGCGACGGCATCATCACCCCGGCCATCTCGGTGCTGTCGGCGATCGAGGGCCTGAAAGACGCCCCTGGCCTCGGCGGACGGGTCGACAACTGGATCGTGCCCATCTCGGCCGGCATCCTCATCGTCCTCTTCCTGGTGCAGTCGCGCGGCACCCACCGCATGGCCGCCTTCTTCGGTCCGATCACCCTGGTCTGGTTCATGGTCCTCGGCGGCCTCGGCCTCTACCACCTGTTCGATGACCTCTCGATCTTCCGGGCCCTCAGCCCCCATTACGGGGTGATGTTCCTCGTCCAGAACGGCTTTCTGGGCTTTGTCATCCTGGGCAGCGTCTTCCTGGCCGTGACTGGGGCCGAGGCCCTCTATTCCGACATGGGCCACTTCGGGAAGAAGCCGATCCAGGCCGGCTGGCTCTACCTGGTCTTCCCCTGCCTGGCGCTGAACTACCTGGGCCAGGGCGCCTCCATCCTCGCCCACCCGGAAGCCCGCCTGAACCCCTTCTGGGAAATGGTGCCGCAGGTCGTCTACTGGCCGGTCCTGCTGCTGGCCACGGCCGCCACCGTCATCGCCAGCCAGGCGGTGATCACCGGCGCCTTCTCGGTCACCCAGCAAGCCGTCTCGCTCGGCCTGCTGCCGCGCATCGACATCCGCCGCACCAGCGAGACCCAGGCCGGCCAGATCTATGTGCCGCAGGTCAACACCATGCTGATGATCGGCGTCCTGGTGCTCCTGTTCAGCTTCAAGTCCTCGACCAACCTGGCCGCCGCCTACGGCATCGCGGTGACCGGCTCGATGTTCGTCGACACCCTGCTGGCCTTCGTCATCATCCGCTTCCTGTGGAAGTGGAAATGGTCGACGACCCTGCTGGTCCTGGTGCCGCTGCTGCTGCTCGACCTGACCTTCATCTCCTCCAACCTGCTGAAGATTCCGCAGGGCGCCTGGATGCCGCTGGTGTTCGGCGCGGTGCTGGTGGTGATCATGTGGACCTGGACCCGCGGCGGCCAGATCCTCACCGAGAAGACCCGCCGCGACTCCGTGCCGCTCACCGACCTGATCGGCATCCTCGAGGCCCGCGCGCCGCACCGCGCGCCGGGCACGGCCATCTTCCTGACCAGCGACCCGGACGTCACTCCGGTGGCCCTGATGCACAACCTCAAGCACAACAAGGTGCTGCACGAGAAGAACATCATCGCCACCGTGCGCACCGCCGAGACCCCGCGGGTGCGTGATGAGGACCGGGTGAAGATCGAGAAGGTCAATGACGACTTCAAGAAGCTGATCATCACCTACGGCTTCATGGAATCGCCCAATGTGCCGAAGGCGCTCGCCCTGTGCCGCAAGCAGGGGCTGAAGTTCGACATCATGGCCACCAGCGTCTTCCTCGGCCGACGCTCCATCGTCCCCAGCGCCAACAGCGGCATGCCCCTCTGGCAGGACAAGCTGTTCATCTTCCTGATGAAGAACTCGGCCAATCCGACCGACTTCTTCAAGATTCCGCCCGGCCGCGTGGTCGAGCTCGGCGCCCAGGTGACCGTATGATCCAGGGCATCACCATCGCCGGCGACGTCTTCTGGATCCTCAGCCTGGCCATCATGAGCTCGATGTCCTGGGCGGCCGGGAAGCGCATCCCGAAGGGGACGTCGGTGCCGGTCGCCTGGCGGGACGACACCGTCCTGGTCCGCGCGCCGAAGGCGGCGGCCCTGTGGCTGCTGATCGTCGTCGCTGTCGTCATCGGCGGCTGGATGCAGATCCAGAGCCGCGACCCCGGTCTCAGCCTGAACGGGGCCTGGATCTGGCTCGGCGTCCGCCTGACCGTGGCCCCGCTGCTCGCCACCCTGCACCTGGGTCAGGTCCGCAAGGGCCTGGAGACCCTGGACCGGGAAGGGCGGCTGTAGGCGACTGCCGAAAAGTCTGGCAGTCTGCTCGTCTGAGCGCGAGGTCAGCATGACGCGTCACGAAAAAATCGATCCGGAAACAGTGGGCTTCGAAGAGCCGGCAGCCGCCTTCGATGCGGTCGCCGAAGGCCGGCTGACCGAAGGCGAGGCCCTCGCCTTGCTCAAGCGCGCTGTCCAGCAGGGTCTCGACAGCGGCGAGCCCTCTGACGCCCGCGACCCGGCGACCATCAAGGCGGAAGGCCGCCGTCGGCTCGCCCTGCTGCGTAGCCAATAGGCTCAAACGTCTCCCGCAGGCCGAGCGGGACCTGGACGATATCTGGCTGAACATCGCGCTGGACAATATGTCGGCAGCGGACCGCCTGATCGATCGGTTGTGGGACGCCCAGCAACTGCTCTGCGAACACCCCCTCGTCGGCAAGGCGCGCGACGACGTGGCGCCCGACCTGAGGAGCTGGCCGGTCGGGGACTATCTCATCCTCTAACGACCCGGACCCGGCCAGACGACCGTTGTCCGGATCGTCTGGGGTGGGCGGAACCTGCCGGACCTGTTCAGGCCTTGACCGGCTTCACGAACGGCTGGCTGAACGTCGCCGGCCGGCCCATGGCCAGCAGCGCATTGGCCACCGCCGGCCCGATCACCGGCGTGCCGGGCTCACCGGCCCCGGACGGCGCATTGCCGCTGGGCAGGATGTAGGTCTCGACCGTCGGCGCCTCGTTCATCCGCAGCACCCGGTAGGTGTCGAAGTTGCCCTCCTGGACGACGCCGTCCTTGAGCGTGATCTCGCCATAGAGCGCCGCCGACAGGCCGTAGCAGGTGCCGCCTTCCATCTGGCTGGCGATCTGGTCTTTTGCGATGGCCACGCCGCAGTCGATGGCCGTGACCACCCGGCCGACCCTGGGCTCCAGCCCGCCCGGCGCCATCTTCACCTCGGCGATCTGGGCGACCACCGAACCAAAGCTCTCATGCACCGCGATGCCGCGGGTATAGCCCTCGGCCGCCGTCGGTCCGGCCTTCTCCAGCGCCAGGTCGAGGACCGCCAGGTGCCGCTTGGCGCCCGCCTTCTCATACAGCCTGCGCCGGTACTCGATCGGGTCCTTGCTGGCCCGGCGGGCCAGCTGGTCGATGGTGTGTTCCATCACATAGGCGGTGTGGGTCGCCCCCACCGAGCGCCACCACAGCACCGGCACGCCGACGTCGGGCATATGGGCCTTGGCGTCGACGATCGGGGTGGCCTTCAGGTAGGGCGAGCCCATCGCCCCCTCGACCGCCGTCGGGTCGATGCCCTTGGGCGCCATCGGCGAGCCCTTCATCAGCGACTGGGTGACGATGCGGTGGGTCCAGACGGCCGGATAGCCGTCCTTGTCGAGGCGGATCTTGACCGCGTGGTGGGTCAGGGGACGGAAATAGCCGGCCCGCATGTCGTCCTCGCGGGTCCAGATCAGCTTCACGGGCGTGCCCTTGCCGATCTTCTTGGCGATATGCACGCACTCGACCACAAAGTCGGACTGGAAGTTGGCGCGGCGGCCGAAGCTGCCGCCGGCGAACAGGGTCTCGATCTCGACCGCGCCCGGCAGGTTGCCGACGACCCTGGCTGTGTTGAGCTGGTCGAGCGTCGGAGACTGGCAGCCGAAGCTGAGCTTGACGCTGTTGCCCTTGACCCGCGCCACGCAGTCGAGCGGCTCCATCGAGGCATGGGCCAGGAAGGGGAAGTCGTAGGTCGCCTCGAACACCTCGCCGTCGGTGACGGAGGCCGGATCGCCCTTGCTGTCAAAGGCCTCCCATTTCAGGTCGGCGGGACCCTGGCCGGCGGCGAACTTGCGGTAGTCGGCCAGCAGCGCGTCGGTGCCCCGGGTCTCGGCCTTCTCCTCGTCCCACTGGATGGTCAGGGCGTCGCGGCCCCTCTTGGCCGACCAGGTGTCCCTGGCCACCACGGCGACGCCGGTCGGGATCTTGAACACATCGACCACGCCCGGAACCTTGCGGGCCGCCGCGTCGTCGAAGCTCTTGAGCTTGCCGCCGAAGCGCGGGGCGTGGGCCACCATGGCGACCAGCAGGCCCTCTTCCTGGACGTCGGAGGTGAACTTCGCCGTGCCGTTGCTCTTGGCGACGCTGTCCTTGCGCCGCACCCGGTCGCTGCCGATCAGGGTGAAGGTCCTGGGGTCCTTCAGGGTCGGGTTTTCCGGCGGCGTCACCTTGGCGGCGTCGGCCAGCAGGTCGGCGAAAGCGGCCGACTTGCCCGACTTCGCATGGCTGACGATGCTGTCCTTGACGGTGATCTCGCTGGCGTTGACCTGCCAGAGGTTGGCCGCCGCCTGGACGAACATCGCCCGCGCCGCCGCCCCGGCCAGGCGCAGCTGGTTCCAGCTGTTGGCGATGGCCGTCGAGCCACCGGTGCCCTGCACGCCCATCAGGCTGTTGGCGTAGAGTTTGGCGTTGGCCGGCGCCTGCTCGATCCTTACCCGGTTCCAGTCGGCGTCCAGCTCCTCGGCGACGATGGCCGACAGGCCCGTATGGCTGCCCTGGCCCATCTCGATGTGCTTGGAGACGACCGTGATCGCGCCATCGGCGTCGATCTTTAGGAAGGCGCCGAACTCGCCGGCCTTGACCGGACTGCCGGCGCTCATGACGTCGGCCAGCGAGCAGCCCACCAGCAGGGAGCCGCCGGCGGCGACGCTGGTGACGATGACCTCGCGGCGGCTCAACCCCTTGCGGACGACGTCCGTGGTGTTGGCGGCGAGGTCGCGGAGGAAGCGGGTCATGCTCAGGCTCCCGTCTTGGCGCCGGCCGCGGCCGGGGCGGTTTCAGCGGTGTTGGGCAGGGCGGCGCTGATGCCGGACGCTTCCTTGATGGCGGCCCGGATGCGCTGATAGGTGCCGCAACGACAGATGTTGCCGCTCATCGCCGCGTCGATTTCCTCGTCGGTCGGGGAGGGCTTCTCGGCCAGCAGGGCCGAGGCGCTCATGATCTGGCCCGACTGGCAGTAGCCGCACTGCGGCACGTCCAGTTTGGCCCAGGCCTGCTGGGTCGGATGCGATCCGCCCAGGCCCTCGATGGTGGTCACCTTCATGCCGGCCACGGCCGCGATCGGCGTGACGCAGCTGCGCGTCGCCTGGCCGTTGATATGCACCGTGCAGGCCCCGCACTGGGCGGCGCCGCAACCGAACTTGGTGCCCGTCAGGCCCAGCTCGTCGCGCACCACCCACAGCAGGGGCGTGTCGTCGGCGGCTTTCACCGTCACCGGCTTGCCGTTGATTTCCAGATTGACCGCCACTTTCGCCTCCTCCCGACAGAAAGACCCTCCTATCTTAACGCTGTTCATACGGGGCCGCGCCAGCGAAATCTTGCGCGAGCGGTCCGGGCGGGGGATGAAGCAGCCATGCCCCTGATCCTTCCCGCCGGCACGACCCTGGTCGCCGCCACCCACAACCCCGGCAAGGCCCGCGAACTGGCGGCCCTGCTGGAGGGCCGCTTCGCCGTCCTGACCGCGGGCGAGCTGAACATCCCGGAGCCGGACGAGACCGAGACCACCTTCGTCGGCAACGCGCTTCTGAAAGCCCGCCACGCCGCCGAAGTCTCCGGCCGCATCGCCCTCGCCGACGACAGCGGCCTGTCGGTGACGGCGCTGGACGGCGCGCCCGGCATCTTCTCGGCCCGCTGGGCAGGCCCCGGCAAGGACTTCACTGTCGCCATGGGCAAGGTCGAGGAGCGCCTGGAGGCGACCGGGACCGACGACTACTCCGCCTGGTTCACCTGCGCGCTGGCCGTCGCCTGGCCGGACGGTCCCTCGGTGGTGGTCCAGGGCGAGGTACACGGCTCCCTGGTCTTCCCCGCCCGCGGCGATCGCGGCTTCGGCTACGATCCGATCTTCGTTCCGACCGGCGGTTCGCAGACCTTCGGCGAGATGGATCCCGAGGCCAAGGACGCCATGAGCCACCGGGCCATCGCCTTCGCCAGGCTGAAGGCCGCCCTGTTCGAATGACCGAGCGTTTGCCGGCCGGGAGAAGCCCGGACGATCAGCAGGAGCGACCAGCAAGGAACGATATCGGGGTCTACATCCACTGGCCCTACTGCGCCCGCATCTGCCCCTACTGCGACTTCAATGTCGTGCGCGACCGGGGCAGGACCCTGGAACAGGCCGACCTCGCCGCCGCCATCCTCGCCGACCTGGAGGCGCAGGCGCGCCTCACCGGCCCACGCCGCCTGGTCTCTATCTTCTTCGGCGGCGGCACCCCCTCACTGATGGACCCCCAGGCCGCCGCCGACATGATCGCCGCCGCGCGCCGGCTGTGGGAGGCCGCGCCTGATCTCGAGATCAGCCTGGAGGCCAATCCGACCGACGCCGAGACCGGCCGCTTCGCCGCCCTGGCCGAGGCCGGGGTCAATCGCCTGTCGCTGGGCGTCCAGGCGCTCGATAACGCCTCGCTGGCCTTCCTCGGCCGCAACCACGACGCCGGCGCCGCCCGCCGCGCCGCGACCGAGGCCGCCCGGCTGTTTCCGCGCCTGTCGCTCGACCTGATCTACGCCCGCCCCGGCCAGACCCCGGAAACCTGGGCGCAGGAGCTGCGCACCGCCATCGACTGGGGCGCCGAGCATATCTCGCCCTATCAGCTGACGATCGAGACGGGCACGGCCTTCGACCGCGCCGTCCGCCGGGGCGCCTTCAAGCCGGCCGACGAGGCCCTCGGCGCCGCCCTCTACGACACCACCCAGGAGGTCCTGGAGGCCCGGGGCTTCGATGCCTATGAGGTCTCAAACCATGCGCGCGGCCCGGCCGCCCGCTCCCGCCACAACCTCGTCTACTGGACGGGCCAGGACTATGTCGGCGTCGGTCCCGGGGCCCACGGCCGCCTGACCCTGGACGCAGCCCGAACCGCCACCGGCGCCCATCGCGGCATCGCCGCCTACATCCGGTCCGTGGCGGACACAGGTCTCGGAATTTCGGAGCGCGAGGCGCTGTCCCCGGTCGAGGCCGCTGAAGAGCGGCTGCTGATGGGCCTGCGCATCGACGCCGGCGTCGCCTTCGCCGAGCTGGCCCCGCTCGGCCTGACCCCGAACCATCCGGAAGTGGCCTCCCTCGTCGCCGAGGGCCTGCTGCTCACCGACAATGGGCGACTGCGCGCCACCCGACCGGGGCGTCTGGTTCTCGACTGGATCACCGGCCGGCTGGCCACCGCCACAAACCCCGCTTGAGCCTGACGCCGCGCCGTTGTATCCCCGCCGCGAAACGCGATTTCTCAGGGACCGACCATGGCTGACGACTATCACCGCGGCGAGATGGACATCCACGAACAGGTGGCCACCTACAACGCCGTCATGGGCATGACCAAGTGGGGCAGCCTGGCCCTCGCCGTCGCCCTTCTGGCGCTGGTCCTGTGGTTCTGCACCCCGGCCGGCTTCATCGGCGGCCTGGTCCCGGCCCTGGTGCTGCTGGTGCTGGGCATCATCTTCCTGCGCGACAAGAAGGGCGGCGGCCACTAGAGCGCGTTCCGATAAGTGGAAACCGGTTATCGGATCAGACGCGCGACCACCAAGAATCTGGAGCGGCCCATTTGAGCCCTTCAAATCGGGTACCGCTCTAGGCCAGTCCCATTCCAAGTGATTCAACGCCGGCGAGCCTTGTGGCTCGCCGGCGTTGTCATTCCCGGTTTCCGTGGCGTTGCGGCATATCCTTTCGCAGCGCGGCATCCCGAGGCTCGACAAGGGGCAAGATTC
>JBILYE010000316.1:0-3422 GCA_044377925.1 Caulobacter sp. | reverse complement strand
GCCTCGGCGTAGGCGAACAGCAGCTTGGCGCCGTGTTTGATCAGGCCGCCGTACTCCTGCTTGGTGCCCGGCATGAAGCCCGGGACGTCGACCAGGGTCAGCAGCGGAATGTTGAAGGCGTCGCAGAAGCGCACGAACCGGGCGGCCTTGCGGCTGCTATCGATGTCGAGAACGCCGGCCAGGACCTGCGGCTGGTTGGCGACGATGCCGATGCTCTCACCATCCATGCGGGCGAAACCGCAGACGATGTTCTTGGCCCACTCGCTTGAAATTTCGAAGAAATCCGCCTCGTCGACGATCTTGAGGATCAACTCCTTCATGTCGTAGGGCTTGTTGGCGTTGGCCGGGATCAGGGTGTCGAGGCTGGCTTCCTCGCGCATCGGCGGATCGAAGCTCTCGCGCACCGGCGGCTTTTCGCGGTTCGACGACGGCAGGAAGTCGATCAGGCGGCGAACCTGGGTCAGGGCTTCCAGGTCATTGTCGAAGGCCCCTTCGGCGACGCCGGACTTGGCGGCGTGGACGCGGGCCCCGCCGAGGTCCTCGTGGCTGACTTCCTCGTTGGTGACCGTCTTCACCACGTCGGGGCCGGTCACGTACATGTAGCTCGTGTCCTTCACCATGAAGATGAAGTCGGTCATGGCCGGCGAATAGACGTCGCCGCCGGCGCAGGGGCCCATGATGACGCTGATCTGCGGGACCACGCCGCTGGACAGCACGTTCTCGAGGAAGATGTCGGCATAGCCGGCCAGGCTGTCCACGCCTTCCTGGATGCGGGCGCCGCCGGCGTCGAACAGGCCGATGATCGGCGCGCCGACCTTGGCCGCCTGGCGCTGGACCTTGACGATCTTGGCCGCGTGGGCGCCCGACAGCGAGCCGCCGAACACCGTGAAGTCCTTCGAGAAGACGAAGACCACCTTGCCGTTGATGGTGCCCCAGCCGGTGACGACGCCGTCGCCGGCGACGCGCTGGTTTTCCATGCCGAAGTCATGGCTGCGGTGTTCGACGAACATGTCGAACTCCTCGAAGCTGTCCTCGTCGAGCAGCAGGTCGATCCGCTCGCGGGCCGTCAGCTTGCCCTTGGCGTGCTGACTGGCGATACGGCGCTCGCCGCCGCCGGCCCGGGCCTGTTCGCGCCGACGTTCAAGCTCTGCGAGGATATCTTTCACGCGCCTGCTCCACTCAATGATCTGGGGACGGGTTAAAGCGCGGAACGGGACGGCGCAAGCGTCCCGCTAGGTCAGCGTAGAGCCTCGAACCAGGCGCCCAGCATCCGGGCCTCGCCCAGCCTATTGGCCGTGCGGTCGGCGGCTTCCTCGTCGAGGCCCCAACGCTCTTCCTGGAAGGCCTCGTCGACGCGGGCCAGGTGGTGCGCCTCTTCACCGGTCAGGCGGCCGCGCTGCACGGCCAGCGCCAGCAGGGCCGAGCCGAACAGGCTCGTGGCGCTCAGCAAGGCGATCAGGCTGAAGTCGTCCATGGCCAGGGCCAGCGCCCTCGCCTGCTCCAGCGTCGTGACCGGCTGCGGCCGGTGAATCACCCCGGCGGCGCGTTCGAAGGCGAGGTTGTGCTCGGCTTCCGCCCACTGCAGCACCGGCTCCCAGGCCGCCGTCTGCCGCGCGATCAGTTCGCTGGGCTGGTCGGCGAAATAGCAGAGGGCGTCGCTGCCGGCATAACGGGCGAACTCGTCGGCCAGGGCGGCGCGCGACGGGGCGGTCTTCTCGATGGCGGTGAAGGCCAGGCGCGTGGCCGGCATCTGCGCCATCAGGATGAACTCCTTCTGGCTCTCCCACTCTTCGGCGACCAGAGCGGCCAACGCCTGAGTCGGCGCCACCATCGGCAGGCCGCCGGGGCTTTTCGGCGAACGGCCGTCCAGCCTGACCGCGAATCCGCCATCGACGGCCTCTACGGTCACAGCCTTGTAGAACCGCCGCGCCGTCTGCACGGTGTCGTCCGGACCTTTGAGCGCCATCTCTTCATCCTGCCTGCGACGGAAGCGCGTCGTGCGGCCGTGGAAGTGGGGCAAGCCGACGTTTGTTGCAAGGGAGCGTGAAGTTTGGCCCTGCCCTCGAAAGACCTGATGGCGTCCATCGCCGCCACGCGGTTCGGCCTCGGGGCCAGGCCAGGCGAGATCGACGCCGCCCGATCCGACCCGCAAGCCTGGCTCAGCCGCCAGATCGTCGGCCGCGGCGCCGACGGCGGCGTCGCTGACTACGAACTCAGCGCCGGCCGAATCGCCGAGTTCCGCAACTTCCGCGCCGACCGCCGTGACATGCGCCAGGATTCCGCCGAGGCCATGAAGAAGGGCGAGACGCCGCCGGACCGGGATCCGGTGCAGATCGCCGGCCGCATGATCCGCGAGGGCGCCGCCGAGGACTTCCTGGCCCGTGCCCGCAACGCCGCCAGCACCGACGCCGCCTTCCGCGAGCGCTGGGCGATGTTCTGGTGCAACCACTTCACCGTCTCCGGCGTGAAGCTGATCACCGCCGTCACCGTCGGGCCATTCGAGGCCGAAGCGATCCGCCCCCGCGTGTTCGGCAAGTTCGAGGACCTGCTGATCGCCTCCAGCGCCCACCCGGCCATGCTGCTCTATCTCGACCAGGCCCAGTCGACCGGCCCGAACAGCCGCGTCGGCATGGCCCTGCAGAAGCGGCCCAATCCCCGCAATCGCGGCGGTGGCCTCAACGAGAACCTGGCCCGCGAGATTCTCGAGCTGCATACGGTCGGCGTCGACGGCGGCTACAGCCAGACCGACGTCACCGAATTCGCCCGCTGCATGACCGGCTGGAGCGTCGGCAACCAGCGCGAGCCGGAGAAGTTCGGCAAGTTCGTCTTCCGCCAATACGCCCATGAGCCCGGCGACCGCACGGTGATGGGCAAGCGCTACCGCGACAATGGCGTCGATCAGGCCGCCGCGGTGATGAAGGACCTCGCCGCCAACCCGAAGACCGCCCGCTTCGTCTGCGGCAAGATCGCCCGCCACTTCGTCGCCGACGTTCCCCCGCCGGAACTGGTCGCCGATCTGGAGAAGGCCTGGCTGTCGTCCGGCGGTCATCTGGGCGAGGTCGCCCGGGCCCTGATCGCCTCGCCCAACGCCTGGACCCCTGAGCCGCAGAAGTTCAAGACGCCCTATGAGTTCATCATCTCGAGCTACCGCCTGATCGGCGGCCAGCCCGGCGCTATCGAGCACCTCGCCCCGACCCTCAACGGCCTCGGCATGAAGGCCTATTCGCCGCCCTCCCCCAAGGGCTGGCCGGACGAGGGCGCCTACTGGGCGACCCCTGACGCCCTGATCAAGCGCATGGCCTGGGCCGAATCCTTCTCGGCCGTCGTCGCCCCCGAGCGCGATCCTGACGCCCTGGCCCGTTCGGCGCTCGGCGCCCGTCTCTCCGAGCGTACCGGCAAGGCCGTGGCCCGGGCCGAGTCGC
>JBILYE010000092.1:0-13214 GCA_044377925.1 Caulobacter sp. | reverse complement strand
CCGCCAGACCGCCGTCGGCGTCGATGACCATGGCCGGGTCGGGACTCATCTCGAACGCCGCGGCGCGCAGGGTCTCGATCTGCCGGGGGTTGAGGATCGGTTTTCCGTAGGTCGTCATGCCGCCAGCCTCCGCTCGCTCAACCACAGTCGGGTCAGGGCCGCCTCGACTTCGGCGGGCGTTTCCAGGCGGCAGAGTTCCGCGCGGGCGGCGCGGCGAGCCTCGGGGCTCTCGGGAACCGGCGCGGCTTCGATGTAGCTGGCCAGATGCTTGCGGAACATCTTCAGGCCGAGACGCTCACCGTAGAAGGACAGGGCGTCGCGGAAGTGGCCCAGGGCGATGTCCAGGCGGGTTTCCATGTCCGGATCGGGCAGTACGCGGCCTTGGAGGCCGGCATCGATCTGGGCGGCGATCCACGGGCGGCCATAGGCGCCGCGGCCGATCATGATCCCGTCCGCCCCGCTCGCTTCAAGGGCGACCTGGGCGGAAGCCAGGTCGACGATGTCCCCATTGACGATCAGCGGCACGGAGATTTCGCGCTTCACATCGGCGATGGCCGACCAGTCGGCCACGCCCTTGTAGAACTGGCTGCGGGTGCGGCCGTGTACGGTGACGGCCCGGGCCCCTACGGCCTCCGCGCGGGCGGCGAACTCCGGGGCGTTGCGGCTGGCGTCATCCCAGCCCAGGCGCATCTTCACGGTGACCGGGACATCCACCGCGTCGACGGCGGCGGCGACGAGGCTTGTCGCCAGGTCCAGGTCGCGCATCAGGGCAGAGCCGGACTGCACGCCGGTCACTTCCTTCGCTGGACAGCCGAAGTTGAGATCGATGATCTCGGCGCCGGCAGCGGCGGCCATCTTCGCCCCGGCCGCCATCATCGCCGGGTCGCGGCCGACCAGCTGGACGACCATCAGCGGCAGGCCTTCACCGACGGCCGCCCGGCGCACGACGTCGGGCCGGCCCCGCGCGAGCTCCACGCAGGCGACCATTTCGGTGGCGACGTAGGCAGCGCCCAAACGCGCGGCGGCGCGGCGGAACGGGAGGTCCGAGACACCCGTCATGGGCGCCAGCCAGACCCGGCTCTCTACCACTCTATCCCCGATTGTGAGCTTGTTGCTCATTTCTTGTACAATCCCATCGCCATCTTTTTAGGCATATTGTGCGCCGCAGTAAAGCGCGGCGTTCAGGTCAGTTTGCCGCGCCGCCGTTCGCGCCGGCCTCGGCGTAGGCCGCCGACAGCCGGCGATAGGCCTTCGAGCCGAACGCCAGGGCCGTCACCAGGACGCCGACCAGGCCCGCCAGGGAGAAGACCAGGGCGATCCCCCGGTCCGGCCCTCGACCGAACCAGTCGCCGATGGCCGCCGCGCCAGAACCGTTGGTCATGAAGGGGATGACGACGAACTGGGTGAGGGGGCCGATCAGGAAGGCGGTCAGGGGCGAGGCGGCCTGCTCGACCGACTGGGCGAAGCCGAACACGCGGCCCTGGCGCTCGAACGGCACGACCTTCTGCAGGGTCGTCTGCTCGGCGGCCTCGGCGTAGGGGCCGAGGAAGAGCCAGATGAAGCAGCCGACCGTCAGCAGGATGATGGAGGCCTGGATGGTGAACACGGCGCTGACCATCCAGATGATCAGATTGACCAGCAGCAAGGTGCGTAGGGGGTTCTTCCCCAGGCCCGTCCGCGAGATCAGGAAGCCGCTGAGAATGAAGGCGCAGGAGACCACCGCCCACAGCAGGCCCCAGGTCTGGACGCTGACCAGCGACAGGCCGTAGGCGTCGAGCAGCGCCATGTAGATGCCGGCCAGGAAGTTGTTGAAACTGGCGAAGAAGATCAGGGCGAACAGGCCGGGCACGGCGGCGATGACGGCGATGGTGCCCCGGATATCAACCTTGCGCTTTTCGGGCGGGGCGCCGGGAACAATCTCGGGCCTGGGCTCGTCCACCTGAAGCAACAACAGATGGACAAAGACCAGCCCGCTGAAGGCCAGGGCGAAGGCCATGGTGTAGACAATCCCACCCCAGGCAACGAGGAAGCCGCTGATCGCCGATGTCGTCAGAAAGCCGATGCCGGTGACCATGCCCACCAGGCCGTTGGCCCTGTCGCGCCGGTCCGCCGGAACCAGGGCGGTGACCAGGGTCGGCAGGGCGATGCTTCGGATGTTTCCTGCAATGACGCCCATCATCACCAGCACGATGAAGAGCCAGAGCTGAGGCGCGGAGACATCCTTCAGGGCGGCCTGCGGCGACAGGCCGTAGGCGAGGAAGGATGCGCCGAAGAGCAGGAAGGAAGCCACCGTGGAGCCCAGCATGACCAGCTTCTTGCGGTGGTGGTCGACCAGGCTGCCAAACCAGAAGCCGAGCCCGGCCGTCAGCACCAGGTAGATGCCGCCGATCATCCCGGTGGCGAAGACCGAGCGGGTTTCCAGATAGACCCAGAACGTGAGGGCGAACCAGACCGTATAGTTAGTGATGTTGGCCACCAGGTTGTTGGCCAGCAGTTGATGGAACACCTTCATCGGTCCAAACCCAGTTTCCTCTTTGCGGCCCATCCCTCTATGACACGCCCATGAGTTTCACCGCCATCATCGTCGCCGCCGGCAGCGGTACCCGGGCCGGCCCCGGAGCCGCAAAGCAGTGGCGCAGCCTGGCCGGCAAGCCGGTGTTGCGCTGGTCGGTCGAGAGCCTCCTCGCGGCCGGCGCGGCCGACCTCGTGGTCGTCGTGGCCGAGGACGCCCAACAGACAGCGGCCGAAATCCTGGCTGGACTGAACGGCTGGCAATTGGCCATCGGCGGCGCGACCCGCGCCCTGTCTGTGAAGGCGGGCCTGGCCGCCCTCGCCGCCGACGCTGATATGCCGGTCCTCATCCACGACGCCGCCCGCCCGCTGGTCAACCAGACCCACGTTCGTGAGCTCCTCGCCGCGCTACAGGACGCCGACGCCGCCCTCCCCGCCCTGCCTGTCGCGGACACCCTGCGCCGGGCTCTGGACAGTCGGACGGAAACCGTGTCACGCGACGGCCTGTATCGCGCCCAGACCCCGCAGGCGGCTCGGGCCGGGCGACTGGCGCAGGCCTATGCCAACTGGGCCGGCCTCGAAGAGCCGACCGACGACGCCGCCGTGGTCGAGGCCGACGGTGGACGGATCGTGCTGACCGCCGGTGATCCGGCCCTGATGAAACTGACCTATCCGGAGGACTTCCAGATGGCCGAACTGCTGGCCGGCACACAGCGGGTGACCCGCATCGGTCAGGGCTTCGACGCCCACCGCTGGGGGCCCGGCGAGGCGGTGTGGCTGTGCGGCGTTCGCATAGACCATGATCAGACCTTGATCGGCCACTCCGACGCCGACGCGGGCCTGCATGCCCTGACCGACGCCATCCTCGGGGCCATCGGCGAAGGCGATATCGGTGACCACTTCCCGCCGACCGATCCGCAGTGGAAGGGCGCCGCCTCCGACCTGTTCCTGAAGCACGCCGCCGACATGGTCACTGCGCGCGGCGGGCGGATCCTCAACGTCGATGTGACGCTGATCTGCGAGCGGCCGAAGATCAAGCCGCACCGGGCGGCCATGCGGGCCCGCCTCGCCGAACTTCTGCAACTCCCCCTCGACCGGGTCAGCGTCAAGGCGACGACGACCGAGGGGATGGGTTTTACCGGCCGGCAGGAGGGGCTGGCGGCGCAGGCGGTGGCGCTGGTTGAGACGCCCGCCTAGTTTCAGCCTCGGTCTGCCAGGTCCAGCGGCGCTTCTGCAGGCTGCCGACCATGGCCCCGATCAGGTTGGTGTAGTCGTCGGTCCAGGGCCGCACCCTGGCCGGCGGCGGCGGCAGCCACTGCGGCTGGGCGGCATAGGCGGCGAGCACGGCCGGGTCCTTGGCGACCAGCATCACGTCTTCCGAGGATTCCCAGTAGCTGGGCATGCCCTCGGCTGCGCTGTGGCCCTGGAACAGGGCGTGGCCGCCGGCGGCATTGACCACCGAAGCGGCCGGGAAGATCAGCTCGAGGTGCCGGTTCGAAAGGTGGAGGATGACGACGCCGTCCGGCTTCACCCGGGCCAGATAGCCCTTCATGGCCTCGACGGTCAGCAGGTGGGCGGGGATGGCGTCGGAGGAGAAGGCGTCGATCAGCAGGATGTCGTACTTGCCGGCCGGCTCCTTCTCGAGCGTCAGGCGGGCGTCGCCGACCACATAGTCGACCGGACCCTTGGCGCACTCGGTGGTGTAGCTGAAGATGGCCGGATCGCTGGAGGTCTTCACCACCTGCGGATCGATCTCGAAGAAGGTCATCCTGTCGGTGGCGCGCACATAGGCCGCGACCGCGCCGGCGCCGAGGCCGACCGCGCCGACCGTGACGGCGGGCTTGGTCTTCTGGACCTGGTTGAACACCTGGCCGATGGGCGTTTCGGGGGCGTAGTAGACCAGCGGCCGGCACTTGTAGCGCGGGTCGAGGGCCTGGGCGCCGTGCAGGGTGGTGCCGTGCGAGAAGACCCGCACCTTGCCGCCGAGGCCCGGGACATCGGCCATGGCGAAGTGGACGACGCCGAAGAAGCTGCGCCGGCTCTGGTAGTAGTCGGTGTGGGGGTCGATCGTGTAGGCCGAGTAGGCCAGCAGGCTGACGGCGGCGAAGAACAGCAGGGCCCGCTCTCGAACCGCCACGGCGCAGACGGCGATGGCGACCACCCCGATCGCGCCCAGGATCCGGACGGTGACCTCAGGGGCGATCGCGGCGGCCGTGAACTGACCGGACAGGGCCAGCAGGGCGAAGTCGAAGCCGATGGCCGCCAGGGCCAGCGCAACCCATTCGCCGGTGGTCGGGGCGACGGCCAGTTCCGGTCGCAGGCGGAAGAGGATGACAGCGCCGCCCACGGCGAGCGCGCTGAGGGCGACCAGCACGAGGATCATGTCGATCAGGGCCAGGCCCTGGATCGGCCGCAGGCCCGGCGTGAAGGCGGCGATCACGGCAAGGGCGAAGGTGGCCCCGGCGATGCCAAGGGCGCCCCACTCCAGCCGCCGCGGCGACTCGCCGTTGCGGCGGCGGATCATGGCCATGATCAGAAGGGTTGCGACAACGATCAGGCCGGGAACCGCGAGGGTCTTGAGCACGGTCAGGGCGGAGAAGGCGTTCTCCGGCTTGTTCAGGTGGCCCCAGAAGCCGGTCGTGACCGAGTTGAGCGCCAGGACGAAACCCAGCACGGCGACCACGCAGAGGATCAGTTCACGCCGGCTCGGCATCAGGGCGCCGAACGGCCGGGCCAGGGCGCAGAAGCAGAGAACGATGATGTACTCGGCCACCGTCTCGAAGACGAGCGGGGCGACGAAGGCGTTGAACGCCCCGCCCACGACGCCGCCGATCGACATGCAGAGGTAGAAGTCGGTCAAACGGGCCGGATCGGGCCGCCGCGCCACCAGCGCCTGGTGACAGACGAGGGCGCAGAGGAAGAAGGTGACGAGGTGGATGCCGAGCGTGAACAGCACGTTGGGCGAGCTGAACGGCATGGTGGCGACGGTCACGATCAGCGCCGTCGACATCAGCACCAGGGCCAGCCTCGGCGGGATCATCGGCCGGCTCTGGAAGGCGATGATGAAGGTCAGCAGGTAGAGCGACAGCGGCAGCACCCAGAGGAAGGGGGCGCTGGCCACGTCAGTGGTCAGGTGAGCCGTGACACCGAGCATCAGGCTGGACGGCAAGGCCGCGAGTGCGATCCAGGTCAGTCGCTGCTTCCAGGAGACCGGAGCCGCCTGGGCCGGCGTCCGCTCGGCCAGGGTGGGCAACGGGGCGGTATCGTGGCGGCGGATGTTGAGCGCCAGGACGATCATCACGCCGACGAAGCCGACATAGAGGCCGCTCCAGCCATAGCGCTGGTCGTGCAGGAGCAGCGCCGGCTCCATGATCACCGGATAGGCCAGCAGGGCGAGCAGGCTGCCGAGGTTGCTGGCGGCGTAGAGGGCCCAGGGTTCCGGGCCCCCTTCCCGCCCGTGAACCTTGGCGTGCCAGGCCTGGACCAGGGGAGCGGTCGCCGACAGGGCCGCGAACGGCGCACCGATGGAGATGGCCAGCACCCCCAGCAGCCAGAGGGCCGGCGGCGTCGCGCCCGGCTCGCCCAGCAGATCGGTGATGCGCAGGGGCAGAAGCGTGGCGGCGGCGATCATGACTCCGAGGTGGATCAGCACCTGGGTGCGGGCCCGGGGGATCTTCTGCAGGAAGTGTGCGTAGCCGTAGCCGACCAGAAGCGCCCCCTGGAAGAAGGCCATCGAGGTGTTCCAGACCTGCGGCGAGCCGCCCAGCTGCGGCAGCACCAGCTTGGCGACCATCGGCTGGACCATGAACACCATCGAGGCGCCGCAGAAGACGGCCAGGATGTAGATCCAGGGCAGCTTTTCGTGGGCGACCGGATCGGTGGACTCGGCGGGAACAGGAACGGCGTCAGTCATGGATT
This sequence comes from Caulobacter sp., assembly GCA_044377925.1. Classification (GTDB taxonomy): domain Bacteria; phylum Pseudomonadota; class Alphaproteobacteria; order Caulobacterales; family Caulobacteraceae; genus Caulobacter. The sequence continues at coordinate 6,785 of JBILYE010000092.1, read as the reverse complement.
TTCCGAATCGTCTTGAACAGCCAGCCGGGCGATGTTGGGCTGTCCCAGCCATTTGACCAGCCCGGAGCGCACGCCCTCATGTTTCCCCTGGAAATCCAGACTCTGGCGCGACTCCTGTTGGAAGAGTGTCGCGACCAGCGTTTGCGGATCGTTACCGCCGAAAGCTGCACGGGCGGACTGGTGTCTGGCGCCCTGTGTACCATCCCGGGGGCGTCGGACGTGCTGGAGCGCGGGTTCGTGACTTACAGCAACCGCGCCAAGCAGGAGATGCTGGGCGTTCCCGGCGACCTGCTGGCGGACGTCGGGGCGGTGTCGGAGCCGGTGGCGCGAATGATGGCCGAGGGCGCGCTGGAGAACAGTAATGCCCACATCTCGGTGGCTATCACGGGCGTCGCAGGGCCTGGCGGCGGCACCGCCATGAAGCCTGTCGGTCTGGTCCACTTCGCCACGGCGCGCAGCAACAAGGGCATCCGCCATGCGGTCGAACAGTTCGACGGGCCGGACCGGATCGATATCCAGATCGCCGCGGTGATTCAGGCGCTGACGATGCTGCGCGAGGCCATCTAGAGGGACCGGGCGCAAAGGCTCGCACCGGTCCAACTCGATTGGACATTCCAGCCGGCAGGGCCGGCCGGTGTCCGACTACCGCTGTTTGATCGCCGACCGGCCCAGGTAGATCGCCTGGTCGTCCAGCTCTTCCTCGATGCGCAGCAGCTGGTTGTACTTCGCCGTCCGGTCGGAGCGCGCCAGGCCGCCGGTCTTGATCTGACCGCAGTTGGTGGCCACGGCCAGGTCGGCGATGGTGTTGTCCTCGGTCTCGCCCGAGCGGTGGCTCATCACGGCGGTGTAGCCGGCGCGGTGGGCCATATCGACGGCGTCGAGCGTTTCGGAGAGGGTGCCGATCTGGTTGACCTTGATCAGGATGGAGTTGCCGAGGCCCTTTTCCAGGCCCATGGCGAGGCGGGCCGGGTTGGTCACGAAGAGGTCGTCGCCGACCAGCTGGACCTTCTTGCCGAGCGCGTCGGTGAGCAGCTTCCAGCCTTCGAAATCGTCCTCGGCGCAGCCGTCCTCGATGGTGACGATCGGGTAGTTGGTCGCCAGGCGCTCGAGGTAGCCGACCATGCCGGCCGGGTCGAAGGTCTTGCCCTCCCCTTCCAGCACGTAAGCGCCGTTCTTGAAGAACTCGGTGGAGGCGACGTCGAGGCCGAGCACGAAGTCGTCGCCGGCCTTGTAGCCGGCGGTGTCGGCGGCCCGCATGATGAAGTCGAGCATTTCGTCGGCGGTGCCGATGTTGGGGGCGAAGCCGCCCTCGTCGCCGACGTTGGTGTTGTGGCCGGCCTTCTTCAGTCCGGCTTTCAGGGCGTGGTAGATTTCAGCGCCCATGCGCAGGCCTTCGCGGAAGCTGTCCGCGCCGGTCGGCAGGATCATGAACTCCTGGATGTCGACCGGATTGTCGGCGTGCATGCCGCCGTTGATGATGTTCATCATCGGCACCGGCAGGACGCGGGCGCTGACGCCGCCGACGTATTTGTAGAGCGGCAGGTCGGCGCTGACGGCGGCGGCCTTGGCGGTGGCCAGCGAAACGCCGAGAATGGCGTTGGCGCCGAGGCGGGCCTTGTTGGGCGTGCCGTCGAGGTTGATCAGCAGGGTGTCGATGCGGCGCTGGTCGCCGGCTTCCATGCCCGACAGGGCGTCGAAGATCTCGCCGTTGACGGCGTCGACCGCCTTCTCGACGCCCTTGCCGCCGTAGCGGCTCTTGTCGCCGTCGCGCAGCTCAACCGCCTCATGGGCGCCGGTCGAGGCGCCGGAGGGCACCGCGGCGCGGCCGAAGGAGCCGTCTTCCAGGACCACATCGACTTCGACGGTCGGGTTGCCCCGGCTGTCGAGGATTTCGCGAGCGATGATGTCGATTATTTCGGCCATTGGGGTCCCTTTGCGCGGTTGGCGGGTGCTTAGCCGCCGGGGCGCCCAAGGGCAAGGTTTGGCGGCGCTTGACTGACCCTGCGGCGGGTGGCTTGCCTGCTGCCAACAAGGAGACACCCATGCTGCTGGTCGAGAAGAAGGACGGCATCGCCGTCGTCACCCTGAACCGCCCCGAAGCGATGAATGCGCTGAGCAAGGCGCTGCGGTCGGAACTGTACAAGGCGATGGTCGATATCGACGGCGATCCCGACATCTCGGTGGTGGTGCTGACCGGCGCCGGCACGCGGGCCTTCACGGCCGGGCTGGACCTCAAGGAGCTGGGATCGGACGCCAAGGCCATGGGGGCTGCCAATGCCGAGGGGGCCGACGAGAACCCGGTCAAGGCCATCGAGCTCTGCACCAAGCCGGTGATCGGGGCGATCAACGGGGTGGCGATCACCGGCGGGTTCGAGGTGGCGCTGGCCTGTGACGTGCTGATCGCCTCGGAGAACGCACGGTTCGCCGACACCCATGCGCGGGTCGGAATCATGCCGGGCTGGGGCCTGTCGCAGAAGCTTTCGCGGCTGATCGGCGTCTATCGGGCCAAGGAACTTAGCCTGACGGGAAATTTCCTCGACGCGAAGACGGCCGCCGACTGGGGGCTGGTCAATCGCGTGGTGCCTGCCGATGAGTTGATGCCGGCGGCGTTGAAGCTGGCGGCGGACATGGCGACCATCCCGGTCGAGACCCTGAGCTTCTACAAGCGGCTGATCGACGACGGCTTCGGCCGCAGCTTCGAGGACGGCATGGCGCTGGAGCACAAGCGGTCGAGCAAGCATAACCGGAAGGTCACGCCGGAATCGGTCGAGGAGCGCCGGGCGGGGATTCAGGCGCGAGGGCGCGGGCAGTAGAAACGCGAAACGCCGCCTGCGCGATGCGCGGGCGGCGTCCAACGACTTCAGACGAAGTGAAAGACTAGTCTTCCTTCGGCGTCATGATCTGACGACCGTTGTACATGCCGGTCTTCAGGTCGACGTGGTGCGGACGGCGCATCTCGCCGGTGTCCTTGTCCTCGACGAAGGAGTTGGCGCCCAGGGCGTGGTGCGAACGACGCATGTTGCGCTTGGAGGGCGAGGTTTTGCGTTTAGGAACGGCCATCGGACTATCTTTGCTCGCTGAGCATGAAACGGGTACGGCGGCCGGTGGGGCCGCCGCGTGAGCGGGGGTGTATGCCCCAACAGGACCGGCGATGCAAGCCCGCCGCCAACACCCCTGTCCCGTGGGGCTCAAGCCCGCGGAAGAGCAGCCTCCCCCACCCATTCCCGTACAACCGATTCGCCTGAGAGGAGGCGCACCAGAGGCCGCCGCGCGCCGCCGCGCCGGATGTAGCCGACCTGGAGGGTGGGATCGGAGCCGACCGCGCCCAGAGCGATCTCCGCCTCCGGGAAGACCACAAGGGTGCAAAGGCCGGCAAGGACCAGCACACAGCCGGTCCGGTCATCGACCATCCGCGACCAGGCCTTGATCTGTGCAAAGTATGGCTCGGCCCGCCAGGCGTCCGGCCGGGACGGATCGACGTCGATGCAGAGATGGCCGCGATCGCGCTCGTCACGGATCAGGAAGCCGGCGACGTCCGGCCGCCAGGCCTCGCCCAGCGCCTCGATGGCCAGCCAGCCACAGGTGAAGGTGCGACAGGGCGTCGGGCGGTCCGGATAGATGCCGCAGCCGCCGCAGAGGTGGCTGCAGGGCGTGCCGGCCGGCTTGGCCAGTTCGGGGATGTCGAGGACGGTGCAGCAGAGGGTGCAGGGGCCGCAGGACTTCATGGCCCCTGCCCGTCCCTAGACCAGCCGGCTCTGGGTCTTGGCCGCCGCGATGAAGCTGGCGAACAGCGGGTGCGGGGCGAAGGGGCGGCTCTTCAGTTCCGGGTGGAACTGCACCCCGATGAACCACGGGTGGTCCAGCCGCTCGACGATCTCCGGCAGCACGCCATCGGGCGAGGCGCCGGTCATCTTCAGGCCCGCGCCCTCGAAGGCCTCGCGGTAGTTGATGTTGACTTCGTAGCGGTGGCGGTGACGCTCGCTGATGCTGGCGGAGCCATAGATCTCCGCCACCTTCGAGCCCGGCGTCAAAGCCGCCTCATAGGCGCCCAGGCGCATTGTGCCGCCCAGGTCGTCGCCTTCCTTGCGCTGAACCCGCTGGTTGCCCTGGGTCCATTCGGTCATCAGGCCGACCGCCGGCTCTTCCGTCGGGCCGAACTCGGTGGAACTGGCATTCGAGACGCCGGCGCAGTTTCGCAGCGCCTCGATGACTGCCATCTGCATGCCGAAGCAGATCCCGAAATAGGGGACATTGCGCTCGCGGGCGAACTCGGCGGCGAGGATCTTGCCCTCCGCCCCCCGTTCGCCGAAGCCCCCGGGCACCAGGATGCCGTGGACCCCCTCCAGGCGTGAGGCGGCCGCGCCGTCCTCGTTCTCGAAGGTCTCGCTCTCCACCCAGTCCAGCTTGACCTTGACCCGGTTGGCGAGACCGCCGTGGGCCAGGGCCTCGATGAGGCTTTTGTAGGCGTCTTTCAGCACGGTGTACTTGCCGACCACGGCAATGGTCACCTCGCCGTCCGGATTGACCGTGACCTCGTTGATGGCCTCCCAGCGCGACAGGTCGGGCTTGGGCGCGTCGCTGAGGCCGAAGACGTCCAGCACCTCGGCGTCGAGGCCTTCGCGGTGATAGTCCAGCGGCACCGCATAGATGCTGGCGCTGTCCATGGCGGTGACCACGGCGCTGGCCCGGACGTTACAGAACAGGCCGATCTTGCGCTTTTCCTCCGGCGGAATCGGCTGTTCGCAGCGGCACAGCAGGATGTCGGGCTGGATGCCGATCGAGCGCAGTTCCTTGACCGAGTGCTGGGTCGGCTTGGTCTTCATCTCGCCGGCCGTCTTGATGTACGGCAGCAGGGTGAGGTGGACAAAGCAGCTCTGGCCGCGCGGCAGCTCCTGGCCGAGCTGGCGGATCGCCTCGAAGAAGGGCAGGCCTTCGATGTCGCCGACCGTGCCGCCGATCTCGACCAGGATGAAGTCGGCCTCGTCGCCGTTTTCATCAATGGCAGGAGACAGGACGAACTCCTTGATCTCGTTGGTGACGTGCGGAATCACCTGGACCGTCGCGCCGAGGTAGTCGCCGCGGCGCTCCTTCTCGATGATGGTCTTGTAGATCTGGCCGGTGGTGATGTTGTCGGCGCGCTTCGCGCTGACCCCGGTGAACCGCTCGTAGTGGCCCAGATCGAGGTCGGTCTCGGCCCCGTCGTCGGTCACGAAGACCTCGCCGTGCTGATAGGGACTCATCGTCCCCGGATCGACATTGAGATAGGGGTCGAGCTTGCGCAGACGAACCTTGTAGCCGCGTGCTTGCAGCAACGCGCCGAGGGCGGCGGACGCCAGACCTTTTCCGAGGGAAGAGACCACGCCGCCGGTGATGAAAATGTACCGGGCCATGGGAGGTCAGCTATAGGCGAGATTCGCGGAGCGCGCGCCCCGCGACGCCTCAAAACTGTTGATGACTTCTATTTCTTTTCCGGCGGGGTGGTCGGCGCGGGGCCCGAAAGCAGCGGGTCGGCGGTCGGCTGGGCCGGGACGCTGATGCTGGGCGCCAGGGAGTCCGAGGCCGGAGCGGTCTGGGGCTGCGGGTTCAGCAGATCGGCCGGGGCCGTCTTGATGCTGTTGGGATCGATCCGCAGGTTCGTGCCCGGGACCGGCTCGCGGTTGGCGGCGGCGATCAGCGTCAGGGTGATCGAGATGACCAGGAAGACCCCGAACAGGATCCAGGTGATCCGCGTCAGCAGGTCGCCGGTGCCCCGGGCGCTCATGAAGTTCGAGGGCCCGCCGCCCATACCCAGAGCGCCGCCTTCCGACTTCTGCATGAGGACCGCGATGGTCAGCAGAATGGCGACGACGATGTTGATGCAGAGCAGGGCGATGGTCAGGAAGTCTGTCACGGTGGTCTCTGGTCGGGGCGGACCGACGCGGGCCCGCGAAATGAAGTTGGCCCCTCTAGCACCACGCAGCCGGGCACGCCATAGCTGGGGTCTGCCGAGTTGGAGTGCAACGTCCGTGATTCTGGAGACCCAGCGCCTGACCCTGTCGCCGCTGGCCGAGGCGGACGCGCCGCTGGTGCACCCGATCATGGCGGATCCGGACGTCATGGCCCACTGGGACGTCGCCGAGATCGACGACCCTGACGTGGTCAACGAGGTTCTGGCCAGCCAGATGGCGGCCATGGGCGAGGAGCGCGCCTTCTACTGGGCGATGCGGCTGACCAGCGATGGGACCTTTCTGGGCCTTTGCGACCTGTCCGACATCGACTGGCGCCATCACCGGGCCGAGGTCGGGTTCATCCTGGGCAAGGACAGCTGGGGTCAGGGCTATGCCTATGAAGCCATGCAGGCGGTGATGAATTTCGCCGTCACCCAGGGCATCCAGCGGCTGTGGGCGCGGACGCATGTAGGAAACGAGTCGTCGGAGAAGCTGCTGACCAAGCTCGGATTCGAGCAGGAAGGGTATCTGCGGGGGCACGTGGATCGCGGTGGCGAGCGCCGCGATGTGAGGCTTTGGGGCATACTTCTCTAGCGGTTGATATGTCGCGCTATCTCCCCGCCGTCACTTTGCTATTGTACTCGCTTGTGTGACGAATCTGGAGCGCCTCGGGGGGCGCATCCGACAAGGGTGACAGGTTGACGGTTCAGGCCCGGATTTTGATCGTGGCGCGCGACGACGCGCTGGCCGGTCCGTTGGCCGAGGGGCTGGACCGTCTTGGCTGGCGCACGATCACGGCGCGTGGGCCCTACGCCGCCCTCGCCGCCCTGGGTGACCTTCAGATCGAGGCGGCCATCG
>JBILYE010000315.1:0-3438 GCA_044377925.1 Caulobacter sp. | reverse complement strand
GCCACCACCTGCCGCACCCGGTTGCTGAGCGTAGCCCAGACCACGTTTTCGGCCCCGACCACATTGGTCTGGATGCATTCGGAGGGATTGTACTCGGCCGCCGGCACCTGCTTCAGCGCCGCCGCATGGATGACGATGTCGACGCCGCGCAGGGCCAGGGTCAGCCGCGAGCGGTCGCGCACGTCGCCCAGGAAGAAGCGCATCTTCGAATAGTCATCCGCCGAGAACTTCTCGCGCAGGTCCTGCTGCATCTCGCTCTGCTTGAGCTCGTCGCGGCTGTAGACGATCAGTTTGCGGGGCTTGTAGCGGGTCAGGACGGTTTCGATGAACCGCTTGCCGAACGAGCCGGTGCCGCCGGTGACCAGGATCACCTGGCCGTCGAGGTCGAGGGTCTTGGGGGCGAATCGGGTCATCGGAGCTCCAGATCGGCGAATCTGAGCCGATGCGCCCTGTCTGTCACCTGCGCGTAAATCACGCATAAACCCCGATGGGCTATGTGAGGCCCATGAACCGCCGCCTCGCCCTCGCCGCCCTCGTCGCGCTCGCGCCCTCCGCCGCGCTCGCCGCGGGCGGTGGTGAGAAGAAGAAGGGCGGCGGGCTCAGCTTCATCCAGATCCAGACGCTGACCGCCTCCATCCTGCGCCGCAGCGGCGCCCGCGGCGTGTTGACCATGGAGGTCGGGGTCGACGTTCCCAATGAGCAACTGCGCGAAAAGGCGGCGGCCTCTTCCCCGCGCCTGCGGGCCGCCTATGCCCAGGTGCTGCAGATCTATGCCTCGGGCCTGCCGGTCGCGACCCCGCCGGACGCCGACTATCTGGCGATCAAGTTACAGCGAGAGACCGACCGTATTCTTGGCAAACCCGGCGCCAAGCTGCTGATCGGGACGATCCTGGTCAACTGATCACATCGCGCTGATGCCGCCGTCCAGCTTCAGCTCCGCCCCGGTCATGAAGCGGCTTTCGTCCGAGGCCAGGTAGAGCACCGCGTCGGCGATGTCCTTGGGCGTGCCGATGCGGCCCAGCGGCACCTGGCGACCGAGCTTGGCCTCGCCCTCTTCCTTGCCGAACCGCTGGCGGATCGGATCGAGGATCGGCGTGTCGATGAAGGTCGGGTGGATGGAGTTGGAGCGCACATCGATCTTCTGCTTGGCGCAGTAGAGGGCGATGTTCTTGCTGAGCAGCCAGACCGCCGCCTTGGAGGCGTTGTAGGCCGGGCCGTTGTGGTTGGCGATCAGGCCGGCGATCGAAGAGATGTTGATGATCGAGCCTGGCTGGTTCTCGCGCAGGTACCGGATGGCGTGCTTGGCGCCGAGGAAGACGCTGTCGACGTTGACGCTCATGGTGATGCGGAAGTCGTCGAGGGTGCAGTTTTCGATATCGGCGCCGCGACTGATGCCGGCGTTGTTGAGCAGCACCGAGATGCCGCCCATGTCGGCGTTGGCCCGCAGCAGGGTGTCGATCCAGCCCTGCTCGTCGGTGACGTCCAGCCGGTAGGCGAAGGCCGTGCCCCGGCCGTGAGCGGCGTTCAGCTCGTCGGCGACCGCTTGCGCCCCCTCGAGATTGAGGTCGGCAAGGGCGACCTTTGCCCCCTCCTCGGCCAGCCGCCGGGCGGCGCCGGCCCCCAGACCCTGGGCGCCACCGGTGATGAAGGCCTTCTTGCCCGCGACCCGTCCCGACATATCGTTCCTCCGAATGCTCTTTCGAACAATCGTTAGAGCGCCGAGGCCGCCTCGTCCATGATCGTGGCGAGGGCGATGTCCAGGCTGGTCACCCCGTCGGCGTCGTGGGTGCTGAGCAGCACCTCGACCCGGTTGTAGACATTGAACCATTCGGGATGGTGGTCGAGCTTCTCGGCCGCCAGGGCGACGCGGGTCATGAAGCCGAAGGCGGCGTTGAAATCCTTGAACTGGAAGGTGCGGACAATGGCGTCGCGCTCTCCATCCAGGGCCTTCCAGTGCGGCAGGGATTTCAGCGCCTGGGCGGCGCCGATCTTCGAGGGGCGGGTCATGAGAATCGAAGTCCGGTGGCCAGCTGAAGTTCCTCCAGCGCCTGGGCTTCGCTGGAGACCTTGATGGCCTTCATGCCCAGCATGGCGGCCGGCTTGCAGTTGATGCCAAGGTCGTCGAGGTAGATGCAGTGCGCCGGCTCGACCTCAAGGCGTTCGCACATCATCTGGTAGATGCGCGGATCGGGCTTGCGCACCCCGGCCTTGCTGCTCTCGATCACCGCCTCGAACAGGCCCATGACCTCGGCGACCTGAGCGGCCTTGGTGCTGGTCCCGGCCATGCCGGCGCCGTGGCCGGTCTGGACGTTGTTGGTGATGCAGCCGACCCTGAACTGCGCCTTGCAGGCCTTCAGCGCCGCCACCATGGCCGGCCGCACATCGCCCGACAGCAGGCCCAGCACCTCGGCCCCGCGCACCGGATGGCCGAGCGCCGTCGATTCCTCAAGGAACATGGCGTCAAAGCCGGCGGCGTCGATCTCGTTGCGTTCGAACAGGGCCCAGGCGTTGCTGTCGGGGTTGGTCGAATTGACCGTCCGGAACAGGTTGTGCGGCAGGCTCTTCTCGGCCTCGTACCGGTTGAAGGCCTCGAACGGCGAGGAGGTGATCACCCCGCCGAAATCCCAGATCACCGCCTTGACCGTCATTGTCGCCCCATGAGTTTCGCGCCGAACGCATACTGGGGTTTCCGCGCATCGTCTTCACCAAATCTCCGCTTGCGGTGCGCCCGCGAACCGTCACCCTTGGCGGCGCATGTTCTGGTTCAATCCTCCCCAGCCCGTCCGTATCGCCCTGTTCGCCGCCGCCTGCTGCGTCATCGCCTTGCTGTCGCTCAGTCCGACCGAGACCCTGCCGCAGGGTCTGACCTTCTGGGACAAGGCCGAGCACGCCCTCGCCTATCTGGGCCTCACCCTGCTCGGCGCCTGGGCCTTTCTCCGACGCATGGGCCGGCTGGCCATCGGGCTGTTTCTCGGCGGGGTCGGGGTCGAGATCCTGCAGTCGACCATGGGGCTGGGGCGGCAGGGGGATGCCTGGGATGCGGTGGCCAACAGCACCGGCATTGCAGTCGGCCTGGCCGTCGCCTTCGCCTTGAGGCGCCTGCAACGCAGGGGGGTGGGTTAACCCTGTCCCTCCCCCGAACGGTGAATTGGCGGGTCTGCAGCCCAGGTTGAGCGCAGTTTGAGGTCGGATCCATCCGTCTCGATAGGCATCGCCATGCGCCTTCTGTCTCTTGCCCTGGTGGGCATTTCCGCCCTGGCCCTGTCGGCCTGCGATGAACTGGCCCCCAACCACGAGAGGGGCAGGGATCAGGCGAAGGCCGACTGCTGCTGTAAGGATCGCTGCCCGGCGCCGGCCAAGGCCGACAGCGACACCGCCAAGACTGTGGAGGTCGCCACCCGTGAAGAGACCGCCCGCACCGGCGGTCACGTCCGCAAG
>JBILYE010000314.1:0-3441 GCA_044377925.1 Caulobacter sp. | reverse complement strand
CCGACGCGATCAAGGCCCAGATGAAGCCGCTGGTCGGCGCCGACATCATCGCCGGCTACAAGATCCAGAAGAAGCAGGACCGCTACGAAGCGATCGGCGCCGCCAAGAAGAAGGCCATCGCGGCCCTCGCCAAGAGCGACGCCAATCCGGACGGCTACGACGGCCAGAAGCTGGCCGGCGTGTTCAAGGAACTGGAAGCCGACGTCGTGCGTCGCGCCATCCTCGACACCGGCATCCGCATCGACGGCCGCGACGTTCGCACCGTGCGTCCGATCCTCGGTGAAGTCGGCATCCTGCCGCGAACCCACGGTTCGGCCCTGTTCACCCGTGGTGAGACGCAGGCCCTGGTGGTCGCGACCCTCGGCACCGGCGACGACGAGCAGTTCATCGACGCCCTGGAAGGCACCTACAAGGAATCCTTCCTGCTGCACTACAACTTCCCTCCCTACTCGGTCGGTGAGACCGGTCGGATGGGCAGCCCCGGCCGCCGCGAAATCGGCCACGGCAAGCTGGCCTGGCGCGCCCTGCGCCCGATGCTGCCGACCAAGGAAGACTTCCCCTACACCATCCGCCTGGTCTCCGAGATCACCGAGTCGAACGGCTCGTCCTCGATGGCCACCGTCTGCGGCTCCTCGTTGGCCATGATGGACGCGGGCGTTCCGCTCATCCGTCCGGTCTCGGGCATCGCCATGGGCCTGATCCTGGAAAGCGACGGCTTCGCCGTTCTGTCCGACATCCTGGGTGACGAAGATCACCTCGGCGACATGGACTTCAAGGTGGCCGGCACCAGCGATGGCATCACCTCGCTGCAGATGGACATCAAGATCTCCGGGATCACCATCGAGATCATGAAGCAGGCCCTCGCCCAGGCGAAGGAAGGCCGTGATCACATCCTCGGCGAGATGAACAAGGCCATGGACGCGCCCCGCGAAGAGCTGGGCGAGTACGCGCCGAAGATCGAGACCATGAAGATCGCCGCGGACAAGATCCGTGAAGTGATCGGCACCGGCGGCAAGGTGATCCGCGAGATCGTCGCCACCACCGGCGCCAAGGTCGACATCGGTGACGACGGCACGATCAAGATCGCTGCTTCCGAGCAGTCCAAGATCGACGCCGCCCGCGACTGGATCAAGTCGATCGCCTCGGAGCCGGAAATCGGCGCCATCTACAACGGCAAGGTCGTCAAGGTCGTCGACTTCGGCGCCTTCGTGAACTTCTTCGGCGCCAAGGACGGCCTCGTCCACGTCAGCCAGATCAGCAACGAACGCGTGGCCCGCCCCGCCGACGTGCTGACCGAAGGCCAGATGGTCAAGGTGAAGCTCATCGGCTTCGACGATCGCGGCAAGACCAAGCTGTCGATGAAGATCGTCGACCAGGAAACCGGCGAAGATCTGTCGGCCAAGCAGGAAGCCGCCGCCGACGCGTAAGCGCCACGGCCAAGGCTGGGATACGGAAAGGGCGGCTCGCAAGAGCCGCCCTTTTTCGTTGGGGACAGGTAGCCTCGCCTCAGCGCGGCTACCTGTCCCCGGTCAGCACTTGCGTTGGCGAGGCGCTCGGTCCAGCAGCCTGCCAACCGTCTGGCGCGCGCCCGCTCTCTACGTCCTCCGCAGACCGGGGACAGGAACGCGGCTTCGCCACGACCCTATCCCCACTGCCCCCCTTGCCCACAAACAGGCAATCTGTATCTTTCTGCGGATGTCCGAACGCCGCCCCAATGCCCAGCGCACGCGCGAGACCCGCGGCAAGATCCTCTGGGCCGCCCGGCAGCTGTTCGCCGAGAAAGGCTACGCGGCCGCCTCGACCCCGGCAATCGTCTCCGCCGCCAGGGTGACGCGGGGGGCGATGTACCACCACTTCCCGGACAAGGCGGCGGTGTTCGCCGGCGTGGTCTCCGCCGAGCTGGCTGACGTCGGTGTGCGCATGGCCAAGGCGGCGCTGACCAACACGGACCCGGTCGAGCAGCTGATCCTGGGGGGCGAGGCCTACGTGGTGGCCATGGCTGAGCCCGGCAGGCGACGCATCCTGCTGGTCGAGGGGGCCAGCGTTCTGGGGGCCGAGCGCATCGACGCCCTTCGCGCGCAGCACCTGAAGGTCAAGCTGGAGGCCGGCCTGCGCCAGATTGTGGCCGCCGGCATCGTGCCCGAGCTGCCCATCGCCCCGCTGGCCGATCTGCTCTCGGCGCTTTTTGATCGGGTCGCCCTGACAGCCAGCGCCGAGAACTTTACCAGCTACCGCCTGGCGCTGCGGGCCCTGATCGGCGGCCTGAAGCTGCCGCCGCCGGCTGCCGGGGATTTCGTGCTCGGCTAATCCGGCCAGGTTTCCCGGCTGAGGGCCAGGACCTCGCCGGCCAGGTACAGCGAGCCGCAGACCATCACCCTTGGCGGCGGCCCTTCGACCGCCAGCGCCTGCTCCAGCGCCGCCTCGACATTGCCCGCCGCGCTGGCCCGCAGGCCGGCGGCAATAGCGGCCGAGACCAGACGCTCCGGCGGGCTGGCGGCCTCGGCGCTGAAGGCGGTGGCGATGATGCGGGGGTTCAGGGTGCGGAAGGCGTCGAAGAAGGCTTCCGCGTCCTTGTTGGCCAGCAGGCCGCAGATCAGCACCGCCTCCCGCCCGTCACGGCCCTGCAGGGCGGTCAGCGCGTCGGCGAGGGCGCGGGCGGCGTGGGCGTTGTGGCCGCCGTCGAGCCAGAGGTCGGTGTTGGCGGCGCGGGCGCGGGCGGCCAGGGGGCCTGCGGTCAGGCGCTGCATGCGGGCAGGCCAGCGGGCGGTCTCGACGCCTCTTGAGATAGCTTGCTCGGGGAGGTGCAGGGCGAGGGCGGCAATGGCGGCGACGCCGGCGTTGGCGATCTGGTGCGCCCCCGGCAGCGAGGGCATGGGCAGATCGAGCAGGCGATCCTCTGCCTGGACGGTCAGGCGGCCGGCCGTGGCATAGGCGTCCACATCGCGGCCCATGGCGGTCAGGGGCGCGCCCAGGGCGTGGGCGCGGGCTTCGATCACCGCAAAGGCCTCCTCGCCCTGCCAGCCGGTAACGACGGGCCGGCCGCGCTTGATGATCCCGGCCTTCTCGCCGGCGATGGCGGTGATGGAATCTCCGAGGAATTCGCGGTGGTCGTGATCGACCGGGCAGATGACGCTGACGGCCGGGCTCTCGATGACGTTGGTGGCGTCCAGCGAGCCGCCGAGACCGACCTCCAGCAGGATGAGGTCGGCGGGGACCTCGCTGAAGGCCTGGAAGGCGGCGGCCGTGGTGATCTCGAAGAAGGTGATCGGTTCGCCGGCGTTGGCCTTTTCCACCGTCTCCAGCACGGCGGCGAGATGGTCGTCGGTGATCAGGGTCCCGGCCAGACGGATCCGCTCGGCGAACCGCACCAGGTGCGGCGAGGTGAAGACATGCACCCGCAGGCCCGCCGCCTCGGCCATGGCCCGCAGGAAGGCGACAGTG
>JBILYE010000313.1:0-3444 GCA_044377925.1 Caulobacter sp. | reverse complement strand
TCGCGCGCGATGAATATGTCTAGACATATTGATTTTCGGCCCCTCTGACCGCGCAAACGGCCTGCGGCGCCTTTGCGCGTCCGATGTAGCCTTCACCGACGACAATTCGACCCACATTCGGCGACAGTCGACCTACAGTCCGACCTACGCGCCAGGCTACATTTCCGGGACGTCCACCCACACCGAAGGCACGGATAGTCCAGCATTTTCAGCCGCCGCAAACGTCATTGGCGCCTTCACGGCGAGCGACGCGGTACAATCGTAGCCCGCTTCGATAAGCGGCGGGGCTTAAGGCCTGACGGGCGCTGCAGCCGGCTTGGCGGGCGGCGCAGCGGGCTTGGCCTCGTCCTTGGCCGCCGGCGGGACAGGGGCCTGGTCCGCCAAGGCGCGCTCACCCAGGCGGTCACGCTGCTGCTGGGCGGCGGCCTGGCGCTTGGACCATTCCTCGCGGCTGACCCCTTCGGGCCGGCCGGTCAGGGACGGGATGTACAGCGGCGTGGCGCAGGTGCGGGTGGCGGCGTCCCACCAGCGCTGCTCGCCCTCGCACCGCTTGGCCGGCCAGACATAGAAGATCTGATAGCCCCAGACGGCGATCACCCCGATGACAAAGATGCCGAGGAAGATCCACTTGAGGCGGGTGATCGTATTGTTCATGGGCCTGCGCTCTAGCGGAATTGGCCCGCTCAGGCCAGTCGGGGCTTTACAGGCGTTTTTCTGCCCAACCTGACCCTTGGGGAAACTTGCATTGCGCCGCCAAGCTAGTATCAGCCTGACCGCGCAAGACTTTTCGCAACGCAACACGGGCGGACAATACCCATGAAGGTGCTGGTCCCGGTCAAACGGGTTATCGATTATAACGTCAAGGCGCGGGTCAAGGCCGATCAGAGCGGCGTCGACCTGGCCAACGTCAAGATGAGCATGAACCCCTTCTGCGAGATCGCGGTCGAGGAAGCTGTTCGTCTGAAGGAAAAGGGCGTCGCCACCGAGGTGGTCATCGTCTCCATCGGCCCGGCTCAGGCCCAGGAAACCATCCGCACGGCGCTGGCCATGGGCGGTGACCGCGGCATCCTGGTTCAGTCCGACGCCGACCTCGAGCCCCTGGCCGTCGCCAAGCTGCTCAAGGCCGTGGCCGAAGAGGAAAAGGCCGACCTGGTCCTGATGGGCAAGCAGGCCATCGACGGCGACAACAACGCCGTTGGCCAGATGCTCTCGGCCCTGCTCGGCTGGCCGCAGGCCACCTTCGCCGCCAAGCTCGAAGTCGCCGGCGGCAAGGCCACCGTGACCCGCGAGGTCGACGGCGGCGTGCAGACCGTTGAAGTGTCGATCCCGGCGGTCATCACCGCCGACCTGCGCCTCAACGAGCCGCGCTACGCTTCGCTGCCGAACATCATGAAGGCGAAGAAGAAAGAGATCGCGATGAAGGCGACCGGCGACTACGCCGTCGACGTCGCCCCGCGTCTCAAGGTCGTGAAGGTCACCGAGCCCGCCAAGCGCTCGGCCGGCATCAAGGTCGAGAACGCCGCCGAACTCGTCACCAAACTCAAGACCGAAGCGGGGGTGCTCTAATGGCCGTCCTGGTCGTCGCCGATAACGACAACGCGCACCTGCGCGACACCACCAACAAGACCGTCACCGCCGCGCTTGGCCTGTCCAGCGACGTCGACGTGCTGGTCATGGGCTCGGGCGCCAAGGCGGTGGCCGACGCCGCCGCCAGGATCGCCGGCGTCCGCAAGGTCCTGCTGGCCGACAGCGCCGATCTGGGCCACGGCGTCGCCGAGGCGCAAGCCTCGACCGTCGAAGGCCTGATGGGCGGCTACGACGCCGTCCTGATCCCGGCCACCTCGGGCGGCAAGAACTACGCCCCCCGGATTGCCGCCAAGCTGGACGTCGCCCCGATCAGCGAGATCGTCGAAGTGGTCGACGCGAACACCTTCGTTCGCCCGATCTACGCCGGCAACGCGCTGGAGACCGTGCAGTCCTCGGACGTCAAGAAGGTCATCACCGTCCGCCCGACCGCCTTCAAGGCGGCCGAAGAGGGCGGCTCGGCTTCGGTTGAGTCGGCGTCGGCCGGCAACGCCGATGGCGGCGCCAAATTCGTCAGCGAAGAGATGGTCAAGTCCGACCGTCCCGAACTGACGGCCGCCAAGATCGTCGTCTCCGGCGGCCGCGCCATGGGCTCGGCCGAAGAGTTCGGCAAGGTGATCGAGCCCCTGGCCGACCGGCTGGGCGCTGCGGTTGGCGCCTCGCGCGCCGCCGTGGACGCCGGCTACGCCCCGAACGACTACCAGGTCGGTCAGACCGGCAAGGTCGTCGCCCCGGCGCTCTACATCGCCATCGGCATCTCGGGCGCCATCCAGCACCTCGCCGGCATGAAGGACTCCAAGGTCATCGTGGCCATCAACAAGGACGCCGACGCGCCGATCTTCCAGGTCGCCGACTACGGCATCGTGGGCGATTACAAGACGATCGTTCCCGAACTGATGGCGGCGCTGGGCTAACCAGCCTTCGCTGCACGGATCGAGGGCCGGGCGGCGACGCCCGGCCCTTTGTCGTTCATCGCAGCCTGGTGGCCTCGACGGCTTCACCGCCCATATGCTGAATGAAGACCGAGATGATGCCGCGACGGTGACGCTCGGCGTGAGCGCCGGTCGACGGGTCATAACCCTCGGCTTCGAACTGCCAGTCAGCGAACTGGTTGGCTGTCACCATGCCGGCGGCCGGGATGTAATCGCTGACATGCCGAGCCGTCCCGTCGACCACACTTCCGCACCAGCCCATGCCCACACAGAGCTTATCCATCATGGCCCGATAGTCGCTGCTCATGCGCCGAGCAGCCGGCGAGCACTGGCTTCATCCCGATGGATCTGCTCCACCATCAGCTCGATGGACCCGAACTTCTCCTCCGGCCTAAGGAAGGCGACCAGTTCCGTCTCGATGACCTGGCCGTAAAGGTCCTCATCGAAATCGAAGATCCAGACCTCAAGCCGGGTTTCGACCTCGCCCGTCGTCGGGTTCTTGCCGATGTTGGCGACGCCCGGCAGCAGCCGGCCACCGGGCAGGCGGGTGCGGGTGGCATAGACGCCAAGGCGCGGCGTCACATAGTCGGCCATGAACACGTTGGCCGTCGGGAAACCCAGCTGACGGCCCAGCTGTTGGCCCCGCCGCACCACGCCCTCGATGGCGAACGGGCGGCCAAGGATGGCGGCGGCCACTTCGGGATGACCATCGCGCAGGGCGTCGCGCACGCCCGTGGAGCTGAACTTGCCCTCGCCCTCGCCCACCGCTTCCGCCACCGAGACGCCGAAGCCGAAGGCTTCGCCATAGGCCTTCATCAGCGCCGGGCTGCCGGTGCGGCCCTTGCCGAAGCTGATGTCGAAGCCGACGGCGACATGTTTCACGCCCAGCCCCTCGTGCAGCACGAACTGGGCGAACTCCCGATCCGAA
>JBILYE010000312.1:0-3445 GCA_044377925.1 Caulobacter sp. | reverse complement strand
CGCCGGCCTCGACGTCCTCTGGGCCCAGATCCAGCGTCACCGCGAAGTGATGACCGCCAACGGCATGCGCGCCGAGCGCCGGGCCGGCCAGAACGGCCGCTGGATGTGGGCCATGGTCAATGACCGCCTCGGCCGCGCCTTCCGCGAGCATCCCCAGGTCGCCGCCCTCGCCCCGGCACTGGAAGCCCAGGTCCTGGCCGGCGAGGTTCCCGCCTCCCTGGCCGCCGACCAGCTGCTGGCCGCCTTCGGCCTCTGATCGCCCCCCTTTATCGATCTATCGGGCGTTCGGGCGCCGCCGCATCCTGAGCCTATGCTCAGCCTCGCTCTTACGCTTCTGATCATCGTCACCCAACCCGACGATGGCCCGGTCTCGACCCGGCAGGTCGTTCCGCCCCCCTCCGCCGCCGTCATGGAGGAGGCCCGGCGCAAGGCCGCGGAGCAGGAGGCCAAGGAAGACGAGGAGTGGCAGGCCCAGATGGAACGCTGGCGCGCCAGCCAGCCGCCGCCTCCGCCGCCGACCGAAGAGGAAAGACGCGCCGCCGCCAACCGCGCCGCCCTGGAGCGGGCCGAACAGGCCGGCCGCGACGCCAATGCCCCGCCCGGCGCCTGGCCGGACGAGGGCAAGATGCGCTGCAAGACTAGCGAGAACGGCTTCGTCTGCGGCAATTCCGAAGAGGCGCTGCAACCGGACTCGCCGTCACAGAAGGCGCTTCAGGAGATCATGAAGCCGAACTGAGTTCGGCAACAACGGTGGCAGCTAAACGCCCGCCAGCCGCTTCGCCTGCGCCACCCAGGCCTCGCGCGCCACCCGGCCCATCAGCTTCATCTCCTTGTCGAGCGTGGCGATCTCGTCCTCGCTCCAGGCCGCGATCTGGGCAAAGCGGGTGACGCCCTTCTGGGCCAGCATCGCCGCCATCTTGGGCCCGATGCCGGTCATCAGCGTCAGGTCGTCGGGCTCAAGAACCGCCTGCGCCACGACCGGCGCCTCGATCACCGGCTCGATCAGGACTTCCGGTTCCAGCGGGGCCTCGACCAGCCCTTCGACGACGGCCACCGGCGCCGGGGCAACGGCCTCGACAACCTCTTCCACGACCGCCGGAGCCAGCTCCGCCGCCTTTTCGATAGCCGCCTCGACCTCGGGCTCGGGCTTGGGCAGGACCTTGGTCGGCGTCGCCTCGACGCTTGCCGGCTGCATCCACCGGGTCGCCCAGAAGAAGGCAGCGCCGACCATGGCGGCGCTGCCGATCATCAGCCACAGGGGCGAGGTCACGCCCACGGGCAGGCGCAACGCCTTTGTCGTGGTCTCGTCGAGTTCGGGAATAGTCGCGTCAGCCAGATTCAAGGAGGGAAGGGTCATCACGTCGCTCCGAGCAGGCGGCCGGGGAGCAGCCGCCGATTGTGCGTCGCAACATAACACCGCTCGCCATCTCGCAAGTGCGAAATTTCGTGATCAGGCGTCCAGCCGCCAGGCCTCACCGCGCCCCTCGCCCTCACCCAGCCCGGCGACCCAGGCGCAGACCTCGCCCAGCGGCCCCTCAAGCCCGGCCGGCGCCCCGGCGATGACCAGGGCGCAGCCGTTCATCTTCATAGGATTGTCGAGCTTGCGCAGACGGCATTCCCCGACCAGCGCGTCCGGCGCCGTCTCCTCGATCGACCGCAGGAAGGCGTCGAACGTCTCCAGGTCCTTGAGCGGCAGCCACACCGCCACCACAGCTTTCGGATTCTTCCCCCGCACGGCCGCTATGGCCGTGGCGATCCGCTGATAGTCGTCCGGCCGCTCGAACGGCGGGTCGATCAGCACCAGCGCCCGCCCCCTGGAAGGCACGACCGCCGGCGCCGTCTCATAGCCATCCGCCTGGACCGCCCGCGCACCCGGAAAGGGCGCCAGGGTCTGGACCAGCAGCGCCTGGTCGTCATCGCGAACCTCGCAGGCCGTGTAGCGGTCGCCCGACCGAAGCGCCGCCCCGATCAGCCGCGGCGAGCCTGGATAGAACCGCACCCCGCCTTGCGGGTTCAGGCTGGCCACCGCCGCCTTCAAGCCGTCGAACGACGCCGGCGCCCTGGCCTCCATCAGCCGGAATATCCCCTGCGCCGCCTCCCCGGTCCGCCGCGACAGCTCCCCCTCAAGATCGTATCCGCCCGCCCCCGCATGGGTATCGACGATCACGATTGGGGCCGGGTCGGCCATCAGCGCCTCCAGCAGCAGAGTCAGACCGGCGTGCTTCACCAGATCGGCGAAGTTCCCGGCGTGGAAGGCGTGGCGATAGTTCAAGACTGGCTCCCGGTCCGCTGGAACAGCCACCCGCCCAAGATGTCGGGGTCGCGGGAGGCGTTCGATGTCCGGTCATTTCAGAAACACCGCCCAGGTCAAACAGAATTGGGCCGCCGGCTGATGGCCCGCCATGGTGAACTGCCGTCCGCCTCGCCTCCGGACCTCTGCACAGCAGCTGATCTGACCGCCCGCGCCGCTCCGGGTCAGTCAACGCCCTAACCTGCACAACCGACCTATCAAACCTGACGCGAAGTCACCCTTCCCAACGGCTTCCGACCGCGTAAAGGTGATGCCAATCACCAGGAATATAGCGGGAGATACAGATCATGGCTGGCTCGAAGATGCGCTTCGGCGCCTTCATCGCCCCCTTCCATCCGCTGCGCGAGAATCCCACTCTCGCCCTCGAGCGCGACCTGGAGCTGGTCCAGCACATGGACCGCCTCGGTTTCGACGAAGCCTGGATCGGCGAGCACCATTCGGCCGGCTATGAGCTGATCGCCAGCCCTGAACTCTTCATCGCCACCGCCGCCGAGCGCACCAGGCACATCCGCCTCGGCACGGGCGTCTCGTCGCTCCCCTACCACCACCCCCTGATGCTGGCCGACCGCATCAACCAGCTCGACCACATCACCCGCGGCCGGGTGATGTTCGGGGTTGGCCCCGGCGCCCTGCCCTCCGACGCCTTCATGATGGGGATTCCCGTCAGCGCCCAGCGCGACCGCATGGACCAGGCCATCGACGCCCTGGTGCCCCTGCTGCGCGGCGAACAGGTCTCGGTGAAGACCGACTGGTTCGAGCTCAACGAAGCTCGCCTGCAGATGACCCCCTATTCGCGCCCGAGCGTCGAAATCTGCGTCGCCAGCCAGGTCTCCCCGACCGGCGCCAAGGCCGCCGGCAAGCATGGCGTCGGCCTGCTCAGCATTGGCGCCACCCAATCGGGCGGCTTCAACGCCCTGGCCTCCAACTGGGCCATCGCCGAGGACTCCGCCAGGGACAGCGGCAACACGATGGACCGCGACAAGTGGCGGCTGGTCGGCCCCGTCCATATCGCCGAGACCCGCGAGCAGGCCCGCGCCGACGTCCGCTTCGGCCTTGAGGACTGGCTCTACTACTTCCGCGAAGTCGCCGCCCTGCCGCTGGCCCCGCAGGACGGGACCGACCCAGTGGACGCCC
>JBILYE010000311.1:0-3451 GCA_044377925.1 Caulobacter sp. | reverse complement strand
CCATGGGACAGAGTTCAAAAGAGTGACATTCGGCGCCCGCCACACCCCTTGATTCGACCACGCGTTGACATTCCCCCATCGGGCGACGCACCTTCCGCGCCCTTGAGGGGGGCCCATCGGTCCTTCCGCAGCCAAAGATTCAAGCCACACTTCATGAACGTCGTCGTCGTCGAGAGCCCGGCCAAGGCCAAGACCATCAACAAGTATCTGGGACCCGGGTTCACCGTGCTGGCCTCCTATGGCCACGTCCGCGACCTGCCGTCGAAGGACGGTTCGGTGAAGCCGGATGAGGACTTCGCCATGTTCTGGGAGGTGGACGCCAAGTCCTCCAAACGCATCAGCGACATCGCCGACGCCCTGAAAGGCGCCGACGGCATCATTCTCGCCACTGACCCGGATCGCGAAGGCGAGGCCATCAGCTGGCACGTTCTGGAGATCCTGCAGAAGAAGAAGGCGATCAAGGACAAGGCCGTCAGCCGGGTCACCTTCAACGCCATCACCAAGACCGCCGTGCTCGACGCCATGGCCAACCCCCGCCAGATCGACATGGAACTGGTCGATGCCTACCTGGCGCGGCGGGCGCTCGACTATCTGGTCGGCTTCACCCTGTCGCCGGTGCTGTGGCGCAAGCTGCCGGGGTCGCGCTCGGCCGGCCGGGTGCAGTCGGTGTCGCTGCGGCTGGTCGTCGATCGCGAGATCGAGATCGAGAAGTTCAGGACGCAGGAATACTGGAGCGTCGACGCCGAGGTCACCGCCGGCGGCGATCCCTTCACCGCCCGCCTGGTCAAGCACGAGAACAAGAAGCTCACCAAATTCGACCTCGGCGACGAGGCGACCGCGCACAGGGCCCGCGACGCCGTCTCGGCCGCGGCCTTCAGCGTCCATTCGGTCGAGAAAAAGCCGGCCCGGCGCTCCCCGCCCCCGCCCTTCACCACCACGACCCTGCAGCAGGAAGCCAGCCGCAAGCTCGGCTTCAACGCCCAGCGCACCATGCAGGCGGCCCAGAAGCTGTATGAAGGTATCGATATCGGCGGCGAGACCGTCGGTCTGATCACCTACATGCGGACCGACGGCGTGCAGGCCGCGCCCGAGGCGCTGGCCGAGGCGCGCGACGTCATCGCCGGCCTCTATGGCAAGGACTACGTCCCCGAGAGCGCCCGCATCTACAAGACCAAGGCCAAGAACGCCCAGGAAGCGCACGAAGCCATCCGGCCGACCTCGCTGAACCGCAATCCCGGCAAGCTGCGCCTCGAGGGCGACCTCGGCCGCCTCTACGAACTGATCTGGAAGCGGATGATCGCCAGCCAGATGGAAGCGGCCCGCATCGAACGCACCACCATCGAGCTGGAAAGCGGCGATGGCCAGACCGGCCTGCGCGCCACCGGCCAGGTCATCCAGTTCCCCGGCTACCTCGCCGTCTATGAAGAGGGCCGCGACGACGCCGAGGACGAGGACGGCGCCCGCCTGCCGCCCGTCAACGAGGGCGCCGCCGCCCGGGTGCTGAACGTCAAGGCCGACCAGCACTTCACCGAACCGCCGCCGCGCTATTCGGAAGCCAGCCTGGTCAAGAAGATGGAAGAGCTCGGCATCGGCCGGCCCTCGACCTATGCCTCGATCCTGACGGTGCTGCGCGACCGCGCCTATGTGCGGATGGAGAAGAACCGCTTCATCCCCGAGGACAAGGGACGGCTGGTCACCGCCTTCCTGGAACAGTTCTTCGCCCGCTACGTGGAATACGATTTCACCGCCGGCCTCGAAGAGAAGCTCGACCTGGTCAGCGACGGCAAGCTGAACTGGAAGGCGCTGCTGCGCGAGTTCTGGACCGACTTCCACGCCGCCGCCGACGACATCGGCGAGCTGCGGGTCAGCCAGGTGCTCGACGCCCTCAACGAGAGCCTCGGCCCGCACATCTTCCCGCAGAAGGAGGACGGCTCCGACCCCCGCCTCTGCACCACCTGCGGCACCGGCCAGCTCTCCCTGAAGACCGGCAAGTACGGGGCCTTCATCGGCTGTTCCAACTATCCGGAATGCCGCTTCACCCGCCCCATCGCCCAGTCCGAAGGCGACGGCGAGGCCGAGGTCACCGACCGCGAGCTGGGCGTGAACCCCAGGACCATGCAGGCGGTCTGGCTGAAGAACGGCCGCTTCGGTCCCTATGTCGAGGAAGCCGGCGAGAAGCCCAAGCGCGCCAGCCTGCCCAAGGGCTGGCTACCCGCGGCGATGGATATCGACAAGGCGCTGCGCCTACTGGAGCTGCCGCGCGATGTCGGGGCCCACCCCGAAGACGGCAAGATGATCCAGGCCGGCATCGGCCGGTACGGGCCGTATGTCCTCCACGAGGGCACCTACGCCAACCTGGAGAGCGCCGACGAGGTGTTCGACGTCGGCCTCAACCGCGCCGTGGCGGTGCTGGCCGAGAAGCGGGCCGGCGGACGCGGCGCGCGCGGTCAGGCGGCGGCGCTGAAGGAACTGGGCAATCACCCGGAAGACGGCCAGCCGATCAAGATCCTGTCCGGCCGCTTCGGCCCCTACATCAAGCACGGCTCGACCAACGCCAACGTGCCGCGCGGCAAGGACCCGCTGGAGGTCACGCTTGAGGAAGCCGTCGGCCTGATCGCCGAGCGGGTGGCCAAGGGCGGCGGCAAGAAGCCGGTGAAGAAGGCGGCGGCCAAGAAGCCTGCGGCCGCCAAGAAGACCGGTGAGAAACCGCCGGCCAAGAACCCGGCCGAGAAGCGCATTGCCGGCAAGGCCGTGGTCGCCAAGAAGAAGGCGGCGGCGAAGAAGCCGACGGCCGCCTCCCTGGGCGTGACCAAGGTCGTGGGCAAGAAGAAGCCGGCGGCGAAGAAGGACTGACGCGTCCATCCGTCATCCCGGCCGAAGAGCCGGGACCCAGTGGCCACCCCGCCGGCCTTCGCGGCGGCGTCTGTCCACGTCGTCAACCCTGGGTCCCGGATCGGCTGCGCCGTCCAGGATGACGAATTATTTATAGGCGTAAAACGGGGATCGACAGAGCGTCCGGCGGCGTGACAGAGTTGGCTGTCACAACGAGGGTCGTCGCATGCGCAATCTCTTCCTCGCCGCCAGCGTGTTCGCGCTCGCCGCCACCGCCGCGTCTGCCCAGCAGCGCCAGCTTTCGGTCACCATCTACAACTCGGGCCAGAGCCTGGTGGAGGACATCCGCACCGAAAACCTGACCGCCGGCCGCCAGCGGATCGAGTTCAAGGACGTCTCGCCGCAGATCCGGTCGGAGACCGTCACCCTGTCGGCGCCCGGCATCTCGATCATCGAGCAGAACTTCGACTACGACCTGCTCAGCCCCCAGACCCTGATGGAAAAGGCCGTCGGCGAGACGGTGACCATCGTCCGCACCAACCCCGGCAACGGCCAGCAGACGACCGAACGGGCCAAGGTGCTGGCGGTCAACAATGGCGTGGTGCTGCAGATCGGCGAC
>JBILYE010000091.1:0-13332 GCA_044377925.1 Caulobacter sp. | reverse complement strand
TTTTGGGCCACGGTCAGGTCGACGCCGTAGCGCTCGCCATCCCGGTCGCCGCCGATCAGGACCGACAGCGCGTCAATGACCGGCTCGTCATAGTTCTGGTCCACCGCTTCGGCCCGCAGGCCGAGCGTGGTGCGGTTGGCGACCCGCCAGTTGAAGGCGCCGCGCAGGCCGAATTCGGTCAACTGGGGGTCACCCTCCAGCCTGATCTGACGGGCCACAAGGCCGACGCGCAGCGAGGTCAGCCGGGTGCGATGGCCAAGGCCGCCTTCGCCCTCGAACCGCTGGAAGGCGACCGCCGCGCCCGACAGGTCCGACCGGTCATAGGCCAGGCCCGAACCATACAGCTCCCAGCTCTTTGAGCTTCCGAGGTCGAGACGGCCATTGAGGCTCAGCGACACCTCGCTGGAAAGGCCTTCCTCCTTCGGCGGCGCGCCGAAGATGTCGAAGGCGGTGAAATAGGCGCCCGCCGCGTCGTCCTCATGGACCAGGCCCGCGGTCAGCCGGCCGGAGACGGCGCTATCCGCCGTCCGGGCCTTGACCCGTTCGAGATAGCGATCGGCCTCGGCCCGCTGCAGCGGCGAGAGGTTGGCCCCCTTCAACCGGTCCAGTTCGACCCTGGCCCCGTCGTAGTCGCCCAGCCGGAACAGCAGCACGGCGTAGAACAGCCGGTCGGCGTGGCGATTGGGCTCGAGGATCAGCACGCGCTCCATGGCCGAGGCCGCCGCCGACAGGTTGCCCTGCGAGGCCTCGGCGCGCGCATAGGCGATGTTCAGCTCGACATCGTCCGGGGCCGCCATGACGGCGTCGAAATCCTGAGCGCCGGCGGCGCCGACCAGTCCAAGCGCGAGCGGCAGAGCCAGCAGGGCCGGGGTAATGGCTTTTGAAAACCTGATTGCCAAGTGAGCGCCCCCTCGCGCCGAAAACACAACGGTATCCCGGCCGGACTTTGGCGTCAGGGGGTTGGTGGGTCAAGGCAATTGGCCCGAGTGACGGTTAATGCAAAAGGGTGGGCCAGCCCCCAACTCAGGCCCGAGGCGGCGCCCCGGCCACCGTCGTGCGATGCATGACCCGCAGGTGGCCGTCATAGCCGCCATCGGCGAGGTGCAGGGTGCAGCGATTGTCCCACAGCGTCAGCATGTCCGCCGACCAATGGTGGCGATAGACGAACGCCTCCTGGGTGATGTGCTCGAACAGGAAGCGAAGGATGGCCATGCCTTCCGGCCGGGTCATGCCCTCGATACCGACGGTATAGACCGGGCTGCAGAACAGGGCCTTGCGGCCGCTGACCGGGTGGGTGACGACCAGCGGGTGGGCGACGGTCTTTTCGGCCTCCTCGCTGACCACGATCTGCATGGTCCGCTTTTCGGTCTCCCTGGCGAAAACGCCGGACGGACCATAGGCCTGGCGGGCGCTGTGCACCGCTCGCAGGGGCG
This sequence comes from Caulobacter sp., assembly GCA_044377925.1. Taxonomy (GTDB): domain Bacteria; phylum Pseudomonadota; class Alphaproteobacteria; order Caulobacterales; family Caulobacteraceae; genus Caulobacter. The sequence goes on along the minus strand of JBILYE010000091.1, from coordinate 11,899 downwards.
CCAGTGTCGCCTTCATGGCGTCCGATAGTCCCTCATAGGCCCGATAACAGTCGGCATAGAGGGTGTCGCCGCCGACCGGCGGCACGACCTGGGCATGCAGGATGGTCCCGGCCGGGGGCGCGTGCTGGAAGCTCCAGTCGGAATGCCAGCCGGCCCCGAAGTTGGTCGCCGTCTCGTCGGGCTCGCGCCGCAGCTCCAGCACATTGGGCCGGCCCGGCATCGGCTTGATGAAGGGATCCTCGCCGAACGGCCCCAGCTGCAGGGTGAAGGCTTCCAGGGCGTCGAGGTCCATCGGCTGGTCCGGGAAATAGATGACCGAATGGGCCGTCCAGGCCTCCCGCACGGCGGCCAGCGCGCCCGGGTCGAGCGGCCGCGACAGATCGATGCCCTCGATACAGGCGCCGAAACCTTCCGCGCGCGGCGTCACCTTCATGGTGGTCCTCCCTGACCTGTTTTCCGGCAGTAGGCGCCCGCTTCCAGCCGGTGACAAGGCCGGTTGTTCCCGCCCGTTCCTGCGCTAGGGTGGCTGCGAGGCCATCAACGAGACCCGAAGGATCCACGTCCATGACCATCAACCTTCCGCGCCCTGGCCTGACCGCCGCCTGCGCCGCCCTGCTGCTGGCCACCGGCGCCTGCGACCGCTGGGAAGCCGCCAAGCACAAGGGTGACCCTGCCCCGCCGGCCACGGCTGTTGACACGACGGCGGCCGAGAAGGCCGTCGCCGAGGCCAAGGCCGACACGGCCGAGCCGGCCGCGACCGAGGCGCCCGCCGCCCCGGAAACGCCGCCTCCCGCCGAGAAGAAATAGCAACGCCTGTTTTTAGGCGCCTGACGCTAATCCGTCCGCGGACGGCCGACCCTATCTGGTCGCCGTCGCCCCGCCCGGCGAGCTGGACCCGTCGAGGATCGAGGTCGTCCTCAGCTGATTTCCGCGCACCTTTGATCCAGATCAAATCGGCCCGTTTCCTCCGGGTGTTTCTAAAAGTGACGCCGGCGTCACTTTTAGAACGCGGCGCGCCGGGAGAGACACCATGCTGAATGTCAAACTGGTCGACGGACCGCCGCAGGACATCCGGGAATTCGACGACGAGGTCGTCCATCACCTGACCGGCGAGGACGTCGAGGTCATCCGCGAGATTTTCCGCACGCCGCTGACCGGGTCCTACAACTGGGACTACGAGGACGCCAACGCCAGGATCCGCAAGCTCTATGAGCTGGGCAAGCGCTTCAACTGGGACGCCCAGATGGACGTCGCCTGGGACACGCCGTTCCCCCACACCGAGTACCCCTCGGCCCCGGAGATGAACGCCTACGCCGGCAATCCGAAGTACGAGGCGCTGAGCGCCGAGGACAAGCTGAAGTTCGCCTGGCGCAGCCAGGCCCAGACCCTGTCGCAGTTCATGCACGGCGAGCAGGGGGCCATGCTGGTGGCCAGCCAACTGGTCAGCTGCGCCCCGACCTTCGACGCCAAACTCTATGCCTCGTCCCAGACCTTCGATGAGGCGCGGCATGTGGAGGTGTTCCACAAGTACCTCGTCGATCGCTGCAAGACGATCTATCCGATCAACCCCAACCTCAAGCTGCTGCTCGACAAGGTGCTGACCGACGAGCGCTGGGACCTCAAGTTCATCGGCATGCAGATCCTCATCGAGGGTCTGGCCCTGGCCGCCTTCCAGTCGATCCACATGACCACCCGCGACCCGCTGCTGCGCCAGATCGTCGAGCTGGTGATGCGCGACGAGGGCCGGCACGTGGCCTTCGGGGTCAACTACCTGGAGAACTGGATCCGCGCCCTGCCGGAGCATGAGATCGAGGAGCGGGCCCAGTTCGCCTACGAGGCCTGCGTGATCATGCGCGAGCGGCTGTTCGACACCGAGGTGGCCACCGAGTTCGGCTTCACCCGCGACGAGGCCCGCGAGATCAACCACAACGCCGCCACCGGCCAGGCTTTCCGCGACTTCCTCTTTGAACGGATGATCCCCAACCTCAAGCGCATCGGCCTGCTGACCGAGAGCGTGCGGCCGAAGTTCGAGGCCCTGGGCGTTCTGAAATTCGAGGACGCCGTCCATGACGGGATGATCGACTGGGCCAGCCTCGAAAAGCCGCTACCGGTCGGCCCGCTGGCCATCGCCGCCGAATAGTTCTGAAAGATCCTCCTGCGCCAATGGCGTGAGCGGCCCGGGTCGGCATTGTCGCCCCGGGCCTTTTTTTGCCTGCCGGTTTGCGCCGACGGCCACGGTGCGCGACACTTCCTCCCAACAGACCGCCGGGCACGGCGGCAAGGGGCGGGGAACGATAATGCGCAAGGGTTGGCTGCTGTTCGCGATCGGCTGGCTGCTGGTCCTCGGGGGCTCCTGGGCGGCGAGCGCCGTCCAGACCGACGGCGGCATCAAGGTTCAGGACGTCCGCTTCGCCGGAACCGGCGGCGTGACCATGAGCGGACTGCTCTACACTCCGCCGAACGCCACCGCCGCGACCCCGGCGCCCGGCATTCTCGCGGTCCACGGCTACATCAACAGTCGCGAGACCCAGAGCGCCTTCGCCATCGAGTTCGCCCGGCGGGGCTATGTCGTGCTTGCGATGGACCAGACCGGCCACGGCTACAGCGGCGGCGCTGCCTTTTCCAACGGCTTCGGGGGTCCCGACGGCCTGAAATACCTGCGCAGCCTGCCGACCGTCGACAAGGCCAACATCGGCCTCGAGGGCCACAGCATGGGCGGATGGACCGTGCTGGCCGCCGCCGCCGCCATGCCTGACGCCTACAAGGCCATTGTGCTGGAGGGCTCCGCCACCGGCGCGCCCTTCGCCGCCGAAGGAACCCCGGCCTGGCCGCGCAACACCGCCCTGGTGTTCAGCAAGTACGACGAGTTCGCCAAGCTGATGTGGGGCGTCCCCCGCGCCCTCGATGTCGGGACCAGCGCCAAGGCCAGGGCCCTGTTCGGCTCGACCGAGACCCTGCAGCCAGGCCGCCTCTATGGCGACATCGCCGCCGGAACGGCCCGCCGCCTCTACCAGCCGACCACCACCCACCCCGGCGATCACCTCTCGGCCGAGGCGGTCGGGGCCAGCCTCGACTGGTTCTCGCAAACCCTGACCGGCGGCGCACCCAGCCCGGCCGACAATCAGATCTGGATGCGAAAGGAAGCCGCCACCGGCGTCGCCATGGTCGGTTTCGTTGTTCTGCTTCTCGGGACGTTCGCCCTGCTGCTCCAGCTTCCCCTGTTCGCCGCCCTGCGCGGCGTCCCGACGGCCAGCCCGCCGACGAGCCGCCTGCGCCTCGCCTTGACCGCCGGAATTCCGGTGCTGACCTTCTTCCCGGCCTTCATCGCCGTCACTCTGCTGATCAAGCCCAGCGCCTTGCTGCCACAGACAGTCACCACACAGGTGGTGGTCTGGGCGCTGATCAACCTCGCCATCACGCTGCTCATCGGCCTGTTCGGCAAACGGCCCGAACCCGGACCGAGGCGCAGCATCCTTCTCCCGGCCGTCCTGAGCGCCATCGCCGTCAGCGCCGTCGGCTACCTGTCGCTCTTCATCGCGGACCGTCTGTTCCTCGTCGACTTCCGCTTCTGGGTCGTGGCGCTGAAGCTGCTGAGCCCGCAACAGGCGGTGATCGCCCTCATATACCTGCTGCCGCTGACCGCCTTCTTCTGGGTCAGCCTGAACGCCCTGCACCGCCGCCTGACCAGCGCCTACGGGACCGCCATCCTGGCCATGGCCGGCGGCTTCCTGCTGTTCCTGATCGTCAACTACGGGATCTTCTTCGCCACCGGCCGCCTGCCCACCGACTTCGACCCACTGTCGACCGTCATCGCCATCCAGTTTGTCCCCGTGCTGGCCGCCGCCGCCATTGTCTCGACCTTCGCCTGGCGTCGCACCGGCAGCGCCCTGCCCGGGGCCCTGATCTGCGGCCTGGTGGTGACCTGGTACATGGTGGCCGGCACGGCGACGCAGTTCGTCTGACCCCTTGCCGTGGGGTCACGGTTGCCCTCGTCGCCCCCGGCTGAGAGGGTGACCCCGCCAAACTCCGGAGCCTGACGATGGATCTGAACCTGAGCCCCCGCGACCTCGCCTTTCGCGACGAAGTCAGGGCCTTCCTTGACCAAAACCTCTCGCCCCTGCTGCGGCAGGCGGGCTCGCTGACCACCAGCGTCTTCACCGACAAGGAATGGTCCATCGCCTGGCAGCGCATCCTGCACGCCAAGGGCTGGGTCGCCCCCGCCTGGCCGGTGGAATACGGCGGCGCCGGCTGGGACGACATGCAGCGCTACATCTTCTCGGCCGAATGCGCCCGCGCCGGCGCGCCGGGCCTCTCGCCCATGGGGCTGAAGATGGTCGGCCCCTGCATCATGCGGTACGGCACGCCGGAACAGAAAGCCTTCTACCTGCCGCGCATCCTGGCCGGCGAAGACTACTGGTGCCAGGGCTACAGCGAGCCGGGCAGCGGCTCCGACCTCGCCTCCCTGCAGATGCGCGCCGACAGCGACGGCGACGACTACATCCTCAACGGCTCGAAGATCTGGACCACCCACGCCCACTTCGCCAACCGCATGTTCTGCCTCGTGCGCACGAAGTTCGACGGCAAGCCGCAGCAGGGCATCACCTTCCTGCTGCTGGAGATGGACACGCCCGGCATCACCGTCGCGCCGATCATCACCCTGGCCGGCGAGCATGAGGTCAACCAGGTCTTCTTCGACAACGTCCGCGTGCCCAAGTCCGGCCGCCTCGGCGAAGAGAACCAGGGCTGGACGGTCGCCAAATACCTGCTGGAATTCGAGCGCGGCGGCAGCTCTGCCCCCGGCCTCAAGGTCTCGCTCGGCCGCCTGCGGGCCATGGCCGCGGCCGAGACCGGCGATGACGGCGAACCCCTGCTGAGCGATCCCCACTTCCGCGCCCGCCTGGCCGCCACCGAGATTGCTGTCGAGGCCGTCGAGATGACCGAGCACCGGGTGATGACCGCCCTCTCGTCCGGCGAGAACCCCGGCCCCGCCTCCTCCATGCTCAAGGTGCAGAGCACCGAGACCATGCAGCATATCGACGAACTGGCCATCGACATCGCCAACCACTACGCGGCCGTCTACCAGCCGGAGTCGCGGGTCCCGGGCGCCAATACCGAGCCGGTCGGCCCGACCCACAGCCTGGTCGCCATGCCGCGCTACCTCAACAACCGCGCCGCCTCGATCTACGGCGGCTCCAACCAGATCCAGCGCGACCTGATGGCGCGGCTGGTGCTGGGACTTTAGTTTTCCTTCTCCCGCTTGTCGGGAGAAGGTGGCGGCGAAGCCGACGGATGAGGGCAGCACCGGCGGGCGGTGTTTGTCCATACAGCGCCAGTCTTCAAGGGTTGGCGCTGCCCTCATCCGACCCCTTCGGGGCCACCTTCTCCCGACACGCGGGAGAAGGCTCGCTCCTCCGCCCACACCCGGAACAGACACAATGACCGCCGTAGACTTCGACCAGATGCCGACCCTGGGCGACATCGCCCGCTATCAGGCCCGCGTCCGGGGCGCCGAAACGGCCCTGACCTTCGAGGGCCGCACCACGACCTTCGCCCAGTTCGACGCCCTGACCAACCGGGTGGCAAACGCCCTGATCGCGCAGGGCCTGACCCGCGGCCAGCGCATCGCCTACGTCGGCAAGAACAGCGACCACTACTTCGAACTGCTGATCGGCGCCGCCAAGATGGGCGCGGTGATGACCCCGATCGGCTGGCGCCTGGCCCCGCCGGAAGTCGCCTACATCATCGAGGATAGCGAAGCCCCGCTGGTCTTCATCGGCCCGGAAGTCATGGGTCAGACCGAGACCGTCGCCAGCCACCTGTCCTATCGCCCCACCGTCATCGCCATGGAAGCCGATGGCGCCGACGGCCGCCCCCTCTACGAAGCCTGGCGCGACGCCGCCTCCGATGCCGACCCGGCAGTCGCCATCGACCCGGCCGCTGATGTCGCCGTCCAGCTCTACACCAGCGGCACCACCGGCAAGCCCAAGGGCGCCATGCTGACCCATTCGAACCTGCTGAGCGGCCGCCGCGCCGCCGCCGAGGCGAAGATGCCGTGGAACGAGTGGGGCCCGGACGACGTCAGCCTGGTGGCCATGCCCGTCGCCCATATCGGCGGCACCGGCTGGGGCATCGTCGGCCTCTACAACGGGGCCAAGGGCGTGGTGGCCCGCGAGTTCGACCCCTTCAAGGTTCTGGACTTCATCGAGGGCGACGGCATCTCCAAGATGTTCATGGTCCCGGCCGCCCTGCAGATCGTCGTGCGCCAGCCGCGCGCCCGCGAGGTCGACTACAGCCGGATGAAGTACATCCTCTACGGCGCCAGCCCGATCCCGCTGGATCTGCTGCGTGAGTGCATGGAGGTGTTCGGCTGCGGCTTCTGCCAGCAGTACGGCATGACCGAGACCTGCGGCACCATCGTCTACCTGCCGCCAGAGGATCACAGGCCCGAAGGCAGCCCGCGCATGCGGGCCGCCGGCCTGCCGATGCCGGGCGTGAAGCTCAAGGTCATTGATGAGGCGGGTAACACCGTCCCCACGGGCACGGTCGGCGAGGTCGCCATCCATTCGGTGGCCAACATGCCCGGCTACTGGAAGCTGCCGGAAGCCACCGCCTCGACGATCGACGCCGACGGCTGGCTGCGCACCGGCGACGCCGGCTACCTGGACGAGGACGGCTACCTCTTCATCCATGACCGGGTGAAGGACATGATCATCTCCGGGGCCGAGAACATCTATCCGGCCGAGGTCGAGAGCGCCGTCTACGGCCACCCGGCCGTCGCCGAGGTCGCCGTCATCGGCATCCCCGACGACAAATGGGGCGAGGCGGTGAAGGCCGTCGTCGCCCTCAAGCCCGGCATGACCGCGACACCGGACGAGATCATCGCCTTCGCCCGCGGCCGCATCGCCGCCTTCAAGGCCCCCAAGAGCATCGACTTCATCGACGCCCTGCCCCGCAACGCGTCCGGCAAGATCCTGCGCAAGGACCTGCGCGAACCCTACTGGGCCGGGCGCGCGCGGCGGGTGAACTAGAACCCGAGAAGGTGGGTGGCCTCGGCGACGAGGCCGTTCCATGGCCGTGGCGTGTTGGGAAACCAGACAGGCCAGAGATTGTGGATGGCCAGGGCGATGACGGCGACGATCGCCAGGTTGCGCAAAAGGCCCCAGAAAGCGCTTCGGTCCGACATCGGGATACCCCCTGAAGCCGAAGTCTGCGCGCCTCTGGTTACCCGTCTGTCGAGAGGCGGGGTTAACGGCTGGCATTGCCGCCGGGTCAGGCCTATTTCTGGGACATGACCGACGAGCCGCCTATTCCCCCGGACGAGACGCCCATCCAGAAGGCCATGCGCCTGAAGAAGGCCGCCATCGACGCCAAGCCGAAACCGCCGCGCGGCGGCAAGTTCCAGCGCGAGCAGGCGGCCGCGGCGCACAGCAGCTCGAAGTCCAAGCCCTGGATGAGCCGCTAGGCACCCCCTCTCCCGCTTGTCGGAAGAGGGTGGCCCCCGAAGGGGGTCGGGTGAGGGCAGCACCAGCCTTCAGCGCGTAGCGAAGGGGCCGCCAGCGCCGGGCCTTCAGTCGCTTGCGCTGCCCTCATCCGACCGCTTCGCGGCCACCTTCTCCCGACAAGCGGGAGAAGGATCTCAGACCGTCACGTCGATCCGCTCCAGCCCCCGGAAGAACGGCAGCGTCCGCCATTCCGGTTCGCCCTCGACCAGCTTCAGGTCCGGGAACCGTTCGAACAGCCGCACCAGCGCCACCTGCGCCTCGAGCCTGGCCAAAGGCGCGCCGATGCAGATGTGCGACCCGCCGCCGAAGGCCACGTGCGGCTTGTGCTTGCGGCTGACGTTGAAGGCGTGGGGGTCGTCGTAGACTTCAGGGTCGCGGTTGGCGCCGCGGAGGGACATGGTCAGCGCCTGGCGGGATTTCACCGGGCAGCCGGCGATCTCCATGTCCTGGTGGGCGATGCGGCCGGTGATGTCGACCGGCGGCTCATAGCGCAGCACCTCCTCGACCACCGCATTGATGATCTTGGGATCGGCCTTCAGCTTGGCCAGCTCGGCCGGATTGAGCAGCAGCAGCCGCACGGCGTTGCCGATCAGGTCGGTGGTCGTCAGGTTGCCGCCGACCAGCAGGGCGGTGAGGTTGATGCGCAGCTCGGTGTCGGCCAGGTTCGCCTCCGCCTGCAGCTGCACCATGTCGCTGATCAGGTCGTCGCGCGGCGCGGCCCGCCGGTCAGCCATGGCCTCCAGGAAATAGGCGTTCAGGTTCTCCGACGCGCTTTCCATCGCCGCCGTCTGGGCCGCGTTGCGGAACGGGTTGAGGCCCTGGATCAGTCCCTCGGACCATTCACGGAACTCGACCAGCCGCTCACGGTCGACGCCGAGGATGGAGGCGATCACGTCGATCGGGATCGGCACGCAGAACCGGTCCATCAGATCGAAGGTGGTTTCGCCCTCCAGGGCGTCGAGCGTTTCGCTGATGATCCGCTCGACCTCCGGCTTGAACCTGGCGACCCGGGCGTAGAGCGCCTGGGCCAACGGCCGGCGGATGCGGGCGTGGTCGGGATCGTCCAGCGTCAGGATGCTGGAGACATGGCTGCGCGGCAGGCTGGGATCGATCTGGTCCAGGGACCGCCGCTGCAGGATGGCGCCTTCCTCGGCGTGGATCGGGTCGCGCAGCATGTCGAGATCGGAGACCACCGCGCGCACGTCGGCGTAACGGCTGAGGATGAAGTTGCCGGACATCTCGTCCCGGTGCACCGGACAGCGGGCCCGCAGGTCATCGAGCACCACATGCGGATCGGCCCGGTAGGTCGGATCCATCGGCGTCAGTTGCAGCAGGTTGGGCAGGGGCGCGTCATCGGCCATCGGTCTGGTCTCTCCCGCCGGCCTCTTCGGAGGGCCGGTCTGGCTCCTACTGTGCGCCAGCCTCGCCTCGCGGCCAAGAGTGACGCTGCCGTCAACTTTCGAAAGTTACCCCCGGGGCCTCGACAGCTGTATGATATATTGGCATCATTCATGCCAATACAAGGCGGGGAACATCCATGGTCCAGATCAGGCGGGCGGCGAGAGCGGTCCTGGCGCTCATTGGCCTCACGACCCTGCTCGCCTTCGGTCCCAGCACCGCCGCTCCGTCGGGGCCGCCCGTGGCCGGGAAGCCGCCCAACATCGTCCTCATCCTGATCGATGACGCCGGCTACACCGATCTTGGGTCCTATGGTTCCGAGATCGCCACCCCGACCATCGACGCCCTGGCCGCCTCAGGCGCCCGGTTCGCCAACTTCCACGCCTCGCCGATGTGCGCCCCCTCGCGGGCCATGCTGCTGACCGGCATCGACAGTCACACCGCCGGCGTCGCCAACCTGCCCGAGAGCACGCCGCCGGAACACCGGGGAAATCCCGCCTATCAAGGCAAACTCGACAAGAAGGTCGTCACCGTCGCCAGCCAACTGCAGGCGGCCGGCTATCGCACCTACATGGCTGGCAAATGGCACCTCGGCCACGACGCCGCCTCCCTGCCGAACGCCCGTGGCTTCGACCGCTCCCTGGCCCTGGAGGCCACCGGCGGCGACAACTTCCAGCAGCGGCCCTACTTCCCGATCTACACCGGCAAGGAGTGGTACGAGGACGGCAAGCCGACGACGCTGCCCAAGGACTTCTATTCCTCGCAGCTGCTGGTCGACCGGATGATCGGCTACATCGACAGCGCCCCGAAGGACGGCCGCCCCTTCTTTGCCTACCTGCCGATGCTGGCCATCCATATGCCGGTCCAGGCGCCGGCCGAATACATGGCCAAGTATGAGGGCAAGTACGCGGATGGCTGGGCCGCCCTGCGGAAGGCCCGCAAGGCCGGCGCGGTGCGCACCGGGCTGATCGACGCCGAGACCCCGATGGGGCCCATGCCGGCCAATGTCGCCGACTGGAACAAGCTGTCGAAGAAGGACCGGCAGGCCTGGGCCAAACGCATGGCTGTCAACGCCGGCATGCTGGAGTCCATGGACGCCAACCTCGGCCGTCTGGTCGCCCACCTGAAGACCACCGGCGCCTATGACAACACCGTCTTCGTCGTCCTGTCCGACAACGGCCCGGAAGGCGCCGATCCCGTCTCCGACGCCGGCTTCCGCACCTGGCTGAGGGCCGTCGGCTACAGGCCGGAACCCGGCGGCAAGGGGACCTGGAGCGCGGTCGGCCCCGGCTGGGCCAGCGCCTCGGCGGCGCCGTTCGCCCTGTTCAAGTTCTACACCTCGGAAGGCGGCACCCGCGTGCCGCTGATCCTCTCGGGGCCGGGCGTCAAGGCGGGCATCGTGACCCGCGGCTTCTCGATCATCACCGACATCACCCCCACCCTTCTGGACCTGGCCGGCGTCGCCCCGGCCCATCCGCTCGATGGCCGCAGCCTGCGCCCCGTGCTGACCGGAAGTGTCGCCAGCCCCTATGACGCCGCCACCCCGGTGGCCATGGAGGCGGCCGGCGAGGCGGCCCTGTGGAAGGGCGACCTGAAGGCCATCAAGGGGGCCGGCGTCCTGGCCGATCCGGCCTGGCGGCTCTACGACATCACCCGCGATCCGGGCGAGACCAACGACCTTGCCCTGGCGAGGCCGGCCGAGCTGGCGGCCCTGAAAGCGGATTACGACGCCTGGGCGAAACGGGTCGGCGTCGCCGAGGTCCCGGCCGGCTACACAGCCGACAAGCAGGTCACACAGAACATCACCCGCAGCATCGTGCGGACCTACAGGCCCGTGGTCATCGGCGCCCTGGTCGTGCTGGTCCTCGTGCTGGCCGGCCTTGGGCTGGTGATGCGCCGCGCCGGCGAGACCTGGGGCCGGATCGGCGCCCGCCTGCTGCTCGGTTTCGTCGGCACCCTGGCCCTGCTGATCGCCAGTCGCTTCTGGCTGGCCCCGGCCGAGGCCGCCGCCCAGTTCTTCCTGTCGCCGCAGGGCGTCGCCGGCCTCGGCACCATCCGCGCCGACATGGCCGCCTTCTTCGCCGCCTCCGGCGGGCTGACGCTGATGGCGGCGGTGCGCCGCGAAAGCCGCTGGCTGTGGCCGGTCCTGCTGATCCTGAGCCTGGCGCTCGCCGGGCGGACCCTGAACCTGCTGCTGACCGGCGGCGGGCCTGGTGTTGTCCCGCCGATGGTCGTGGAAGCGGTGCTGATCGGCATCACCCTGCTGGGCATGCGGGCGCTGCCGAAGACGCGCCCATAAGTCCTTCTCCCGCTTGTCGGGAGAAGGATTGGTGAGGACCTACGCCGCCAGCGTCTTCCCCGCCGGCCGCGCGCTCACCTTCGCCACCGGGTTCGAGAACACCATCGCGCCGTCCTCGACCTTGCCGAACTTCAGGGTCATCAGGTCCAGCGCATAGTTCTGGTGCTGCTTCCAGGGCGCCTTGGCCCCCTGTTTCGGGAACAGGTGCACCGACCGCTGGACATAGCCCGAGGAGAAGTCGAGCCAGTCCTGGTCGCCCTCATCGCCGGGCTTGCGGACCGGCGTACATTGGGCGAGCCCCGTCTTGGTCATGTGGTTGAGCAGCCGGCAGACATAGGCGCAGGTCAGGTCCGCCTTCAGCGTCCAGCTGGCGTTGGTGTAGCCGAACGACGACGCCAGGTTCGGCACGCCGCTGTACATCATGCCCTTGTAGCTCAGCGTCTCGCTGAAGATCACCGGCTTGCCGTCGACCGCGAACTCGGCCCCGCCCAGCACTTCCAGGTTCAGCCCCGTGGCCGTGACGATGATGTCGGCCTCGATCTCCGCGCCAGACTTCAGCAGGATGCCGGTCGGGGTGAAGCGCTCGATATGGTCGGTGACGACGCTGGCCGCACCGGTCTTGATGGCGTTGAACAGGTCGTCGTCGGGCACCAGGCACAGCCGCTGGTCCCAGGGATTGTAGGTCGGGGTGAAGTGGGTA